>NZ_JBRFIX010000010.1:0-205587 GCF_053456425.1 Pseudomonas sp. LF020
CCGACAGACCTGGCACAAGCGGAGCGGATGGTGCGGGAGGCAATCTTGATCTACAACCAGGAACGCCCGCACCTATCCTTGAAATACAAAACGCCCGATGCGGTGCATCGGGCGTTAGGGTGAAACACGTGTAAACCTATTTCAGGACTAGACACGAAGCTTTTACACCACCGCTTTACGCAACGTCGCCATGAACGCCGCCGCACCGATGAACAGCCCGGCAAAGGTGCGGTTCATGCGTTTCTGCTGCTTCGGCGTACGCAACAGGCGCAGCACCTTGGACGCCAGTCCGGTGTAGCCGGCCATGACGATCAGGTCGACCGCGATCATGGTCACGCCGATCACCACGTACTGGATCAGCAGCGGCGCATGCGGATTAATGAACTGCGGCAGCACCGCGAGCATGAACACCAAGGCCTTGGGGTTGCTGATGTTCACCAGAAAACCACGGAACACCAGCGCCATAGGCCGGCCGATAGGGCGTACGGCGGCGTCATCGCTCATGTCCATCGGCAGTGCGCGCCATTGCTTGATCGCCAGATAGACCAGATAGGCCACACCGAACCATTTGATCGCGTGGAATGCGGTGGCCGATGCGGTGAGGATCGCGCCGACCCCGGCGCCGACAATCGCGATCTGCACCGCCAGGCCGATCTGCAGGCCGAGGGCGTTCCAGTAACCGCGCCAGAAACCGTATTGCAGACCGCTGGACATCGACGCGATGGCGCCAGCACCCGGGGACAGACTGATCACCCAGCAGGCGGCAAAGAATGCCAGCCATGTTTGAAGCTCCATCGCACACCTCGACTCTGAATCGTGACAGACGTCAAAGCTAATGCGGTTTGGGCCTAAAAGCAAAAGATCGTCCGATCGCGGCCCGAGCCTGCGGCAGCTCCCACAGGGATCGCATTTCAATGTAGGAGCTGCCGCAGGCTGCGATCTTTTGATCTTGCTTGGAAAATCTACTTCTCGAACCCGCTGGAAGGAAACACATCGCTCCCGCGCCAACGCCGCACCGAACGCTGGAAAAACAAACTGTTCGGCACCTGCACCATGGCGCTGCCAGTCCCCAGCTCCTCGGCTTCGATCAACGTGGTGTAAAGCAGATTGATCGCCACCACCCGGCCTTTGACGCCGGGCTTGTCGGTGGTATCCACCAGCTCCACCACATCGCCGAGACGGAACGGGCCGACGGTGAAGATCAGAATCGCGCAAAGCAGGTTCGACAGCACACTCCACATGGCGAAGAACGCCACCGCCGCCACCGCGACGAACCCCGACAGCGCCGTCCACAACACCGTGGCCGACACGCCTAGCCGCTCCAGCACAAAGATCACCGCGCTGCCCATGATCAGCCAGCGCAATACGCCACGCAGCGGCATCAACAGCTGCGGCGGAAACGGATAGCGCTCACCCAGGCGGGTGAGGAATCGAGCGACGACACGCTGAGCGAAATAACCGGCCAGCAGGATCAGCAGAATCTGCACACCGAGCCAGATCGGCTCGACCCACACCGCCGGCAGCGGCCACTGAAACGCATCCATCAGGACAACGTCTCCAGCTCCGCCTGCATGCTTTCCAGCGTTTCGAGTGCCTCCATCCACGCCTCTTCCAGCTCGGCTTCGCGCACCTTCAATTTGGCTTGCTCGGCCAGCAGATCGCGCAACTCGTTCTTGCGCGCCGGCTCGTAGATGTCGCTGTCAGCGAGGCTGGCGTCGACCTTGGCGAGTTTTTCGTGGAGCTTGCCCAGTTCGGCTTCGAGCTTGTCGGCTTCACGCTTGTGCGGTGCCAGTTGCTGACGCAGCGCAGCAGCGGCCTGCCGCTGGGCCTTCTTGTCGGTCTTGTCCGGGTTGACCGGGGTGTTGCTGACCGGGGCGTTGCGCTGACGGTATTCCACCAGCCAGCGCGCGTAGTCTTCGAGGTCGCCATCGAACTCTTCGACCTTGCCGTCAGCGACCAGGTAGAAGTTGTCGGTGGTGCTCTTGAGCAAGTGCCGATCGTGAGACACCACCAGTACCGCGCCGCTGAATTCCTGCAGCGCCATGGTCAGCGCCAGGCGCATTTCCAGGTCGAGGTGGTTGGTCGGTTCGTCGAGCAGCAACAGGTTCGGCCGTTCCCAGGCGATCAACGCCAGCGCCAGACGCGCTTTCTCGCCACCGGAGAAATTCAGCACCGGTTCGTCGATACGCGCGCCACGGAAGTCGAAACCACCGAGGAAGTCACGCAGCGTTTGTTCACGTTCGGTCGGTGCCAGACGCTGCAGGTGCAGCAGCGGGCTGGCCTTGGCATCCAGCGAGTCAAGCTGATGCTGGGCGAAGTAGCCAACCACCGTGTTCTCGCCACGGGTCAGACGCCCGGCCAGCGGCTCGAGCTCACCGGCGAGGTTCTTGATCAGGGTCGATTTACCGGCACCGTTCGGCCCGAGCAGACCGATCCGCGCACCCGGGGTCAGTTGCAGCTTGACCTTCTCCAGGATGGTTTTTTCGCCGTAACCCAGACGTGCATCGGACAGGTCGATCAGCGGACTGGAGATCTTGGTCGATTCGCGGAACACGAAATCGAACGGCGAATCGACGTGGGCCGCCGACAGCTCTTCCATGCGCTCCAGGGCCTTGATCCGGCTCTGCGCCTGACGGGCCTTGGTGGCCTGGGCCTTGAAGCGGGCGATGTAGCTTTCCATGTGCGCACGTTGCGCCTGCTGCTTCTCGTAGGCCTGTTGCTGCTGGGCCAGACGTTCGGCACGGGCACGTTCGAACGCGGTGTAGCCGCCACGGTACAGGGTCAGTTTGCGCTGATCGACATGCGCCACGTGATCGACCACTTCATCGAGGAAGTCGCGGTCGTGGGAAATCAGCAGCAAGGTGCCCGGATAACTTTTCAGCCACTCTTCGAGCCAGATGATCGCGTCGAGATCCAGGTGGTTGGTCGGTTCGTCGAGCAGCAACAGGTCCGACGGACACATCAAGGCCTGCGCCAGGTTCAGACGCATCCGCCAGCCACCGGAGAAATCGCCTACCTGACGGTCCATCTGCTCGTTGGTGAAACCGAGACCTGCCAGCAACTTGCGTGCCCGCGCATCGGCGGTATAGCCGTCGGCGCTGTCGAGCTCGGCGTGCAGGCGGGCCAGAGCCGTGCCATCGTGGGCCGCTTCGGCCACGGCGAGGTTACGTTGTACCTCACGTAGACGCAGGTCGCCATCGAGCACATAGTCGACCGCCAGGCGCTCGAGCGTGTCGACCTCCTGGCGCATGTGCGCGATCCGCCAGTCAGCCGGCAGCAGGCAATCGCCCGAGTCCGGGTGCAACTCGCCACGCAGCAAGGCGAACAGGCTGGATTTTCCGGCGCCGTTGGCACCGATGAGGCCGGCTTTGTGGCCGGCGTGCAGGGTCAGCTCGGCGTCTTCTAGCAGACGTTGCGGGCCACGCTGTAAAGTCAGGTTCTGAAGTCGGATCATAATGGCGGCGGAGTCTACCAGCTTCGCTCACAACTGGCGCGAGTAGCACGATGTCCTCTGACCTGTGGAGCTTTTCCCTTGCCACCTACGCCCGACCGGGCGTGGAACCTGCCTGCCTGCAACTGCAAACGGCAGGGGCCAATGTCTGCCTGCTGCTGTGCGGTCTGTGGTTGGAACAACGTGGCGTGGCCTGCGACGAACAACGCCTGGAGCAGTTGAAAACGCTGGTGGGGCCTTGGGATGCGGAGGTGGTGCAGCCACTGCGTGCATTGCGCACTCAATGGAAAACCCTGGCCGAAGACGATCCGATACTCAAGGGTCTGCGAGAACAAATGAAAGCGCTGGAGCTGGAAGCCGAACGGCATCTGCTGTGGCAACTGGAACAGATTGCGCAGGCCTGGCCGCGCGATGACGTCTCAGCGTCGAGGCAATGGCTGGAGAGTCTGGCGGGATCGACCGCCAGCCCGAACCGCGACGCGCTGCAAGTGCTGCGCGTCGCGGCAACCGGCACTTAGGAAGCGCTGGTCGGGTTGCTGCTGGCGCTCGACGCAGCGGCTGGCGTTGGCGCAGTCGTGGTGGTCGAGGTGGAAGCGGCCGGAGCAGGCGCGGCCGCCGGCGCCGGAGCGGCTGGCTTGGCGGCAGGTGAAGTCGTCGGCTTGGCGGCAGCGGGTTTGGCAACAGCCGGTTTTTTCGCGGCAGGTTTGGCAACCGGCTTGGCGGCTGGTTTAACTGCTGGCTTTGCGGCTACTGGTTTGGCAGCAGGCTTGGCCGCAGCAGTTGCAGGTTTTGCTGCTGCAGGTTTGCTCGCTGGTTTGGCAGCGGTTTTAGCGGCAGGCTTGGCCGCCGGTTTGGCAGCAACCTTGGCAGCAGGTTTTGCCGCGACCGGTTTGGCCGCAGTCTTGGCTGCCGGTTTTGCAGCGGCGGTTTTCGCCGCAGGTTTGGCAGCAGCGGTTTTGGCCGGAGCGGCTTTGCGCGCAGCTGGTTTTGCCGCTGGCTTGGCAGCCGGTTTTGCCGCTGCAGGCTTGGCAGCAGCAGTACGTGCGGCCGGTTTTGCAGCGCTCGCCGCAGCCGGTTTTTTCACTGCGGTTTTTGCAGCAGGTTTGGCGGCAGTTTTAGCCGGGGCCTTGGCCGCTGGTTTTGCCGCTGGTTTGGCTGCAGCAGTTTTCGCCGGGGCTTTCGCCGCAGCCGGTTTGGCTGGCGCTTTTTTCGCAGACGCTGCAGCAGGTTTGGCAGCGCGGGAAGACAACGCCTTGCCGGCGGCCTCTTGCACCCGGCCGACACCCTGGGCCAGTTTCAGGCTTTCCTGGGCATCGCGCTTGAGTTGCAGAATGTAGCCGCGAGTGTCGGACTGACGATCCTTCAACGCATCGAGCAGGTCTTCAAGTTCCTTGACGGCAGCCTTGGCCTTGTTCTGTGCCTTGGCTTTACCGGCAGCAGCGGCGTCCTGCAATTTGGTGCGGGACTTGTGCAGTTTTTCTTGCGCCTTGCCGCGTTGCTTTTCCAGTTTGGCGAGCAGTTTTTCAGCATCAGCCAAGGCTTGGGAGCAAGCGTTTTCCAAATGCTCGAGCAGGCTGCCCGAGAGTTGTTGGAGTAAGTGCAACGGAGTGTTTACAGGCTTCTTGGTGGCCGACATGGTTTACCTCCTGGCTGACGTGAGTGCGGCTCATACTAGACCTCTGCAGTTACCGCCGCTAGGTCATCTTGACAGTAACGAAACCGTTGCGTTGCAACGAAGCGAAAATGTTCTGCACAAAGTCAAAAGCAGTTCACCGTTGCAGACGTTCGCGCTGGCATAATCCACCGCAATTCAGGACGGAGAGAGCTCATGTCGCGCTACCTTTTTTTATCCCTCTGCATGATTTTTTCAGCGGCACACGCCGACGAAAAAACCACCGCGAACGACGCTCACGATCTGGCCTACAGCCTCGGCGCCAGCCTCGGTGAGCGGCTGCGCCAAGAGGTGCCGCAACTGCAGATTCAGGCACTGGTCGATGGTTTGCAGCAGGCCTATCAAGGCAAGCCGCTGGCGCTGAGTGAAGCGCGCATCGAACAGATTTTGGCCGACCATGAATCGCAAAATGCCGAACACGCCGCGATGCCTTCGAGCGACGCCGCGATGGAAAACGAGCAGCGTTTTCTGACGGCTGAAAAAGCCAAACCGGGTGTGAAGCAACTGGCTGACGGCATCCTGCTCACCGAGCTGACACCAGGCACCGGCACCAAGGCAGGCCCTGATGGAAAAGTGCAGGTGCTGTATGTCGGTCGCCTGCCGGATGGCACCGTGTTCGATCAGAACACTCAGCCACAATGGTTCAGCCTCGACAGCGTGATTGCCGGGTGGCGCACCGCTTTGCAAAACATGCCGGTGGGCGCGAAATGGCGACTGGTGATTCCATCGGATCAGGCCTATGGCGCCGACGGTGCGGGCGATCTGATCGCGCCGTTCACACCGCTGGTGTTTGAAGTCGAATTGCGCGGTGCAACGAGCTGACCGACGCCGATTCGCCGGCATAAAAAAACGCGGTGCGCTTTCGGCGCATCGCGTTTTTTTTTGCCTGAGAAAACCAATCAGGCCTGAGCGGTATCTTCTTCCTTGTGTGCCGTGTGCAGCACTTCGATCAGGCAGTCTTCCAGTTCGAAGCGTTCGTGCAGCAGGCCACCCAGCTCCTTGAACTTCTCGGCGACGCATTTGCCTTCGTCGCAAAGGTCGTTGAACGCGAGGAGTTTTTCGGTGATGACGTCGATACGCGGGTAGAGGGTTTCGGCGAGTTCCAGACCGCGCTTGTCGTTGAAGGCCTTGGCTTCACCGGTCAGCTGTTCGTAGATCTCGAAGTGCCCGGCCGAAACGTAATCGACCAGCACGCCGCAGAATTCCAGCAAGGGTTTACGGTTCTCGGACAGAGCCTGTGGTTTGTCGCCCAACTTGTCGTAGGCACCGATCAGTTCTTCACGCTCCTGCAACCAGCGGTCGATCAGCAGATGAACTCCACCCCAGCGTTCCTGAGCATTCTGACAACTTTCGAGCATGGCGATCTCTCTTCCCTTGTGGGTCATGCTGCTCTACACCCGCGCCCCTCTTCTGGCTTTTATCGCTTGGAGGCCGACCGGGCAGAGCGTCATCGAGCAACATAAATCCAATGACACGTGCGGGCCAGATTATGCCCGCACGCCTATGGCTTCAAGGTACGCAGGAGATAAAGTTCATACAAGTGTTTAATCCCCGACCAGCACCCGGTGCGACGCTTCGCCGCTGAGCGGTCGTTGCAGGGCGCTCCAGACCAGACGCAGCAATTGGTACACCGCCAGGATCGACATCGCCACAAAGAACAGCAGACTCCATTCCGGGATGCTCAAATCGAACAGCGTCCAGGAAATTTCCGCGCAATCGACACCACCCTTGAACATCCGCATCGTTGCACACAACCATGGCAGGTTGCTGAACAGCGCTTCGGAATCGGGCGCGCAGCGGGTCATTTGCACCAGCGGATCACTCTGCAGCAGCACCTGCCGCCAGGCCGCCGTGGTACCAGCCAGGCTCAGGCCAAGCGCGGCAGCCCAATAGAGCGACAGGCCGACACGCCGTGGGCCATGGATCGCCGCCAGCCCGCAACAGGCTGCCAGCAACGCCATGAAGAAGCGTTGGGCCAGGCACAGGCTGCAGGGCGTCAGCCCCACCGCGTATTCGAGATAATAGGAAGCTCCCAGGGCCATGGCCCCTGCAGTGAAAGCCGTGAAAAACAAGGAGCGTGAACAGGCCAACGACATGGCTTTTCCGTAACAGTGGAGACAGGCAGTTACGGTAGAGGAAAGCTTGTCAGCCTTTCAAGGCAGGTGCATGGCGACAGTTCACCAGAAGTGTAGGGAAAACCCGACAGGCGCGAGAAGAAAAGGTGTATCCCGTTGTAGGACTTTGCCCAAGACGCCCGCCACAGGTAATTTTTCGCTCACTGCACGTTGACGAGGGAGCATGCTCCCTCGCGATATCAGGCGTGAACCGGCACCGGCAACGGCGCGGCCAGCAGACGCTCATCCAGCAATCCGAGACCTTCCTGGAACAGCTGATTACTGCGCTCGGTGTCACCCAGTTGCGCAAGCAGACGCGCCAGCTCGGCGCAGGCTTCCGGGTTGCGCTGCACGCGCAGACTGCTTTCCAGATAATCCCGTGCCTTGCCCCACAAGCTGGTTTGCAGACACAGCCGACCGAGGGTCAGCAACAGGCTCGGATCCGCCGGATGCTCCTTGAGCCAGCCTTCAGCGGCCTGCAACTGACGCGCCGGATCGCTGCCGCGCACCAGCCCATACTGACGCGCGAGATGGCTGTCGTACTTGCGCTTGAGGGCGCTGCGCAGGACTTCCTCGGCTTCCACCTGGGCACCCAGCTGACGCAGTTGTTCAGCGTATGCCAGCACCAGCGCCGGCTCCTGACGCTGCGCGGAAGTCAACTGCTCCCAGGCACGGGTGAGTGACTGCAGACCGACCTTGCCGTCTTCGTCGCGGTGTGCCGCCAGCGACAGGTTGTTACCCCAGGCGCGTCGTTCGAGTTCAGCCAGTTCGGCTGGCGGCAAAGCCTTGTCCTTGCGCAATTCCGGCAACAGGCGAATCACCGCCGACCAGTCGCCGCGTTGCTGATGCAGACGCTGCAACTGTCGCAAAGTCTGCACGTTATGCGGATGCCGCTCGTGCATCGCTTGCAGGGTCACCAGGGCGCCGTCGGTGTCACCACGATCGGTCTGCAACTGCGCATGACTCAAGGCAATCGCCAACTCGGCCTGCGGCTGGCGCTCCAGCGCACGTTCAAGCAACTGATCGCACTCTTCGTACTTGCCTTGTTCGTTGGCCGCGCGTGCCGCGCCGAGGTAATACAACAGCGGCTGGCGCTCGGCCTCGGCGGCGCGAGACAGGTGACGTTGCGCGCTGGCCCAGCGACCCTCGGCCAGATCCAGCTGCCCGTGTTCGATGGCCACCTGCACCCGCCGGCTACGGTTACGGCGCGACCACGGATTGACCACGCCACTGGAGGCCATGACCAGCTCGACCAAGGCCTTGATGCCCCAGATCAGCAGCCACAACACTGCGATCAGTGCCAGCGCCGCCCATAGACTCGATTCATAGCGAAAGCTCTTGTAGGCAACCAGCACGTAACCGGAATGCTCGGCAATCGCCAGGCCCAGCGCCGCTGTCGCCGCGATCACCAGAAACACGATCACATACAGGCGCTTCATGGCGTGGTCTCCTGCGCAGTGTTGGCGGCAGGTTTGGCGAACGGTTTGACCGATTCTTCAGCGTTGACGTTGCGGCGTTCCAGATAAGCCTGCACCGCGCTCAGCGTGCCGGTCAGGTCCGGGGTCTTGACGGTGACCGGTTGCTGGCTCAGCTCGGCAACCTGTTCGAGCATGATTTTGCTCTGCGGATTATCCGGATTGAAATTGCCCTTGAGCACGTCCCGCGCCTCGGTCAGTGCCTGGGTGTAGACCGGCGCCTGGCCATTGAGCGCAGCCCATTGCGCCTGCTCCAGCGCGAGGCTGAGGGCCAGACGCACCTGGCTCAGACTTTGCCCGGCCAGCAGTGGCTTCACATTCTTGTCGGCATTGAAATCGATGCGGATGTAGCGCGACACCTGATCCCACCACTGCGCCCAGCGACTGGCGCCATCGCCGTCAGCGGTCAGGCCCAGCAGTGATTCGCCGCGATCCTTGTACTCCGGCGCCAGCTCGGTCAGTTCGATGACCTGATCACGCAAGGCACCGATGCGCAGGAACAGACCGGTGCGATCCGGCTGCTCGGTGCTGCGCAGGGCGACAAGGGTTTTCGCCACTTGCTCGCGGGCGGCGAACGAACCCGGGTCGTTTTGTTCACGCAGAATCTCGTCGGCGCCCTGCACCAGCGCTTGGGCGCTGCTGATGTCCTGCAAGGCCGAAAGACGCAGACTCGCCAGACGCAGCAGATGCTCGGCCTCGGCCAGACGCCAGTCCTTGCGACTGGCGCCGAGAACGGTTTCCAGACGCTGGTTGAGGCGCTGCTGATCCCCCTGCAGTTGCGTCACCAGACGCTGACGCTCGGCGAGTTCATCGGCACCAGGCAGTTGCGCGAGGCGCTCGGTCAGGCGCTGTTCGTTGAGCTTGAGGCTCTGTGCCTGATCGTTCAGTGCCTGCACCTGGCCTGACTGTTGTGCAGTGTTGCTCTGCAGGTGACGCACCTGCCAGACACCCCAGCCACCGATCGCCACGCCGGCAGCGCCGAGCAACAGGGCGACGATGGCCAGTCCGTTGCCTCGGCGCGGCTCTTTGGCCGGCGGTGGAGTTTCAACCTGGGCATCGATCACAGGCTGGACATCATCTTTAGGCAAGGCTGTTTCGCTCACGTATCCATCCTTTGCATTAGAGAACGGGCACGGGATGCTCCCG
Source organism: Pseudomonas sp. LF020 (assembly GCF_053456425.1). Classification (NCBI taxonomy): domain Bacteria; kingdom Pseudomonadati; phylum Pseudomonadota; class Gammaproteobacteria; order Pseudomonadales; family Pseudomonadaceae; genus Pseudomonas; species Pseudomonas sp. LF020. The sequence goes on from NZ_JBRFIX010000010.1 coordinate 9,859, forward strand.
TAACGCCGTCAGCAAAGCCGCGGCACTCGCGCCGCGGCAATCCACAACTGTTCGGGCCCCGGCGGCATGTGCCAGCTCGGCGACCCTTGGGCTTGGCACAAACAACGGCAGCTGCGCAATCGCAGGCCAGGCATCGCCGGCCATCTGGCGCAGGTGCTCGAAACCCTGTCCACTGCTGACCACCAGCCCGTTCAAGCGTTCCGCTGCAATGCGCCGCGGCAGCTCTTGCGGCGGGTAGGCCGGCAGGTCACGCCGATACAACTCCAGATACTCGACACTAGCACCAAGCGCGCGCAGGCGCTCGGCGAGCAGCTCGCGACCACCCTCGCCACGCAGGATCAACACCTGCGCGCCGGACTCGGTGACCGCCTCGCGCAGACGCGGCAATTGCAGCAGGGCTTCACTGTCATCGCCGTCGGCGGGAAAGTGTACGTCGAGACCGTGATCGCGAAGAATCTGCGCGGTCGCCGCACCGACGCTGAACCACGGCATCGACAGCGACTGAAGCCCATGAGCGTCCAGCAGATCAAGCGCAATCCGCGCCGCCGGTTTGCTGACCACGATGACCGCGCTGCAACCCGAAAGCCGCGCCAGCGCCTGACGTATCTTGTCAGAGACCGGCAGCGGCGCTATGTCCAGAAGCGGCAGGCAACTGCTGGAAATCCCCTGTCCGGCCAACACCTCGGCCAGCGCCGCGCAGTCATCCGCAGGACGCGTCAGCAGCAGGCGCCAGCCAGTCACTCGTGACCTGCCTCGCCATACACTGCTTTGAGAATGTCGTCGGCACCCTGACCGAGCAGATCTTCAGCGACCTGCACGCCCAACGCTTCGGCATTGGCCCGCGGCGCACGCGCTTCGGCGCTGAGCAGCTTGCCACCGCTCGGCTCGCCGACCAGACCACGCAGCCACAGTTGCTCACCTTCGAGCACGGCGTAGCAGGCGATCGGCACCTGGCAGCCGCCATTCAGGTGTTTGTTGAGGGCACGTTCAGCGGTCACGCGCGAAGCGGTGTCGGCGTGATGCAACGGTGCGAGCAAGGCGTGAATCTGCGTGTCGGCACTGCGGCATTCGATGCCGACAGCGCCCTGGCCACCGGCCGGCAGACTGTCGTCAACACTGATGGCTGAGGTGATGCGCTCTTCGAAACCGAGACGGATCAGGCCGGCTGCCGCGAGGATGATCGCGTCGTACTCGCCGGCATCGAGTTTGGCCAGGCGAGTATTGACGTTGCCGCGCAGGAAGCGGATTTCCAGATCAGGACGACGGGTCAGCAGTTGCGCCTGACGCCGCAGGCTGGAAGTGCCAACGATGGCGCCGGCAGGCAGCGCATCCAGGCTTTGATAGGTATTGGAAACGAAGGCATCACGCGGGTCTTCGCGTTCGCAAATGCAGAACAGACCAAGGCCTTCGGGGAAGTCCATCGGCACGTCTTTCATCGAGTGCACGGCGATGTCGGCTTCGTTTTCCAACAGCGCGGTTTCCAGTTCCTTGACGAACAGGCCCTTGCCGCCGATTTTCGACAGCGGCGAGTCGAGCAGCTTGTCGCCGCGACTGACCATGGGCACCAGCGTCACCAGCAGACCCGGATGGGCCGCTTCCAGACGGGCTTTGACGTATTCGGCCTGCCAGAGGGCCAGCGCACTTTTACGGGTGGCGATGCGGATTTCGCGAGAGGACATGGATCAATCCGTACTGAATAGATACGGCGGATAATAACAGCTCAGCCAAATCCACTTTGACTTGAATCAGAAACGGCGTGGCCTCCCTGGCCTGCAATGCCCGGCAGAAGAACGTGAAACCGTGCGCGAAGACCGGGTCAGAGGCCCTGCATCATCTTGCGCACACCGGCCACATGCCGACGGCTGACGATCAGCGCATCACCATTGAGGCCTTTGAGGAATAGCTGGAAATGCCCCAGCGGTGTGCGTTGCAGACGCTCGATGCGGTCGCGGGCGACCAGCGCGTTGCGGTGGATGCGCACAAAACGCTCGCCGAATTCATCTTCGAGGGCTTTCAGCGGTTCGTCCAGCAGCACTTCGCCGCTTTCATGGCGCAGGGTCACGTATTTGTGATCGGCTATGAAATAGACCACCTGATCCAGCGGGATCAGCTCGATGCCTTTGCGGGTACGGGCGCTGATGTGACTGCGCGGGCCGTTACCGCTTTCGGCGGCGGGACGGGTCAGGGCCGAGAGTTGCGCCCGGTTGGGACGTTCAGCCCGTTTCAGGGCGTCATGCAGATGTTCGGTTCGCACGGGTTTCACCACATAGCCCACGGCGCTGGCCTGCAGGGCTTCCACGGCAAATTCATCGGGGCCGGTGCAAAACACCACGGCCGGTGGCGTTTCGCGCTCGCACAGACGGGCAGCGACCTGCAGGCCATCGAGGCCCGGCATGCGGATATCGAGCAGCACGATATCCGGCTTGTGGCTGTCGATCAGCGCCAGCGCCTCTTCGCCATTCGTGGCGCTGGGCTCCAGGACTGTATAACCCTCGAGCTCGCTTACCATTCGGCTTAGGCGCTCGCGAGCCAGTGGTTCGTCATCAACGATCAGGACATTCATATTGCGCTGGATTCCTGCGTGAGTCTCGCACAAGGATAGCGTAGACAGGTGAAGTGACGTCCGTCACCGCGATCCACGCTAAGACTAGCCCGAGCGCCAAAAAGTGCCGTACGTCGGCCAGCAATATTTGCCAGTGTCCGGGTCGTACCGCTCAAAGCCCGCTGTTTCCTGCGTTTTTCACGGGGTATGCCAAAGGACAAAACCACCCACCCCCTCTTCTTATAGTCGGCGTCAAGACCTTTGCGCGTTCCGCAGTCGCGCCGACCCTTATGTCCAACTGTAGACGCTTGCCGGGCCGATATTGCTCAATCGAAAAATATCCTTGCGCAAATCCCCCGCAGACGGCGCCGACTATGAATGAGCAGATGAGAAAAAAACGTATCGACCGGTGTCAGCGACAGGATTGGCAACCCTGTTATTATCCGCGCCAGCGTTTCACGCCTTCTTTCTTCAAGCCGATACGAGCGAATTCATGAGCACTGACAAGACCAATCAGTCCTGGGGCGGCCGCTTCAGTGAACCCGTCGACGCCTTCGTCGCCCGCTTCACCGCCTCCGTCACTTTCGACCAGCGCCTGTATCGCCACGACATCATGGGCTCGATTGCCCACGCCACCATGCTGGCCAAGGTCGGCGTGCTGACCGATGCCGAGCGCGACAGCATCATCGACGGCCTGAAAACCATTCAGGGCGAAATCGAGGCCGGCCAGTTCGACTGGCGCGTCGACCTCGAAGACGTGCACATGAACATCGAAGCGCGCCTGACCGATCGCATCGGCATCACCGGCAAGAAACTGCACACCGGGCGCAGCCGCAACGACCAGGTCGCCACCGACATCCGGCTGTGGCTGCGTGATGAAATCGACCTGATCCTGGCCGAGATCACCCGCCTGCAAAAAGGCCTGCTGGAGCAGGCCGAGCGCGAAGCCGCGAGCATCATGCCCGGCTTCACTCACCTGCAAACTGCTCAGCCAGTGACCTTCGGCCACCACATGCTGGCGTGGTTCGAAATGCTCAGCCGCGACTACGAGCGTCTGGTCGACTGCCGCAAGCGCACCAACCGCATGCCACTGGGCAGCGCCGCGCTGGCCGGCACCACCTACCCGATCGACCGCGAATACACCGCACAACTGCTGGGCTTCGACGCCGTCGGCGGCAACTCGCTGGACAATGTTTCCGATCGCGACTTCGCCATCGAATTCTGCTCGGCCGCGAGCATCGCGATGATGCACCTGTCGCGCTTCTCCGAAGAGCTGGTGCTGTGGACCAGCGCGCAGTTCCAGTTCATCGATCTGCCGGACCGCTTCTGCACCGGCAGCTCGATCATGCCGCAAAAGAAAAACCCGGATGTGCCGGAGCTGGTACGCGGCAAGACCGGCCGCGTATTCGGCGCACTGATGGGCCTGCTGACCCTGATGAAGGGCCAGCCACTGGCCTACAACAAGGACAACCAGGAAGACAAAGAGCCGCTGTTCGACGCCGCCGACACCCTGCGCGATTCGCTGCGCGCCTTTGCCGACATGATCCCGGCGATCAAGCCAAAGCACGCGATCATGCGTGAAGCGGCGCTGCGCGGTTTCTCCACCGCGACCGACCTGGCGGACTACCTGGTGCGCCGTGGCCTGCCGTTCCGTGACTGCCACGAAATCGTCGGTCACGCGGTGAAGTACGGCGTGGACACTGGCAAGGATCTGGCCGAGATGAGCCTGGAAGAACTGCGCCAGTTCAGCGACCAGATCGAGCAGGACGTGTTCGCCGTGCTGACCCTGGAAGGTTCGGTGAACGCCCGTGACCACATCGGCGGGACTGCACCGGCGCAGGTCAAGGCCGCCGTGGTTCGCGGTCAGGCCCTGATCGCCAGCCGCTAAAAGCATCGCTGGCAAGCCAGCTCCCACAGGGTTCTTTGTTGGAACACAATTTTGCGTTCGACCCAAAGACCTGTGGGAGCTGGCTTGCCAGCGATTACCTATTTACAAACGCCACAATACTCACTTCTTGGCAGCGATCATCGCCAAAAACGCCGGCATCGCCGCCTCTTTGTCCGCTGCAATCTTCTGCACATGCGGATTCTGCTCAAGCCGCTCCAGCAGCGCCTTGGCTTTCGGCATCTCTGCCAGCCAATCGATTCCGAACAACTTCTGCCCGACCGCACAGGCCAGCGGCACGCTGTACAGGAAGTACAAATCCGCAATGCTCAGGCTGTCGCCCGCCACGTACGGGGCGAATTTGCCGTGTCGACCCAGCGCCGCGAAACCCAGCAGCAGCTCGGCTTTGGTTTTCTCCTTGATCGCCTCCGGTACAGGCGAGCCAAAGAACGCTTCGCCATAACAGGCGCGCCCCGGCAGCTCGATGTACAACTCGATTTCCTTGGCAATCGCCAATACCTGCGCACGCTCGAATGGATCGCTCGGCAGCAGCGGTGTGCCTTTCTGGGTCTGTTCGAGGTATTCGAGGATGATCGCGGTTTCGTTGATGAACCCCGCTTCGACGCCCAGCACCGGCACTTTGCCGCGCGGGCTGATCGCCAGCGATTCCGGGGTCGGCGTCGGGTAGAAGGTGACCTCTTCGAACGCCAGGCCCTTCTCCAGCAGCGCGAGTTTGACCATGTTGTAGTAGTTGCTGACAGCGAATCCGTAGAGTTTGAACATCACATAGCCTCCAGGCCGTGCGGGGTGGGCAGTCACTGTTTATAGATCGCCCGCCACGATCCTGCCAGCAGCATCACGCCGCTGAATGCGGGTAAACTGGCGCCTTTCCTTGAGGAGCCTGCCATGAGCGAGCCGACAGACATCGACAACGACGAAGAAGAGTTCACCGAGGCGACGTTGATCGAAGCCATCGAGAACCAGATCGAAAGCGACAACCCGCCAGCGGCCAAGGCGACCTTCAACAAGCTGACGCTGGTGGGCGTCGAGCGTGAAGAGATCCTCAATCTGATGGCGCACGTGCTGGCCTACGAGATTGACGCGATGCTCGATGAAGACCGGGCGTTCGATACCCAGTGGTATGAAACCGCGCTGCGTGCGTTGCCTGAGTTGCCACCGGAAAAGCAGTAACGCAAATTTTCCAGACTAGACTCTGTGGCGAGGGAGCTTGCTCCCGCTCGGCTGCGTAGCAGTCGTCAAGATTTTGGGGCCGCTACGCGCCCCAACGGGAGCAAGCTCCCTCGCCACAGACAGCATTCCAAGGCAAAAGCCTGTTTCCGGCACTGGACATGCCGCAAAAGCGGGTTCACCTTAGGGGCGCTGTCGTCCAATTCCTAGAAAGTCTGGAGTCCTTATGTCGCTTACCCCTGAGTTGGTTGCCGAACTGGAAGTCCTCGCACTCTTCAACCTGGACAGTTCCCAGGAAGGTTTGAAAATTCATCAGACCGCTGCCCCGAAACATATCGCCGCCGCCAAACGCCTCTTCGAGAAAGAACTCACCGACCAGCCTGATGGCGGGTATCTGACCAGCCTGGGTCGCGATGCCGCGCAAAATGTGCAAACCGTGCTGACCATTCTGAGAGAGCAGGCAACCGCCTGATTTTTCCCGTCTTTGCCCACGGGAACTCCTGCCACGGGATTTCCGCGGGCCCACCTGGCACCCCCGCTAAAAATCTGACGTCAAAAAACAAATTCAGCTTAAAAGTCCCGCTGCGCAAAGGCTAAACTGCCTCCCATTCCGAGACCTTATTCGTCCGGCCTGCGAGCCGGTTTGAGCTGACATGACGCGCACCCACGAAATCCGCCCCGACCTGGATGAAGGCATCGACCGCAAGGTACTCAGCCAGTTGCGTGCGCGTTTTCTCAAGCTCAATGAAGGTCGGCTCGGCCGGGCACTTGAAGGCTTGTCGACCCGCCAGCAAGGTGTATTGACCCTGCTGCCACTGTTCTTCCACGTCAATCACCCGCTGCTGCCGGGTTATGTCTCGGGCAGCACGCCAGCCGGCCTGTCCAATTACGAGCCGGACGCCAATGCGCTGGCCGAAGCGCAGCGCCTGACCCGCTCGTTCTCCTACAAGCCACGCCACGGCAGCAACCCGCCACGGCCGATTCACGGACTATTCCTGATGGGCAGCCTTGGCACCCTGGCTCAGGCCGATCAGAGCGACATGGACGTGTGGGTCTGCCATGCGCCAGACCTGACGGACAGCGAACTGGCGGAATTGAGCAAGAAATGTCAGCTGCTCGAGGCCTGGGCCGCGACCCAAGGCGCCGAGGCGCACTTCTTCCTGATCGACCCGGTGCGTTTCGTCAAAGGCGAACGCGACACCCAGCTCAGCTCGGAAAACTGCGGCAGCACTCAGCACTATCTGTTGCTGGACGAGTTTTATCGCACCGCGATCTGGCTGGCCGGGCGTACGCCGATCTGGTGGCTGGTGCCAGTCTACGAAGAACGCGCTTACGACCTTTACACCCACACCTTGTTGTCCAAGCGCTTCATTCGCGCCGACGAGACGCTTGATCTCGGGCATCTGGCAACGATTCCGCCGGGCGAGTTCATCGGCGCCGGCCTGTGGCAGTTGTTCAAGGGCATCGAGTCGCCCTACAAGTCGGTGCTCAAGCTGTTGCTGACCGAGGTCTACGCCAGCGAACACCCGAACGTGCAGTGCCTGAGCCTGCGCTACAAGCAAGCCGTGTTCGCCAATCAGCTGGATCTGGATGAGCTCGATCCGTACATGGTGGTGTACCGACGCATCGAGGAATACCTCAGCGCCCGCAACGAGCCGGAACGTCTGGAGCTGGTGCGGCGCGCGCTGTACCTCAAGGTCAACCGCAAGCTCACCGGCAACAGCCGCACCCAAAGCTGGCAGCGCTCGTTGCTGGAACGCCTGGCGCACGAATGGCATTGGGATCAGCGCCAGCTGGCCTTGCTCGACAGCCGCAGCCAGTGGAAAGTCCGTCAGGTCAGTGCCGAACGCCGCGCGCTGGTCAATGAGCTGAATTACAGCTATCGCTTCCTGACCCAGTTCGCCCGCACCGAACAGACCGTCAGCCTGATCAACAAGCGCGACCTGAACGTGCTCGGTCGTCGCCTGTACGCCGCGTTCGAGCGCAAGGCCGACAAGGTCGAATTCATCAATCCTGGCATCGCCCCGGATCTGGCCGAAGACACCCTGACGCTGGTGCAATCGCCGAACAAAAAAGAGCCCGGGCAAACCCAGTGGGGTTTGTACAACGGCAGCCTGAATGCCCTGGAATGGGAGCACTTCGCGCCGATCAAGCGCAGCCGCGAGTTGCTTGAACTCCTGACCTGGTGCCATCGCAACGGTGTGATCGACAGCAGCACCCGACTGGCGCTGCACCCCGGCACCAGCGACATGAGCGAGTTCGAGTTGTTCAACCTGCTCGGCAGCCTGCAGCAGTGCATCGCCCTGCCCTTGCCGACCGTTGCCGAAGAACCGCTGCTGCGTGCCGCGGTGCCGAGCGAAGTGCTGATGCTGGTCAACGTCGGTGTCGATCCGCTCAAGCACCACCGCGACCTGAATATCCTGATGACCACCGAGCGCACCGACTCACTGAGTTACGCCGGGGTGCGCGAAAACCTTGTGCTGACCCTCGACCAGGTCACGCTCAACAGCTGGAACGAAGTGCTGGTCAACCGTTTTGACGGCCCCCACGCGTTGCTCGATTGCCTGCGCGACTACCTCAACAACCTGCCGCGTGGCCCGCAGCAGCCGTCATTGAAAGTGCGCTGCTTCTGCCACAACCGCGCCCAGTTCATTGCCCGGCGCGTCGAAGAAATCGTCGACACGGCGCAGAACCTGCTGCTCAGCGAGCTCAATCACCGCTACCTGATTCAGGTGCAACAGCACTATCACGTGCTGGAGTTGGTGCCGGGACAGGTCAACCATGTCGCTCTCGCCACGCTGCCGGCATTGCTCGATTATCTGGGCGAAGAACAACCGCGCTACAGCCCGCTGCACCTGGACCCGATGGCACTGGAGGATCACGATCTCGCGCTGATCCTGCCGATGGGCCAGCCGGAATCGATTCAGGTGTTCTACCGGATCACCGAACAACAGGCCGAGCTGTACGTGCTGGATGAGTTCAACGCGCTGTGGCAGCAGCATCTGCCGTATCACGACGAACAGAGCCTGCTGGTGCCGCTGCAGCGCTTCCTGCAATCGATCCAGTACCGACGTGAAGCGCTGTTGCCGATGGACGGTAGCCCGGCGGTCAGCCTCGACACCTTGTATTACCAGTTATTGCCTTCAGGCCTTGGGCGCGCGCGCCGGGTCGAAGCACGGCCGGCGCCGCAGACACCGGTCAACAAACCGTTCTACGACGTGCAAGCGATCGTCGGCAAAGCGGCACCGGGCGAGGTGCAAGTCACCTTGTATTGCAATCAACGAGAATTCAGCGAGCTGGAACATGGCGATCAGCTGTTCCACGTGGTCGCCCGGGAAATCGTCGAGCAGCGCCGCGAGACCGAGCGCTATCGCTGCTACATCACCGACCTGGACCTCTCGGGCCTGCTCGGTGATGGTCAGAGTTCAAGCAATTTGTATCTGCGCTACAAGGCCGACCTGGAGCGCGCCCTGAACGAGGCGCTCGAACAGGTCTGAGGCGGGGTCACTCGCGGAATTCACCGCCGTTGGCCGGCTGCGATTCGACTTCCAGCAAGGTCAGTTTCAGGGTCTTGCCGCCGGGCGCCGGCCAGTCGATGTGCTGACCGACCTTCAGGCCCAGCAGCGCGCTGCCGACCGGTGCGAGGATCGAGATCTTGCCCTCGTCGGCGTTGGCGTCCTTGGGATAGACCAGCGTCAGGTGGTAATCCTTGCCACTGCCTTCTTCGCGGCAGTGCACGCGAGAATTCATGGTCACGACATCGGCGGGCACTTCATCGTGGCCGACCAGTGTATCGGCGCGGTCCAGTTCGGTTTGCAGCGCGATCACGCCCGGCGCAGCCTGGTCTTTCTCATTCAGGTTGTCGATCAAGCGCTCCAGACGTTGCACGTCCAGACGGGTAAGAGTGATGGAAGGTGCGGTCATGATCCGGGCAGACTCCTTTCTTCTGCACACAAAAAAAGCAAAACCCCGCCAAAAAAGACGGGGTTTTCACCAGGCCTCGATGGGTTGAGGCGTGTTCGGACACTATCACAGCTCAAAAAATATACAAGTCACCTTCCAGACCGGAGGAGACGCCTTGTGGCGAGGGAGCTTGCTCCCGCTGGGGCGCGTAGCGGCCCTGAAATTCCTACGACTGCTGCGCAGCCGAGCGGGAGCAAGCTCCCTCGCCACAGATCGGATCAGGCATGTGATTTTCGTGCGGCAGCCTGCTGGCAGATGATCCGGCGGCGTTGATCGTCCGCCGAGCGCCACTCGCGAATGTCCTCGACATGCCGCGCACAACCGAGGCAGACCTTCTGCTCATCCAATCGGCACACGCCGGTGCACGGCGACGGCACCGCGGGGCTGACGTTGCTGTAGAGCGGTTTGGGTGGGCGCGGGGCAACCTCGGTCACGATCAGATCTCTTCGAAATCCAGCTCGAGGCCGGCCTGGTCCTGGACACAACGAGCCAGCACTTCACCGAGCAACTCTTCGGACTTCTCGCAACTCCATTTGCCCGACTCTTCGTCGTAGTCGAAATGGAATCCACCGGAACGCGCTGCCAGCCACAGCTGACGCAGCGGCTCCTGGCGACTGATGATCAACTGGCTGCCGTTATCGAACTTGATGGTCATCATGCCGGCCGTGATCTCGATATCGTCGGCATGATCCTCCAGCAACTCTTCCAACGCCTGCTGGGTGGCATCGACCAGATCGTGGAAACGCGCTTCGGACAAACTCATTGTGGCAACCTCAAAAAATGTCTGATCAGGCTCAAGCGCCGCAAGATACGGACGCTGCCGGCCGATTGCAAAGGATAACGACCAAGGGCCTGCCCGCCCATCAACACCGAACCCTGTGGGAGCGAGCCTGCTCGCGAATAGCGGTGTGTCTGGCAGTAAACATATCGGATGTGCCGGCCTCTTCGCGAGCAGGCTCGCTCCCACAAGGCTCCAGGCGTATTCAGGGAGCCCCGCCGGACGGAAACCCCCTCGCATAGGCAAGCTGCCGGGTGGCCGGTATACTCCGGCGCAATTAACGCATTTTCAAGGATTTCGCCATGAAGCGCCTGATCTCTTCCCTTGCTGCGCTCGTCGCGGTTGCCTGCCTCGTTTCGGCCTGTGGTCAAAAAGGCCCGCTGTACCTGCCGGATGACGATCAGGACCCGGCCGAGCAAGCCCAGTCTTCGCAGAAGCAGCCGTCCAAAGCTCACAAGCACGACGTTTACCAATAAGGGATCGCCATGGACGCTTTTAACTACCGTGGCGGGGAGCTGTTCGCGGAAGGTGTGGCGCTGTCCGCCATCGCCGACCGCTTCGGCACGCCCACCTATGTTTATTCGCGCGCACACATCGAAGCCCAGTATCTGGCCTACGCCGATGCCCTGGCCGGCATGCCGCACCTGGTCTGCTACGCCGTCAAGGCCAACTCCAACCTCGGCGTGCTGAATGTCCTGGCCCGTCTCGGCGCCGGTTTCGATATCGTTTCCCGTGGCGAACTGGAACGTGTACTGGCCGCTGGCGGCAGTGCCGACAAGATCGTGTTCTCCGGCGTCGGCAAGACCCGTGACGACATGCGTCGCGCGCTGGAAGTCGGCGTGCACTGCTTCAACGTCGAATCCACTGACGAACTCGAGCGCCTGCAAGTCGTGGCTGCCGAGCTGGGTGTTCGCGCCCCGGTCTCGCTGCGCGTCAACCCGGACGTCGACGCCGGCACCCACCCGTACATTTCCACCGGTCTCAAAGAGAACAAGTTCGGCATCGCCATTGCCGACGCCGAAGACGTGTACGTGCGTGCCGCGCATCTGCCGAACCTGGAAGTGATCGGCGTCGACTGCCACATCGGCTCGCAACTGACCACTTTGCCGCCGTTCCTCGATGCTCTCGACCGTCTGCTGGATCTGGTCGACCGCCTCGGCGATTGCGGCATCCACCTGCGCCACATCGATCTCGGTGGTGGCCTGGGCGTGCGGTATCGCGATGAAGAGCCGCCACTGGCCGGCGACTACATCAAGGCCGTACGCGAGCGTCTGAACGGGCGTGACCTGGCGCTGGTGTTCGAACCGGGCCGCTTCATCGTCGCCAACGCTGGCGTGCTGCTGACCCAGGTCGAGTACCTCAAGCACACCGAACACAAGGATTTCGCCATCGTCGACGCGGCGATGAACGACCTGATCCGCCCGGCGCTGTATCAGGCCTGGATGGACGTCACTGCGATCAAACCGCGTGACTCCGCTGCGCGCAAATACGACATCGTCGGCCCGATCTGCGAAACCGGCGATTTCCTCGCCAAGGATCGTGAGCTGGCGCTGGAAGAAGGCGACCTGCTGGCCGTGCATTCGGCCGGGGCCTACGGCTTCGTGATGAGTTCCAACTACAACACCCGTGGCCGTGCCGCTGAAGTGTTGGTAGACGGTGATCAGGTTTTTGAAGTGCGCCGCCGCGAAACCGTGGCCGAGCTGTTTGCCGGCGAAAGCCTGCTGCCGGAGTAACCCATGCTGCTGCGTTTTACCAAAATGCACGGCCTGGGCAATGACTTCATGGTTCTCGACCTGGTCAGCCAGCACGCGCATATTCAGCCCAAGCACGCCAAGCAATGGGGCGACCGGCACACCGGTATCGGTTTCGACCAGTTGCTGATCGTCGAAGCGCCGAGCAACCCGGACGTGGATTTCCGCTACCGGATCTTCAACTCCGATGGCTCGGAAGTGGAACAGTGCGGCAACGGTGCACGCTGCTTCGCCCGCTTCGTTCTGGACAAGCGCCTGACCGCCAAGCGGCAGATTCGCGTCGAGACCAAGGGCGGCATCATCGAGCTGGACGTGCGTAACGACGGCCAGATCGGGGTGAACATGGGCGCGCCGCGTCTGGTGCCGGCGGACATTCCGTTCGACGCGCCGGCGCAGGCCAGCAGCTATCAGCTGGAAGTCGACGGCACCACGGTCGAACTGGCCGCCGTGTCGATGGGCAACCCGCACGCCGTATTGCGCGTGCAGGACATCAACAACGCACCGGTGCATGAACTGGGGCCGAAAATCGAACACCACCCGCGCTTCCCGGCACGGGTCAATGTCGGTTTCATCCAGGTCATCGACCGCAACCGCGCGCAGTTGCGCGTCTGGGAACGCGGCGCCGGGGAAACCCAGGCCTGCGGCACCGGCGCTTGCGCCGCGGCTGTCGCGGCCATCAGCCAGGGGTGGATGGATTCGCCGCTGTTGATCGACCTGCCCGGCGGGCGTCTGTCCATTGAATGGGCAGGCCCTGGCCAACCGGTGCTGATGACCGGCCCGGCAGTGCGTGTATACGAAGGACAAGTGCGTCTTTGAGTGAGCAGAAGCCATGACCGATAAGCCTCAGGTACCCGCCCGACAGTCCGACGAATCAGCGTCCGAGAGCCTGGAGGCGGCAGCGGTTGCCGCATACCTGGAGGCTCATCCGGACTTCTTCGTCGAGCACGAAGAACTGCTGCCTGCCATGCGCATTCCTCATCAGCGCGGTGACACCGTATCGCTGGTCGAACGGCAGATGAGCATCCTGCGCGACCGCAACATCGAGATGCGTCATCGTCTCTCGCAGTTGATGGACGTCGCCCGCGACAACGACCGGCTGTTCGACAAGACCCGTCGCCTGATCCTGTCCCTGATGGATGCCGCCAGTCTGGAAGATGTGGTGATCAGCGTCGAAGACAGCCTGCGCCAGGACTTTCAGGTGCCTTTTGTCAGCCTGATCCTGCTCGGCGACAACCCGGCACCGGTCGGCCGCTGGGTCACCCACGCCGACGCGCAAACCGCGATCGGCGGGCTGCTCACCGAAGGCAAGAGCGTCAGCGGCACTCTGCGTGAACATGAACTGGACTTCCTGTTCGGCGAAGAACAGCGCAAGCAGATCGGCTCCACAGCGGTGGTCGCGGTCAGCCATCAAGGCATCCACGGCATTCTCGCAATCGCCAGCCGTGATCCGCAGCATTACAAGAGTTCGGTCGGTACGCTGTTCCTCAGCTACATCGCCGAAGTCATGGGCCGCGTGCTGCCACGGGTCAACAGCTCCCTGCGCTCGGTACGCTGAACATGGAACGGCAACTGGACGCTTACTGCGAACACTTGCGCAGTGAGCGACAGGTGTCGCCGCACACCCTGTCGGCCTACCGCCGCGACCTCGATAAAGTCCTCGGCTGGTGCATCAAGCAGAATATCGGCAGTTGGGCGGCGCTGGATATTCAGCGTCTACGCAGCCTGATCGCCCGACTGCATGCGCAGGGTCAGTCGTCACGCAGTCTCGCCCGATTGCTTTCGGCGGTGCGCGGGCTCTATCACTATCTGAATCGCGAAGGTCTGTGCGACCACGACCCGGCGACCGGTCTGGCGCCGCCAAAAGGTGAACGGCGCCTGCCAAAAACCCTCGACACTGACCGTGCGTTGCAACTGCTGGAAGGTGCGGTCGAGGACGACTTTCTCGCTCGTCGTGATCAGGCGATTCTCGAACTGTTCTATTCCTCGGGCCTGCGCCTGTCCGAGCTGACCGGGCTCAATCTCGATCAGCTGGATCTGGCCGACGGCATGGTTCAGGTGCTCGGCAAGGGCAGCAAGACCCGCCTGCTGCCGGTCGGCAAAAAGGCGCGCGAAGCACTGGAGCAATGGCTGCCGCTGCGAGCCATGACCAACCCGGCCGACGACGCCGTATTCGTCAGCCAGCGAGGTCGGCGCCTCGGCCCACGGGCGATTCAGGTGCGGGTGAAACTGGCCGGCGAGCGCGAGCTGGGGCAGAACTTGCACCCGCACATGCTGCGGCACTCTTTCGCCAGCCACTTGCTGGAGTCCTCGCAGGACCTGCGCGCGGTGCAGGAACTGCTCGGCCACTCGGACATCAAGACCACGCAGATCTACACCCACCTGGACTTCCAGCACCTGGCGGCGGTCTACGACAGCGCCCACCCACGGGCCAAACGCAGCAAAGGCGACGATTCATGAATATCCAGTTGATCACCTTCGACCTCGACGACACCCTGTGGGACACCGCCCCGGTGATCGTTAGCGCCGAAGCGGTATTGCGCCAATGGCTGAGCGAACACGCACCGAACCTGGGCGCAGTGCCGGTGGAGCATCTGTGGGCGATCCGGGAGCGGGTTCTGGCCAGCGAACCGGGCCTCAAGCATCGCATCAGTGCGTTGCGCCGACGGGTGTTGTTCCACGCACTGGAAGACGCTGGCTATGCCCATGGCGAAGCTTCCGAGCTGGCGGACAAGAGTTTTGAGGTGTTTTTGCATGCACGGCATCAGATCGAAGTGTTCCCGGAGGTCGAACCGACCCTGGAAATCCTCGCCAATCATTACGCCCTCGGCGTGGTCACCAACGGCAACGCCGACGTGCGCCGGTTGGGGCTGGCGGATTACTTCAAGTTTGCCTTGTGCGCTGAAGACATCGGTATCGCCAAACCGGACGCGCGTCTGTTTCAGGAGGCGTTGCAGCGTGGTGGCGTGAGTGCTGAAGCGGCCGTGCACATTGGTGATCATCCAGGCGATGACATTGCCGGGGCGCAGCAGGCCGGCATGCGCGCGGTCTGGTTCAACCCCACGGGCAAGGTCTGGGAAGCCGAGCGGCTGCCGGATGCGGAGATCCGCAGCCTGACCGATTTGCCGGCAGTGCTCGCCCGCTGGAATGCCACCTCCAGCTGACACACAACCTTTTTTTGTGGCGAGGGAGCTTGCTCCCGCTCGGCTGCGCAGCAGTCGTAAAACCAGCCAACACAATATTCCTGAAAAACTGCGCCTGCAGATTTTGGGGTCGCTTCGCGACCCAGCGGGAGCAAGCTCCCTCGCCACAATATCGCAGTGAACGAGCGCTTTTGTTTCAGGCATGAAAAAGCCCGCAGCGACGGCGGGCTTTTTCAGCAAGCAGGTAGCACGCCTCAGATAGGGCGGCTGCCGTACTTGTTGTCCGGCTTCTTGGGCGGATCGGCGACCACGTTGGCCTCCACTTCCTGCACCTTGCCGCCGCGCGCAAGGAATTCTTCCATGGCCTTGGCCAGGGCGTCACGCTCCTTGTTCTTGGCTTCGATGCTCGGCAACTCGTCTACCGACACCGCAGCCTTGGCTTTGCCTTTGGCAGCCGGGGCCGGCGTATCGTCACCGCCATCGTCGTCAGCAACGTCTTCCGCTGCTGCTTCCAGGCCTTCCTCGGCCTCGTCTTCGTCGCCTACTTCGAGGTCGTCGTTTTCCAGATCATCGTCGCTCATGTTCTACCTCATGACTTGCGAAAAGCAGATTAGTTATAGACCAGCTTTGGCGACTGTCGAAAGTCGCCGGAAAAAAATCGGTAACCGCTGGTGACCAACGGTTTACGCCCCTTCACCGTGCAGGGTGGCGAGGACTTTACGCGCACCGCCATGATCACGGTGCTCGCCCAGATAAACGCCTTGCCAGGTTCCCAGTGCCAGACGACCTGCCGAAACCGGCAGACTGATCTGGCAGCCAAGCACGCTGGCCTTGAAGTGCGCCGGGAGGTCGTCCAGGCCTTCGTCGTTATGCTCATAGCCGTCTGTTCCTTGTGGGATCAGACGATTGAAAAATCGTTCGAAGTCGCGACGGACCGCCGGATCGGCGTTCTCGTTGATGGTCAACGACGCCGAGGTATGCTGCAGCCACAAATGCAACAGACCGATCCGGCACGCCTTGAGTTCAGGCAGGCCGGCGAGTAACTCGTCCGTTACCAGATGAAAGCCCCGGGGCCGTGCCCGCAGGGTTATCAGAGTCTGTTGCCACATACAGTTCTCCGCACGTTCGGGGCGCATTCTAGCGCGCTCTGGGAAAAAACAAAGGCCCTAATATTCCTGCAATGATGTAAGCGATTGGCCGCAGAAAAACGCTTGTCGTAAACACGACCAAAGCCGTACGAAAAATCCTTTCAGCCACCACCTGAATGACAAATTCCAGACAAAAAAATGCCCGGCAAGCCGGGCAAGTTTTTTCGATGCGCGTACTTACAGGTTGTAGCCGCGTTCGTTGTGTTGTGCCAGGTCCAGACCCACAGCCTCTTCTTCCTCGGCCACACGCAGACCCATCACGGCGTCCAGGACCTTGAGGATGATGAAGGTGACGATTGCGGTGTAGATCACCGTGAAGCCGACACCTTTGCACTGAATCCATACTTGAGCGGCGATGTCGGTGACTGTGCCGAAGCCACCCAGCGACGGTGCAGCGAACACACCGGTGAGGATCGCCCCGAGAATACCGCCGATACCGTGTACGCCGAAGGCATCCAGGGAGTCGTCATAGCCAAGTTTGCGTTTCAGGGTGGTGGCACAGAAGAAGCACACCACGCCTGCCGCCAGACCGATCACCAGTGCGCCCATCGGGCCAACGGTGCCCGCAGCCGGAGTGATCGCCACCAGACCGGCAACCACACCCGAAGCAATGCCCAGAGCGCTTGGTTTGCCGTGAGTGATCCACTCCGCGAACATCCAGCCCAGAGCCGCTGCAGCGGTTGCAATCTGAGTGACCAGCATCGCCATGCCGGCAGTGCCGTTGGCGGCTGCGGCGGAACCGGCGTTGAAGCCGAACCAGCCGACCCACAGCATCGCCGCGCCCATCAGGGTGTAACCGAGGTTGTGCGGCGCCATCGGGGTGGTCGGGAAGCCTTTGCGCTTGCCCAGTACCAAGCACGCGACCAGACCGGCGATACCGGCGTTGATATGCACCACGGTGCCGCCCGCGAAGTCGAGTACGCCCCAGTCCCACAGCAGGCCGCCATTACCGGACCAGACCATGTGTGCGATCGGCGCATAGACGAGGGTGAACCAGACGCCCATGAAGATCAGCATCGCGGAAAATTTCATTCGCTCGGCGAACGCACCGACGATCAGTGCCGGGGTGATGATCGCGAAAGTCATCTGGAAGGTGACGAACACCGCCTCCGGGAACAGCGCCGCGGGACCGGTCAGGCTTGAAGGCGTGACCCCGGCGAGGAACGCCTTGCCCATGCCGCCGAAGAACGAGTTGAAGTTGACGACGCCCTGCTCCATGCCGGTGGTGTCGAACGCAATGCTGTAGCCATAAATGACCCACAGAACGCTGATCAGACCGGTAATGGCGAAGCACTGCATCATCACCGAAAGAATGTTTTTCGAGCGCACCATGCCGCCGTAGAACAGCGCCAGGCCTGGAATGGTCATGAACAGCACGAGGGCTGTGGAGGTCAGCATCCAGGCGGTGTCGCCGGAATTGAGGACTGGAGGCGCCACCGGATCTGCCGCCATAGCCAGGCCGGGCATTACGATGGACAACAGGGCGCCTAGCCCTGCGAATTTACGCAGAGTCATATTGTTTTCTCCTGGGGCGTTGGGTTTGTGGCGGCGTTTAGATCGCGTCGGTATCGGTTTCGCCGGTACGGATGCGGATCGCCTGTTCCAGATTGACCACGAAGATCTTGCCGTCACCGATCTTGCCGGTGTTGGCAGCCTTGGTTATCGCCTCGATAACCCGATCCAGATCCTTGTCGTCGATGGCAACGTCGATTTTCACCTTGGGCAGAAAATCGACCACATACTCCGCGCCGCGATACAGCTCGGTGTGACCCTTCTGCCGGCCGAAGCCTTTGACTTCAGTAACGGTAATGCCCTGCACGCCGATTTCGGACAGCGACTCGCGCACGTCGTCCAACTTGAACGGCTTGATGATGGCAGTGACTAGCTTCATGAAACTCTCTCCCGAATTGGTGGACTTGCCCCAGGAAAACAAACCCGACTCAAGTCTAAGCGCAGTGCCTGGCTTTGTAACGCATCGTCGGCCCTACCTGCCCGACTGACGCCAGCTAACCGCTGCCGACGAAACTCCCCGTCCCGCCTGCCGCACTGCATTCGTCACAGCGACTGCATCAGTGCATGGGTCACTACCGACTAAGCAGAAAGCTTGCCATCTCGCCAAATTCCTCTGATTTCAATCTCTTGGCCGCTGCCGCAGGCGCCCGCGCAAAAAAGCCCCGACGGTTACGCACAACAACGGTGCGTTGCCGTCCGTCCGCCTGCGCGAAAAGCGTGCATCCGTGCCTGCGTCAATGACTATAGACACTGCGTGATACACTGCCCGCCACTGTTTACAGGACACATTCCATGCTCGCGCCCAAAGACTTCCTCGACGCCCTGAGCGGCACCGCCTCCCGCCTGTTCAGCGGCGACACCCCGCTGCCCAAAGCCGAAATCGAAAGCCAGTTCAAGATGCTGCTGCAGAGTGCGTTCAGCAAACTCGACCTGGTCAGCCGCGAAGAATTTGACAGTCAGATGGTTGTGTTGGCCCGCACCCGCGCTCGCCTCGAAAGCCTTGAGGCGAAAGTCGCAGAGCTGGAAGCCAAGCTGACGCCGCCGGCCGAGTAAGTCTGCAGACCCTGAGCCAAATGCCTTGAAATTTGCGAAAGAAATCAAACCGCTCCTGCCGAGGCAGGAGCGGTTTCCGTCAGACCAATCCTCTACAACGAATTATTCCAACGGTCTCGCAGAAACTCGTACAGGCGAAAAGCCCATAACGCGATTCTGACGAGGCGCCACATATGTTTAAGAAACTTAGACATACTTTGGCCCTCCTTGCGTGGGGCCAAACCTCCGATGCACTTTCCGGCGTACGAACACCTTCGGGACTACACGTGAGTATGTCCGCTAAGGCGGCCGGGTGTGGGTTCCCCGAATACAGCACCGGCACGGGTCTCACACCGTGTCGAGGAACATGAAGTCTTTACGCTCCCGGCCACACTTCGCGAATACTTCATGAGTGGGCATCGTCATTGCGGATTTTATGACCGCCCTTAGAAAGCGATTTAAACAACTTGTATCAAGTCGTTAGGAGGCGCTAGCAACAGGACCGTTGCCCTCTTTCACGCCCATCTGATACTTGCGCCAATGAGCAAACATGCATAACCTGACCCCACGTGAGTGTGTCCGCAAAGGATACGCAGGCCTTGGCCTCACCGAAGCCTGCAAACTGAAAACCGTCTACTCAAGGCGGTTTTTTTTCGCCTCGAAATTGGTTGATTACTTTCCCGCAACATTCAGTGAAAGTTCGCTCCCGCCTGATCGTCCTTCCCCAACTACCCTTCAAAAACCCGCAGGAAGCGGCCCCCCGATTCAGCTCAAGGAACGACCATGTCCCTCTCCATCGTCCACAGTCGCGCCCAGATTGGCGTGGATGCTCCCGCTGTCACTGTCGAAGTTCATCTGGCCAACGGTCTGCCGTCGCTGACCATGGTCGGGCTGCCCGAGGCGGCGGTGAAGGAGAGCAAGGACCGGGTGCGCAGCGCGATCATCAATTCCGGGCTGCAGTTTCCGGCGCGGCGGATCACCTTGAATCTGGCGCCGGCGGACTTGCCCAAGGACGGCGGGCGGTTTGATCTGGCGATTGCCTTGGGGATTCTGTCGGCGAGTGTGCAGGTGCCGTGTCTGACGCTGGATGAGGTGGAATGCCTTGGTGAATTGGCGTTGTCCGGCGCTGTGCGTCCGGTACGCGGGGTGTTGCCGGCGGCACTGGCGGCGCGCAAGGCCGGGCGGGCACTGGTGGTGCCGCGGGCGAATGCCGAGGAGGCTTGCCTGGCGTCGGGGTTAAAAGTATTTGCGGTGGATCATCTGCTCGAGGCGGTGGCGCATTTCAACGGGCATACGCCGGTCGAGCCTTATGTCTCGGACGGGCTGATCCATGCGGCGAAACCTTATCCCGACCTCAACGAAGTACAAGGGCAGATGGCCGCGAAACGGGCGCTGCTGATTGCGGCGGCGGGCGCGCATAACCTGTTGTTCAGTGGGCCGCCGGGAACGGGCAAGACCTTGTTGGCGAGTCGTTTGCCGGGCCTGCTGCCGCCACTCTCCGAATGCGAGGCGCTGGAAGTGGCGGCGATTCAATCGGTCGCCAGCGGCGTGCCACTGACCCATTGGCCGCAGCGACCATTCCGTCAACCGCACCATTCTGCATCGGGACCGGCGCTGGTCGGTGGCAGCTCGAAACCGCAACCCGGCGAGATCACCCTCGCCCACCACGGTGTGCTGTTTCTCGACGAGCTTCCGGAATTTGATCGCAAGGTGTTGGAGGTACTGCGCGAGCCGCTGGAATCCGGGCATATCGTGATTGCCCGAGCCAAGGATCGCGTGCGCTTTCCCGCGCGTTTCCAGTTGGTGGCGGCAATGAATCCTTGTCCCTGTGGATATCTTGGCGAGCCGAGCGGCAAGTGCTCGTGTACACCGGACATGGTGCAGCGCTACCGCAACAAGCTATCTGGGCCGTTGCTGGATCGGATCGATCTGCACCTGACGGTGGCGCGGGAAGCGACGGCGTTGAATCCGGCAGTGAAGCCAGGCGAGGACAGCGCCAGTGCGGCAGCCGTGGTGGCCGAGGCGCGGGAACGCCAGCAAAAGCGTCAGCGTTGTGCCAATGCGTTCCTCGATCTGCCAGGCTTGAAGCGGCACTGCCAGTTATCCAAAGCCGATGAGAAATGGCTGGAATCAGCCTGTGAACGGCTGACCTTGTCACTGCGCTCAGCCCATCGTTTGCTCAAAGTCGCCAGAACCCTGGCAGACCTTGAGCAAGTCGATGCAATCAGCCGTGAGCATCTGGCCGAGGCGCTGCAGTATCGGCCGGCGACGCCTTAATGCTCGGTCAGATCCACCAGCGGCGTCTGCCGCACTTCGGTGTCACGTCCGGCCTGGATTTCGCTCACGCGCTTCAACGCATTATCCACAGCACCTTTGTCTGCCAGCAGGCTGTAGCTGATCTGAAACTGTTGGCTGGCCTTTGGCGCAATGGTCGGCACCAGATTCAACGGACGCTGATAGTGGCGGTTGTAGGAAAAGCTGGTGCCTGGCTCAAGGCCCGTGACATAGCCCTGCCCTTGGGTGTCGGTGTTTTTCCACAGGGAAAACACTGGCAGCTGTTGAGTATTGAAGCCAACAGAGACACCGAGGCTGCCAGCCTTGTTGTGCAAAACAGTCAGGGTTTCACCTTGGGCGTCGGCGTAGGGCACGACGTTATAGACGGTTTCGTCGTAGTCCTTGGTTGGACCACGATATGTCTGCCAATCTGTCAACTCGGCTTTGGCCTTGTCGTTGAATGGCGAGACCTGTTTCACCGGCGCCGCGAACCGTGCACCCTGCTCGAGGAACGGCGTGCTGAAGTTGCTGTGATACAGCGCCTGGTATTCCTTCGGATAATCGCCGTTGTTAGTCAGCGTATCGTTGAGGGCAAAGCGCACGCTGCCCGGCTCGGTGACAAGCTCAGTGACGACCGAGAAGTCGACTTTCTTGAAGGCCTGCTCCTTCAGTTCGCCGCGCAGGCTGATGGCGTACGGCGGCTTCTCATCAATGTGCAGGGTAACGCTGCTGGCCGGGATGTTGGCGGCGCGCCCGTGCAGAGTCAGCAACTCGCCATTGTCGATGCCGGGATGGCCGACCCATTCGTAACCGCAGCGGGTTACCAGCTCGTTGAAGCCCTCCAGCCAGCCCAGGCCACCGCGCCCATTGAGTTCAATGAAGGCCGGGTTGACCACTTCCTTGACCGGCGAATCCCAACCCATACGCACGTTACCGACCGACGCCTGCAAGACATTCATGCCGCGGGTCGGCACCACCGAGAGTTTCATCGTGCCGTTATCGATATCGACGATGCTGACACCTTCCTGACGTCCGCCGTGCAAGGTTCGCAGACTCACGGAGAAAGGCTTGGCGGTTTTCACCCCGAGTTGCTCACTGGTAATGCTCCAGTTTTGCGCGGGCTTGTTGGTATCGAGGAGTACGTAATCCCACGCCATGGCGTGGGAAGCAGCAGAGAGTGCGCCGAGTGCAACGGCGAGTTTGAGCGGGGTCATGGCAGCAGCCTTTATTGGAGTTGTGCCATTTTTATAGCGCTGCGGAAACGTTTCAGCAAGTGCAATGGAGCTTGCGATCGTGTGATTTACCAAGAATTGGCGGGGATCCATTCGCGAGCAAGCTCGCTCCCACAGGGATCTCGGGTGTTCACAGAATCTGTGATTCACGCCGGAAACTGTGGGAGCGAGCTTGCTCGCGAAAGCTATATCAAGGCTGTATCAACGGAAGCGATCAACCTCGGAACGCAAGTCCGCCGCCAGCTTCTCCAGCTCCTTGGCGGTGACCGCGAGGTTCGACACCACCTCACGCTGCTCACTGTTGGCCAGCGCAATGCTCTGCAGATTGCTGCTGAGCAAGGTGGCGGTACTGCTCTGCTCCTGCGTCGCCGTTGTAATCGCGGCAAACTGCTGCCCCGCCGAGCGGCTCTGCTCGTCGATCCGCGCCAGCGCCGAGGCAACATTGGCGTTACGCGACAGGCCTTCCTGCATCAGCAGGTTGCCCTGCTCCATGGTGCTGATGGCGTTGCCGGTTTCCTGCTGGATGCTGTGAATCATCCCGGAAATTTCATCAGTGGCCTGACGGGTGCGCGAAGCCAGGTTACGCACCTCATCAGCGACCACGGCAAAACCACGGCCCTGTTCACCAGCACGCGCTGCTTCGATGGCCGCGTTGAGCGCCAGCAGGTTGGTCTGTTCGGCGATCGAGGTGATCACGCTGACAATGCCGCCGATTTCCTGGGAGCGCTGACCGAGGGTGTTGATCACGGTGGCCGTGGTGTTCAATGCGCCAGCGATTTGCTCCAGCGAGGACGACGCTTCTTCCATCGAGCTGCGACCGATCTGCGTTTGCTGAGCGTTTTCCTGGGCCAGACGCTGGGTCGCGCCCATGTTGTCGGCGATGTTCAGCGAGGTGGCGCTGAACTCTTCAACTGCGCCGGCCATGCTGGTGATTTCGCCGGACTGCTGTTCCATGCCTTCGTACGCGCCGCCGGACAAACCGGACAGCGCCTGTGCGCGGCTGTTGACCTCTTCCGAAGAACGACGGATGTGCTCGACCATCGTCGACAGCGCCTGGCTCATCTGGTTGAACGCGCGCGACAGCTGACCGATTTCGTCGTTGCTCGCTACGTTCAGGCGCACGCTCAGATCACCGGCGCCCAGCGCTTCGGCCTGACGCACCAGGTCGCCCAGCGGTTGCAGCTTGCTGCGCAGCAGCCACATCGCCGCCCCCACCGCGATCAGCATCGCCAGCAGGCTGCCGATGGCGAGTTGGGTGCCGACGCTCCAGGTCACCGCGCGAATCTCGGCTTTCGGCATGCTCGCCACCACCGACCACGGCCCGCCGTCGAACGGTACGGCAATGCTGTAGAAGTCTTCAGCGGTGTCGCTCCAGAACTCACCCTTGCCCGGTTTCGCCGCCAGCCGCTTGATCACCGGAACGGCCTGATCCAGCGCTTGCACACCGGCCGGGGCGACCAGCCATTTGTTTTGCTCATCGAGCAACGCCAGCGAACCGTTCTGACCGATACGGAAGCGCTTGAGGTTGGCGAACTGGGCGTTCTGCGCATCGGTGTAGTCGAAGCCGACGAACAGCACCGCAATCACCTTGCCGCTGCCGTCGAGCACTGGCGTGTACTGAGTCATGTAGGAGCGGTCGAACAGCAAGGCGCGACCGACATAACCTTGGCCTGCCATCAACTTCGCATAGGCCGGGTGGGCGTGGTCGAGCAAGGTGCCGATCGCACGAGTGCCGTCCTGCTTGGTCAGGGAAGTGCTGACGCGGACGAAGTCTTCGCCGCTGCGCACGAACAGGGTGGCGACCCCAGCGGTCATCTGCTTGAACTCGTCGACTTCCTTGAAGTTGTTGTTCAACACTTCGCTGCCCAGGTGCAGGCCCGGCGTCTGGGTGCCAGCGACACTCACCGGTTCATCCGGGTGAATGCTCAGGCCGGCACTGAAGCGCTTTTCGAACAACCCGCTCAGACGCTGGGTGCTTTCGCGCAGCGTGCCGTGGAAGGTACTCAACTGGTCGGCCAGCAGTCGCGCCTCACTGGCGAGGTGTTCTTCACGGGTGGCAAGGTTGGCGGTATCCAGCGAACGCAGGGCGAACACCGTACTGCCACTGATGACAATCGCAAGAATCACGGCGAGCGCAAGACCCAGCTGCGAGGCGATCCGGGCACGAGGTTGAGACATGGACAGCTCCTGGCCGAGCCACCGGATCCTCCCTGATCGCAGCAATTGCTCGGAATGTTCTAATAATGGGGGTGAATCGTGGCAACCGGCACGGCGGTTCCACATGCTCATTTTCGGCGGTGAATGCGAATACTTGAGTAAATAGCGGGGTTATGGCCCGAGGCCGGCATTGTGCGGGCTCGAACGTTTCAGCTCAAGCGCTTGACCACCGGCAACGCCATGGCGCGCACTTCGCCTTGCAGGAAGTCGCTGAGACGGCGCAAACGTTCACCTCCCGGACGGGTTTTTGGCCACACCAGGTAATAATTCAGTCCGCTGGCGACGGCAGTCGGCCACGGCAGACTCAAGCGTCCCTGCGCGACATCCTCGGCGACCATCAGCAGATCGCCCATCGACACACCGTAGCCTCGGGCGGCGGCGATCATGCCCAATTCCAGGGTATCGAACACCTGCCCGCCCTTGAGCGACACCTGATCGGACAGGCCCATGTGCTCCAGCCAACTGCGCCAGTCGCGCCGGTCCGGGGTCGGGTGCAGCAGTTCGGTGGAGGCCAGGCGTGCGACATCCCACGGCTGGTCATTCAGCAGATTCGGCGCACCCACTGGAATCAGCTCTTCCGGAAACAACAGGCTGGCCTCCCAGTCCGGCGGAAAATGCCCGTCACTCAGCAGCACGGCGCAGTCGAACGGTTCATTGTTGAAATCCACCGAGTCCACATCCATCCAGGCGCTGGTCAGTTGCACTTCGTTGCCCGGTTGCAGATGACGAAAGCGACTGAGCCGCGCCAGCAACCAGCGCATGGTCAGGGTCGACGGCGCTTTCATGCGCAGGATGTCGTCTTCGGCGCGCAAGGTGTTGCAAGCGCGCTCTAGGGCCGCAAAACCGTCACGGATCCCCGGCAACAGCATGCGCGCTGACTCGGTCAGTTGCAGGTTGCGTCCGCTGCGATGAAACAGCTTGCAGGCGAAATGCTCTTCAAGCGTGCGAATGTGCCGACTCACCGCACTCTGGGTAATCGACAGCTCTTCGGCGGCGCGGGTGAACGAACTGTGCCGCGCCGCCGCTTCGAATGCGCGCAGGGCATACAAGGGAGGAAGACGACGGGACATTCAGAAAGCTCCTATAGCGGGTTGTGGCCAACTTAGCAGAATCTGCTCAGGATGAGTTTTAATCATGCCACCCATCCTTTTTATCCCTTTGTGCGAAAGCGTTTAAGCGCCGAGAATCGACGGTTCCCTGTTCCCTCTTTTTATGAATGGTGATGACCATGCAGCATCCCGTGCGTACCGAACTCTGGGCCATCCTGCGGCTGGCAGGGCCGTTGATCGCTTCACAGTTGGCGCACATGCTGATGGTGCTGACCGACACCCTGATGATGGCGCGCCTGAGTCCCGAAGCGCTGGCCGGTGGCGGTCTTGGCGCGGCGAGCTATTCGTTCGTGTCGATTTTCTGCATCGGCGTGATCGCGGCGGTCGGCACCCTGGTGGCGATCCGTCAGGGCGCCGGCGACATCATCGGCGCGGCACGCCTGACCCAGGCCGGGTTGTGGCTGGCGTGGCTGATGGCGCTGGGCGCCGGGCTGCTGCTGTGGAATCTGAAACCGGTGTTGCTGCTGTTCGGCCAGACCGAAACCAACGTCAACGCCGCCGGGCAATTCCTCATCGCCCTGCCCTTCGCCCTGCCCGGCTATCTGAGTTTCATGGCCCTGCGCGGCTTCACCAGTGCGATCGGCCGGGCGACACCGGTAATGGTCATCAGCCTCGGCGGCACCGTGGCCAACTTCCTGCTCAACTACGCGTTGATCACCGGCATGTTCGGTCTGCCGAAACTGGGGCTGACCGGCATCGGTCTGGTCACCGCGATTGTGGCCAATTGCATGGCGCTGGCGCTGGCCTGGCACATCCGCCGGCATCCGGCCTACGACGCCTACCCATTGCGCGCCGGCCTGTCGCGACCAAATCGTCAGTACCTGAAAGAACTGTGGCGCCTCGGCCTGCCGATTGGCGGCACCTACGCCGTGGAGGTCGGCTTGTTCGCCTTCGCCGCGCTGTGCATGGGCACCATGGGCAGCACGCAGTTGGGCGCGCACCAGATCGCCCTGCAGATCGTTTCGGTGGCGTTCATGGTGCCGGCGGGCATGTCGTATGCGATCACCATGCGCGTCGGCCAGCATTACGGCGCCGGGCAACTGAGCGATGCGCGGATGTCCGGGCGGGTCGGCATCGTCTTTGGTGCGGTGGTGATGCTGGGTTTCGCCATGGTGTTCTGGCTGCTGCCGAATCAACTGGTCGGGCTGTTCCTCGACCATAACGACCCGGCGTTTGCCGAGGTGATTCGTCTGGCCGTAAGCCTGTTGGCGGTGGCCGCGTGGTTCGAGCTGTTCGACGGTACGCAGACCATCGCCATGGGCTGTATCCGTGGGCTCAAAGACGCGAAAACCACGTTTCTGGTCGGGCTCGGCTGCTACTGGCTGATCGGCGCGCCGGCGGCGTGGTGGATGGCGTTTCACCTGCATTGGGGGCCGACTGGCGTCTGGTGGGGGCTGGCGCTGGGGTTGGCGTGTGCGGCGGTGAGTTTGACGCTGGCGTTTGAATGGAAGATGAAGCGGATGATTCGGCTGGAGCCTGTGTCACAGAGGTTTGAGGCTGTTCGCGCAGATTAAGATCAAAAGATCGCAGCCTTCGGCAGCTCCTACAGGGATCTGTGTAGGAGCTGCCGAAGGCTGCGATCTTTTAAATGGCCTCAACCAGACTTTGCTGGCTGGCACCAAACGTCAGGTACTCCACCAGTTCCGCCAACGGCAACGGCCGGCTGATCAGATACCCCTGCACCTGATCACAGCCAAACCCGCGCAGCAGTTCAAGTTGCTCCGGTGTTTCCACCCCTTCGGCCACCACTTCCAGATGCAGGTTGTGCGCGAGGTTGATCATCGCGTGCACCAGTTTGCGATTCTCTTCGCGCTGCTCCATGCCGCCGACAAAGCTTTTGTCGATCTTCAGCAAGGTGATCGGCAGACTGTTGAGGTGCACGAACGAGGAGAAACCGGTGCCAAAATCATCCAGCGAGAAACGCACGCCGAGACGGCCGAGGGCGTCCATGGTCTGTTTGACCAGATCGCTGCGGCGCATGACGGCGGTTTCGGTCAGTTCAAATTCCAGCCACTGCGCCTCGACCCCACGCTCGGCAATCAGCCGACTGAGCGTCGGCAGCAACTGGCTGTCCTGAAACTGGCGAAACGACAGGTTGATCGCCATGTGCAGCGCCGGCAGCCCGCGCTCACGCAGCGCCTGCATGTCACGCAGGGCGCGGGAAATCACCCAGTAGCCCAGCGGCACGATCAGACCGCTCTGCTCGGCCAGCGGCACGAATTCGCTCGGCGGCAGCAGACCGCGTTCGCCATGACGCCAGCGCACCAGGGCTTCGAGGCCGACGATCTGCCCGTCTGCAAGATTCAGCCGTGGCTGGTAGTGCAGTTCCAGCTCATCACGGCGCAAGGCCCGGCGCAGCTCGCTTTCGAGGTCGGCCATGCTCCGCGCGTTGCGGTTGATGCGTTCGTTGAAGATATGGAAGGTGCAGCCCTGCGTGCTCTTGGCCTGCTGCATGGCGATGTGCGCGTGCCACATCAGCGGGTCGGCACCGCCCTGCGCACGGGCATGGGCGATGCCGAGGCTGGAGCCGATCAACAGGCTTTCGCCATCGACCCAATACGGCTCGGACAAGGCTTCGGTGATGCGTTCGGCCATCCACTCGGCGCGTTGCGGCGCACGACGGGTATCGATCAACAGGGCAAATTCGTCGCTGCCCAGCCGCGCCAATTGATCACCGGCCTCGAGCTGGCTTTTCAACCGCGCAACGACTTGCAGGATCAGGCGATCGCCAGCCTGATGGCCGAGGGCGTCGTTGGCGTGACGGAAGTTGTCGAGATCGAGATGCCCGAGGGCCAGACCGCGCCCGTCGTTTTCCGCGAGGCGCGCCGCCAGCAGGGTCTGAAAACCCTGACGGTTGGCGATGCCGGTCAGCGGATCCTGTTCGGCCAGGCGTTGCAGAGTATTTTCGAGAACGCCGCGTTCACGCACGTGGCGCAGGCAGCGGCGCAGCATATCTGCGTCGAGCGCGTCGAACACCAGCCAGTCGCTGACGCCAACCGGCGCGGTAGCCGGTTCGTGTTCCAGCAGCAGCACCGTCGGCAGGCTGCAACGACCCGGGGCCGGCTGCAACGCAGGAATGGTCAACAACACCGCGTGGCGATTGTCTTCGAACAGACTGCTGACCGACTCCCAGCTCGGCGCGCTGATCAGCACCGCCGCGCTCCCCAACGGAGCCAGACACTCGCGCAATAACGCTGTCCACGCTGGCTCTTCGGCCAGTAGCAGCAAACGCAAGGGTTCGACAGGCGTAGACAAGCTAGCTCCCTAGACTCTGCAATGATGTGGGCGGGGCATTATGCCGTTGCGCGCAACAATGACCAAATGACAACGGTTATCAAAACGTTATTTTGTGTCACGAATGAGTACATTAGCCGCAAAATCACCGCGCATCCTCCGCGAAAGTAACAAAACCGGCAAATTTGAATCGCGTGGTGCGTCACAAGTCGGAGAGAGCAGCACAAATCGCTGAGCCTGTTAAAATGCCGGCCCATTTCGTCAACGACTCCCGAATTTTCGTATGTCCCGACTCAATCCCCGGCAGCAAGAAGCCGTGAACTACGTCGGCGGCCCTCTATTGGTGCTCGCCGGCGCCGGCTCCGGCAAGACCAGCGTGATCACCCGCAAGATCGCGCACCTGATCCAGAACTGCGGCATCCGCGCCCAGTACATCGTCGCCATGACCTTTACCAACAAGGCTGCGCGCGAGATGAAAGAGCGGGTCGGCACCTTGCTGCGTGCCGGCGAAGGTCGCGGCCTGACGGTCTGCACGTTCCACAACCTGGGCTTGAACATCATCCGCAAGGAGCACGTGCGGCTGGGCTACAAACCCGGTTTTTCGATCTTCGACGAGACCGACGTCAAAGCCCTGATGACCGACATCATGCAGAAGGAATATGCAGGCGACGACGGCGTCGACGAGATCAAGAACATGATCGGCGCCTGGAAAAACGACCTGATCCTGCCGGCCCAGGCGCTGGAAAACGCGCGTAATCCGAAAGAACAGACCGCTGCCATCGTCTACACCCACTACCAGCGCACGCTGAAAGCGTTCAACGCGGTGGACTTCGACGACCTGATCCTGCTGCCGGTAAAGCTCTTCGAAGAGCACGCCGACATTCTCGAAAAGTGGCAGAACAAGGTGCGTTACCTGCTGGTCGACGAATATCAGGACACCAACGCCAGCCAGTACCTGCTGGTGAAGATGCTGATCGGTAAGCGCAACCAGTTCACCGTGGTGGGCGACGACGACCAGTCGATCTACGCCTGGCGTGGCGCGCGGCCGGAAAACCTGATGCTGCTCAAGGACGATTACCCTTCGCTGAAAGTGGTGATGCTGGAGCAGAACTACCGCTCCACCAGCCGCATCCTGCGCTGCGCCAACGTGCTGATCTCGAACAACCCGCACGAATTCGAAAAGCAGCTGTGGAGTGAGATGGGCCACGGTGACGAGATCCGCGTGATCCGCTGCCGCAACGAGGACGCCGAAGCCGAGCGCGTGGCCATGGAAATCCTCAGCCTGCACTTGCGCACCGACCGCCCTTACAGCGATTTCGCGATCCTCTATCGCGGCAACTACCAGGCCAAGCTGATCGAACTGAAGTTGCAGCACCATCAGGTGCCGTACCGCCTGAGCGGCGGCAACAGCTTCTTCGGCCGCCAGGAAGTGAAGGACCTGATGGCCTACTTCCGCCTGATCGTGAACCCGGACGACGACAACGCCTTTCTGCGGGTGATCAACGTGCCGCGCCGGGAAATCGGCTCCACGACCCTGGAAAAACTCGGCAACTACGCCACCGAACGCAAGATCTCGATGTACGCCGCCACCGATGAAATCGGTCTGGGCGAACATCTCGACAGCCGCTTCACCGATCGCCTGTCGCGCTTCAAGCGCTTCATGGACAAGGTGCGCGAGCAGTGTGCCGGCGAAGACCCGATCTCGGCCCTGCGCAGCATGGTCATGGACATCGACTACGAGAACTGGCTGCGCACCAACAGTTCCAGCGACAAGGCTGCGGACTACCGGATGAGCAACGTCTGGTTCCTCATCGAAGCCTTGAAGAACACCCTGGAAAAAGACGAAGACGGCGAGATGACCGTCGAGGACGCCATCGGCAAACTGGTCCTGCGCGACATGCTGGAACGTCAGCAGGAAGAAGAGGACGGCGCCGAAGGCGTGCAGATGATGACCCTGCATGCGTCCAAAGGGCTGGAATTCCCTTACGTGTTCATCATGGGCATGGAGGAGGAAATCCTTCCGCACCGCTCCAGTATCGAAGCCGACACCATCGAAGAAGAGCGCCGCCTGGCCTACGTGGGCATCACCCGCGCCCGTCAGACCCTGGCGTTCACCTTCGCCGCCAAACGCAAACAGTACGGCGAAATCATCGACTGCGCGCCCAGTCGCTTCCTCGATGAACTGCCGCCGGACGACCTGGCGTGGGAAGGCAACGACGACACACCGACCGAAGTCAAAGCCGTGCGCGGCAATAGCGCATTGGCTGATATACGCGCGATGTTAAAGCGCTAGAATTGACCACTTTTTTAAAGCTTAGAGCGCACAAGCGCTGAACGAGGACAGCTTCATGGAAGCATTGCAGCAGAAAATCCGCGAACAAGGCATCGTGCTTTCCGACCAGGTCCTGAAAGTCGACGCCTTTCTGAACCACCAGATCGACCCGGCCCTGATGAAGCTGATCGGCGACGAATTCGCCACGCTGTTCAAGGACTCGGGCATCACCAAGATCGTCACCATCGAAGCCTCGGGCATCGCCCCGGCGATCATGACCGGTCTGAACCTGGGCGTGCCGGTGATCTTCGCCCGCAAGCAACAGTCCCTGACCCTGACCGAAAACCTGCTGTCGGCGACCGTTTACTCGTTCACCAAAAAGACCGAAAGCACCGTGGCCATCTCGCCACGGCACCTGACCAGCAGCGACCGCGTGCTGATCATCGATGACTTCCTGGCCAACGGTAAGGCCTCGCAAGCGCTGATTTCGATCATCAAGCAGGCTGGCGCCACCGTGGCGGGCCTCGGGATCGTGATCGAGAAGTCGTTCCAGGGCGGCCGTGCCGAACTGGATTCGCAGGGCTACCGCGTCGAATCGCTGGCGCGCGTCAAATCGCTGAAGGATGGCGTCGTCACTTTCATCGAATAAAGCCACCCGCAGCCCCCCTGTAGGAGCTGTCGAGTGCAACGAGGCTGCGATCTTTTGATCCTGATTTTTAGAATCAACCTCAAAAGATCGCAGCGTGCCGCAGCTCCTACAGGTTTGTGGTAGACGATTATTGTGCGGTGGCCTTCAGGCCAGTGAGCAGCAAGCGCTGGAACAGGTCTTCCTTCAAGCCTTCCGGGTTGGTCAGTTGCATTCGTTCCAGGTGCTCGGGAAACAACGATGCATCCGGCGCATCCAGCGCAGCCTTGCCCAGCTCCAATATCTCGCTCAGCTTGAACTTGCTCTTCAACCAGTTCAGCGCCCGCAGCAGATCCCGCTCGATCGCGCTGAAATCACAACCCAGCGGATACTCCGGAAACAGGTTCGGATGCTTCGCCGCAATCGCCTGCAAACGTTGCGGGGTGTTATCGGCAAAGCGTGGATCGAGGCGGAAATCCTTCGGCAGTTTGCCGACCTTCTGTGCTTGCTCGATCAGCCCCGGTTGGAAGCGTGAATCGCTGATATTGAGCAACGACTCGATCACCACCGCATCGGACTTGCCGCGCAGATCGGCGATGCCGTACTCGGTGACCACGATGTCGCGCAGGTGCCGTGGAATCGTGCAGTGCCCGTACTCCCAGACGATGTTCGAGCTGACCTCGCCGCCGGACTCGCGCCAGCTGCGCAGGATCAGAATCGAGCGCGCATCGTGCAGCGCGTGGCCCTGAGCGACGAAGTTGTATTGCCCGCCAACGCCGCTGAGCACCCGCCCGTCTTCCAGTTGATCAGCCACACCCGCGCCCATCAGCGTCATGGTGAACACGGTATTGATGAACCGCGCATCAAGGCGCTGCAAGCGCTTGAGCTCTTCCTGCCCGTACAGCTCGTTGATGTAGCTGATGCGGGTCATGTTGAATTCAAGGCGCTTGCTCAACGGCAGTTCACGCAGGCGCTCGTAGAAACTGCGCGGGCCGAGGAAGAAACCGCCGTGCACAGAGATGCCATCGGTCTGCGCCGACTCATCGAGGGTGCCGGCGTTGGCCTGCTCCTGAGTGTGCACGTCGGGGTAGACCTTGCGCCGGATGATCCCGGCATCCGCCAGCACCAGCAGACCGTTGACGAACATTTCACTGCAGCCATACAGGCCTTTGGCGAATGGCGCGGTACCGCCCTCGCGCTCGATCAACTTCGCCCACTGGCTGAGATTGATGTCATTGAGCAACGCTTGGTAACCGGCGTTATCTGCCTGCCGCGCCAGCAGTGCGGCGGTCAGTGCATCGCCCATTGAGCCGATGCCGATCTGCAACGTGCCGCCGTCGCGCACCAGGGTGCTGGCGTGCAGGCCGATGAAATGATCCTGAAAGCCCACCGGCATGTTCGGCGTGGAAAACAGCGTACTGCTGTCCTTCGCGTCGATCAGCAGGTCGAAGGTGTCGATATCGACTTCGGCATCGCCGGGCATGTACGGCAGATCGGTGTGCACCTGGCCGACCAGCAGAATGGTTTCCCCCGCCTCACGGCGCTTGGCGATCATCGGCAACAGGTCGAGGGTGATGTCCGGATTGCAGCTCAGGCTCAGGCGATCGGGATGTTCGCTGCTGCTGGCGAGCAATTGTGCTACCAGATTGAGGCCGGCGGCGTTGATGTCGCGGGCGGCGTGGCTGTAGTTGCTGCTGACGTAATCCTGCTGGGCCGGCGGGCTGTTGAGCAGGCTGCCGGGCTGCATGAAAAACTGTTCGATGCGGATATTGGCGGGCAGGCTGTCGCGGTGCAGGTCGGCAAGGAAATCAAATTCGGGGTAGTCGCCGAAGACGCGCTCGACGAAGGGTTCGATAAAGCGCTTCTGCAGACCGTCGCCCAGCGTCGGCCGCCCCAGGCACAGCGCGGTGTAGATCGTCAGTTGCCGCTCGGGCAGGCTCTTGATGCGCCGGTACAGCGCGTTGACGAAGTGATTGGGCTTGCCCAGCCCCAGCGGCATGCCCATGTGGATATGCGCCGGCAAGCGTGCGAGCACCTCGTCCACTGCCTGTTCGATCGAACACAACTGCACCATCTGAAGCCTCCTGCCCATTCCGTGAATAGAGGTAGACCGAGCTTGCCTCGACTTTGCTGCAAAGGACAGCGAAAGCCGTGAATCGCAGGCACAAAAAAACCGTCCGAAGACGGTATTTTTCGTCAGAAGCGCGGCTTACTTCAGGCCGGACATCTTCTGGATCGCGCCCTTCAACTCGTCATCCGAGCAGTCGGCGCAGGTACCTTTGGGTGGCATCGAATTCAGGCCGGTGATGGCTTTGGCCAGCAGGCCGTCGAGGCCGCCCTGGTGATCAGCACGGTCTTTCCAGGCCGCTGCGTCACCGATTTTCGGTGCGCCCAGCAGGCCGGTACCGTGGCAAGCGTTGCAATGTTTTGCAATCACTTCATCAGGGGTTTTCGCCCCACCACCACCGCCAGCGGCGGCAGCGACTTCCATGCCCTTGCATTCCTGCCCCTGAACACACACCTGGCCGACTGGCTCGAGGCGCTTGGCAATGTCGTCATTCGTCGCAGCTTGAGCGCTGACAGCCCAGAGGGCCAGTACGGTTGCTGGTGCGGCCAGCATTTTCATAATTAGGTTCACGCGTTCACCCTCAATGGTGGCTATTCACGCCTGCGGCCACGGTTCGCAGGCGGGCGCAAGTATAGCGGGTAGCCCGCCACACTGAAACAACCCCATAGTCGAAGGGGTTATACCGCGCTGTGGAAAACTCTGCGGACGCCTTTGCCGTCATGGTCTGGCGCCTCTCTGTTTAAAAATTCGCCGGCGTGGCTGCGCTGATTAGTCGCGCGGGCGCGTCGAACGGATTACGGAAACGATGCGGCTTGGTACTTTCAAAGTAGTAGCTGTCGCCGGCTTCGAGAATAAAAGTTTCCAGACCCACCACCAATTCCAGACGCCCTTCCACCAGAATCCCGGTTTCTTCGCCTTCATGGGTGAGCATTTCTTCGCCGGTATCAGCGCCCGGCGGGTAGATTTCGTTGAGAAACGCGATGGCCCGGCTCGGGTGCGCGCGGCCGACCAGTTTCATGGTCACCGCGCCGTCGGAGATGTCGATCAGCTCGTTGGCCTTGTAGACGATCTGGGTCGGGACTTCCTGCAGGATTTCTTCGGAAAAGAACTCGACCATGGACATGGGAATCCCGCCCAGAACCTTCCTCAGCGAACTGATCGAAGGACTGACGCTGTTCTTTTCGATCATCGAAATGGTGCTGTTGGTGACGCCCGCGCGTTTGGCGAGTTCACGCTGGGAAAGCCCTTTGAGCTTGCGGATCGATTGCAGTCGTTCACCGACGTCCAAGGCGGGAGCCTCCTGATGTTGTAAGAATATTGAGCGTTATCATGGCGACAGCGTTCAGTATTTACAACACTTGGTCCCCGCAGCGGCTTCAACCCTCGGAATAGAGCCTTGGCACCCGACGCAGGTTGCAGAAGATCTGGTACGGAATGGTGTCCGCCCACTGCGCCACTTCACTGGCGAGGATGTTTTTGCCCCACAGTTCGACGGTAGAACCGAGGTCCGCCTCCGGCACATCGGTGAGGTCGATACACAGCATGTCCATCGACACACGGCCAAGAATCCGGCTGCGCTTGCCGGCCACCAGAACCGGCGTGCCGGTCGGTGCCTGACGCGGGTAGCCGTCGGCATAGCCCATGGCGACCACGCCGATGC
This sequence comes from Pseudomonas sp. LF020, assembly GCF_053456425.1. Taxonomy (NCBI): domain Bacteria; kingdom Pseudomonadati; phylum Pseudomonadota; class Gammaproteobacteria; order Pseudomonadales; family Pseudomonadaceae; genus Pseudomonas; species Pseudomonas sp. LF020. Next base: position 45,489 of record NZ_JBRFIX010000010.1, read on the forward strand.
GCATCGGCTTGTCGGTGATGAATTTGGCGCCGTAGCCGATCGGCTCGCCGGCGGGCAGTTCACGCACGCAGATGACTTTCGATTCGAGGGTCATCACTGGCTGCAGACGCTCGGCCACGGCGTTGGCTTCTTCGAACGGCGTGGCGCCGTAGAGCATGATGCCCGGGCGTACCCAGTCGCTGTGAATCTGCGGCCAACCAAGTACAGCCGGCGAGTTGCGCAGGCTGATTTCGGCGGCGAGGCCCTGACGCGCCGCTTCGAACACCGCGACCTGATCGGCACTGCTTTGCTCATGCAGTTCATCAGCACGAGCGAAGTGGCTCATCAGCACGATCTTCGCCACTTTGCCGCTGGCCAGCAGACGCTGGTAGGCAGCCGCGTAATCCTTCGGATGCAGGCCCACACGGTGCATGCCGGAATCGAGCTTGAGCCACACGGTGATCGGTTTGCTCAGTGCCGCCTGCTCGATAGCTTCGAGCTGCCACAGCGAATGCACCACGGTCCAGAAATCATGCTCGACGATCAGCGCCAGTTCATCGGCTTCGAAGATCCCTTCGAGCAGCAGCACCGGGGCCTTGATGCCGGCCGCGCGCAGCTCCAGCGCTTCTTCGATGCATGCGACGGCAAACCCGTCGGCCTCGGTTTCCAGCGCCTGGGCGCAGCGCACCGCACCATGACCGTAGGCATCAGCCTTGATCACAGCCAGCGCCTTGGCGCCGGTGACTTCGCGGGCAATTCGGTAGTTGTGACGCAGGGCTTCTAGGTCGATCAGGGCACGGGCAGGACGCATGGCGGCAGACTTCTAGGCGGTCATGGAAATAAAAAACCGGCGCCGACTGACGACGTGAACCGCCAACAGCGCCGGGAGAGGGATCTTTACAACGGGTTACGGCAGCGCGGCGACGATAGAGATTTCTACCAGAATGCTCGGCTTGGCCATCTTCGCTTCGACGGTGGCGCGAGCCGGAGCAGCACCTTTGGGCAGCCACTGATCCCACACCGAGTTCATCCCGGCAAAGTGCGCCTCGATGTCGTTCAGGTAGATCGTTGCCGACAGCAGATGCTGCTTGTCAGTACCGGCCAGATCCAGCAAACGCTCGATGTTGGCGAGCACGTCGCGGGTTTGTTGTTCAATCCCGGCGTTGAAGTCGTCGCCGACCTGTCCGGCCAGATACACCGTACCGTTGTGGCTGACGATCTGACTCATGCGCTCATTGGTGAGCTGGCGCTGGATTGCCATGTTTTGCGGACTCCTGAGGCTTGTTGCCGTAACGGGAAATATCGAGGCCTTCGGCGCTGATCTGCGGTTTTTTCTTCGCCATCAGATCGGCCAGCAAACGACCGGAACCGCACGCCATGGTCCAACCCAGGGTGCCGTGACCGGTGTTGAGGAACAGGTTCTTGAACGGCGTGGCGCCAACGATCGGTGTACCGTCCGGGGTGGTCGGACGCAGACCGGTCCAGAAGCTCGCCTCGGCCAGATTGCCGCCCTGAGGATAAAGGTCGTTGACGATCATCTCCAGGGTTTCGCGCCGACGCGGATTCAGCGACAGGTCAAAACCGGCGATCTCCGCCATGCCGCCGACGCGGATGCGGTTGTCGAAACGGGTGATCGCAACCTTGTAGGTCTCGTCGAGAATGGTCGAAGTCGGGGCCATGTCCGGGTTGGTGATCGGCACGGTCAGCGAGTAACCCTTGAGCGGATACACCGGCGCCTTGATGCCCAGCGGCTTGAGCAGTTGCGGCGAGTAGCTGCCTAGGGCCAGCACGTAACGATCGGCGGTTTCCAGCTTGCCGTCGATCCACACGCCGTTGATGCGGTCACCGGCGTAGTCGAGGCGCTGAATGTCCTGACCGAAGCGGAATTCCACACCGAGTTTCACGGCCATTTCCGCCAGGCGCGTGGTGAACATCTGGCAGTCGCCGGTCTGGTCGTTCGGCAGCCGCAGGGCGCCGGCGAGGATGTCGGTGACATTGGCCAGGGCCGGTTCGACGCGGGCAATGCCGGCGCGGTCGAGGACTTCAAACGGCACGCCGGATTCTTTCAGCACGGCGATGTCTTTGGCGGCGCCATCGAGCTGCGCCTGAGTGCGGAACAGTTGGGTGGTACCGAGGCTGCGGCCTTCGTAGGCGATACCGGTTTCGGCGCGCAGTTCGTCGAGGCAGTCGCGGCTGTACTCGGACAGACGCACCATGCGCTCCTTGTTCACCGCGTAACGGCTGGCGGTGCAGTTGCGCAGCATCTGCGCCATCCACAGGTACTGATCGATGTCGGCAGTGGCCTTGATCGCCAGCGGCGCGTGGCGCTGCAACAGCCACTTGATGGCCTTGAGCGGCACGCCCGGTGCGGCCCACGGCGAGGCATAACCCGGCGACACCTGGCCGGCGTTGGCGAAACTGGTCTCCATGGCCACGGCTGGCTGCCGGTCGACCACCACCACTTCAAACCCGGCACGGGCCAGATAGTAAGCACTGGCGGTACCGATGACGCCGCTACCCAAGACCATTACGCGCATTTTTGTATCCCTCATCGCGGCAGGGGCCGCGTACGTCTGTTGTTAGAGCAATGATGCGCGCAGTGTAAAAAAGAATGGCCAGTGCATTTCACTATATAAGCGCCTATATTTGGCGACAATTCTCGGCAAAAACCCTTTTCACGGAGGCGCATCCCCTATGCGTACCAACACTCAGACCAAACGTGAGCTGGACAAGATCGACCGCAACATCTTGCGGATCCTGCAGGCGGACGGGCGCATATCGTTTACCGAACTCGGGGAAAAGGTCGGCCTGTCCACCACGCCATGTACGGAGCGGGTGCGGCGGCTGGAGCGCGAGGGGATCATCATGGGCTACAACGCCCGGCTCAATCCGCAGCATTTGAAGGGTAGCCTGCTGGTGTTCGTCGAGATCAGTCTGGATTACAAATCCGGCGACACGTTCGAGGAGTTCCGCCGCGCGGTGCTGAAACTGCCGCACGTGCTGGAATGCCACCTGGTGTCAGGGGATTTCGACTATCTGGTGAAGGCGCGGATTTCCGAGATGGCCTCGTACCGCAAGCTGCTGGGCGACATTCTGTTGAAGCTGCCGCATGTGCGTGAGTCGAAGAGCTATATCGTGATGGAAGAGGTGAAGGAGAGTCTGAGCCTGCCGATTCCGGACTGAGATTTGTGCTGCCTGATCCGGCCCCATCGCTGGCAAGCCAGCTCCCACAGGTTCAGTGGTTAGCACATATTCTGTGAGCGACAACGATCACTGTGGGAGCTGGCTTGCCAGCGATTGGGTCGACTCGGTTCACCGCAATTGCGTTAAACCAGCACCTGCCGATTCGAAGCCATGTACTCGAATATCTGCTTTTCCACCCGCGGATGAATCAGCTCCACCGGCCCTCGCCCGTTCGGGCACGGCAGGGTTTTGGTGGTACCGAACAGGCGGCAAATCAACGGCCGCTCGCCATACACCGTGCAGCCATTCGGCCCCAGGTGCACACAGTTCAGCTCATCCATCGCAGCATCCTGCTCGGCGCGGGTCTTGCGCGGCAGGCGGGCCATTTCTTCCGGCGAAGTGGTCACCGGTCCACAGCAGTCATGGCAGCCGGGCACGCACTCGAATGAGGGGATCTGCTGACGCAGGGCGCGGATTGTCTGGCGGTTGCAACTCATTGAAACGGTGACCGACGTGAAATAGGCGGCAATTGTGCCGCAAACGCCGTGATCCAGACAGCAATGGCCGACCAGTGTTGCCCGTCTTCGGGCGTGCGGCTTATGCTCCGTCAAATTTTCTCGACACTCAGCCGTTGGACGATGCCCATGAATGCCCGCGCCCGAACCTTCGCGAGCCAACCCCACGTTGCCTCTTACTATGCCGCCAGCAGCCTGCCACAGCCTGACCATCCGGTGCTGCAAGGCGAAGTGATTGCCGACGTGTGCGTGGTCGGCGGTGGCTTCTCGGGGTTGAACACCGCGCTGGAACTGGCTGAACGCGGCCTCAGCGTGGTATTGCTGGAAGCGCACCGCATCGGCTGGGGCGCCAGCGGCCGTAACGGCGGACAGTTGATTCGCGGGGTCGGTCACGGCCTCGATCAGTTCGCCAACATTATCGGTGCCGACGGCGTGCGCCAGATGAAACTGATGGGCCTGGAAGCGGTGGAAATCGTCCGCCGGCGCGTCGAGCGTTTCCAGATCCAGTGCGATCTGACTTGGGGCTACTGCGATCTCGCCAACAAGCCTGCCGATCTCGAAGGCTTTGCCGAAGACGCCGAAGAGCTGCGCAGTCTTGGCTATCGCTACGAAACCCGTCTGCTCCAGGCCAACGAGATGCACACCGTGGTCGGCTCCAAGCGTTATGTCGGCGGCTTGATCGACATGGGTTCCGGGCATTTGCATCCGCTGAATCTGGCGCTGGGCGAAGCCGCCGCTGCGCAACAAATGGGCGTCAAACTGTTTGAACAGTCGGCCGTCACCCGCATCGACTACGGCCCCGAGATTCGCGTACACACTGCTCAAGGTTCAGTGCGGGCGAAAACCCTGGTGCTGGGCTGCAACGCTTATCTCAACGGTCTCAACCCGCAACTGAGCGGCAAAGTACTGCCCGCCGGCAGTTACATCATCGCGACCGAACCGCTTTCCGCAGAACTGGCGCACAGCCTGCTGCCGCAAAACATGGCAGTCTGCGACCAGCGCGTGGCGCTGGATTACTACCGGCTCTCGGCCGATCGACGTCTGCTGTTCGGCGGCGCGTGTCATTACTCGGGGCGCGATCCGAAAGACATCGGCGCCTACATGCAGCCGAAGATGCTCGAAGTGTTCCCGCAGCTGGCAGGCGTGAAGATCGACTATCAATGGGGCGGGATGATCGGCATCGGCGCCAACCGTCTGCCGCAGATTGGCCGTCTCGCTGATCAGCCGAACGTGTATTACGCCCAGGCCTATTCCGGGCACGGCGTGAATGCCACGCACCTGGCGGGCAAACTGCTGGCCGAGGCGATCAGCGGGCAACACAGCGGCGGGTTCGATCTGTTTGCCAAGGTGCCGCACATCACCTTCCCCGGCGGCAAGCATCTGCGCTCGCCGCTGCTGGCGTTGGGGATGTTGTGGCATCGGCTCAAAGAGTTGGCCTGAGGTTTTTGCTGCGTCTTTGAAGCCGCCATCGCTGGCAAGCCAGCTCCCACAGGTTTTTGCGGCGAATACAAATATTGTGAACACCAAAAATACTGTGGGAGCTGGCTTGCCAGCGATGAGGCCCGCAAGAACAATACAGATCTCAGATCCGCCAGAACGGTTTCAACCCCTCCTCCTGCGCCTGCTCCCGGGTCAACCCGATATCCTTGAGCTGCTCCGGCGTCAGGTTCAACAGCGCCTTGCGCGTGTGCAGACGATGCCAGAACAGGCCCCAGCGACTCAGGCCGGACGGCGCCTTGCGCATGGCGCTATTCCATGCACTGTCCTCCTGCCCTGCCGCCAGTTCCTGACTGTGTAACGTCAGCCGCACATCGCTCAAGCCGTTCATTTTTGTCGCTCCTGTTTACTTGGGTAGCCAGAGATTCCATGATGCGCGGGACGGCAAAAACATTACAGATTCAAAGCATCTGTATTAACTCCATACAGATTTGCCGTTTCTGCGTCTGAATCACCGATTTTTGCCGCATCTGTACTGGTTTAACGAATCACCTGCATCGAGGCAGTGCCATGACCCTGTATGTGAATCTCGCCGAACTGCTCGGCACCCGCATCGAACAAGGCTTCTACCGTCCTGGCGATCGCCTGCCGTCGGTGCGCGCCTTGAGCGTAGAACACGGGGTCAGCCTGAGCACGGTGCAGCAGGCTTATCGCATGCTTGAAGACAGTGGTCTGGCGACACCGAAACCCAAGTCCGGCTATTTCGTGCCGGTGGGCCGCGAGCTGCCGGAGCTGCCTGCGGTCGGGCGTCCGGCGCAGCGGCCGGTGGAGATTTCGCAGTGGGATCAGGTGCTGGAGCTGATTCGCGCGGTGCCGCGCAAGGACGTGGTGCAACTGGGGCGCGGCATGCCCGACGTGACAACGCCCACCATGAAACCACTGCTGCGCGGACTGGCGCGGATCAGCCGTCGCCAGGACATGCCCGGTCTGTATTACGACAACATCCACGGCACCCTCGAACTGCGCGAACAGATCGCCCGACTGATGCTCGATTCCGGCTGCCAGTTGAGCGCCAGCGAGCTGGTGATCACCACCGGTTGTCATGAAGCGCTGTCCACCAGCATCCACGCGATCTGCGAGCCGGGCGACATCGTCGCGGTGGATTCGCCGAGCTTTCATGGCGCCATGCAGACGCTCAAAGGGCTGGGCATGAAAGCCCTGGAAATCCCCACCGATCCATTGACCGGCATCAGCCTCGAAGCGCTGGAACTGGCGCTGGAGCAGTGGCCGATCAAGGTCATCCAGATCACGCCCAACTGCAACAACCCGCTCGGCTACATCATGCCGGAGTCGCGCAAACGCGCCCTGCTCAACCTTGCGCAACGCTACGACGTGGCGATCATCGAAGACGATGTGTATGGCGAACTGGCCTACACCTACCCACGTCCGCGCACGATCAAATCCTTCGACGAGGACGGCCGCGTATTGCTGTGCAGTTCGTTTTCCAAAACCCTGGCGCCAGGACTGCGCATTGGTTGGGTCGCGCCGGGACGGTATCTGGAACGGGTGCTGCACATGAAATACATCAGCACCGGCTCCACCGCGCCACAGCCACAAATTGCCATTGCCGAATTTCTCAAGGGTGGCTACTTCGAACCACACTTGCGGCGGATGCGCACTCAATATCAGCGCAATCGCGACGTCATGATCGACTGGGTCACCCGCTACTTCCCGGCCGGCACCCGCGCCAGTCGTCCGCAAGGCAGCTTCATGCTCTGGGTCGAGTTGCCGGAAGGTTTCGATACGCTGAAACTCAATCGTGCGTTGCATGACCAAGGCGTACAGATTGCCGTGGGCAGCATCTTTTCCGCCTCGGGCAAGTACCGCAATTGCCTGCGAATGAACTACGCTGCCAAACCGACACCGCAGATCGAAGAAGCGGTGCGCAAGGTCGGCGCAGCAGCAATCAGATTGCTGGCCGAAACCGACTGACCTTTTTCCAGTGATCAGCGTCCATATGCCGACCTTTGCAGCCGACCGGAACGTTCCTACGTGAGCTTCAGACAGCCCCTACTCGCTTTGCTGATGTTCGCCTCGCTCCTGAGCGGCTGCGCCAGCCTTGATGTACCCCGTGAGCCGAGCCAGGCCTTGCCGGCGGCGAAGTCCAGCTTCGGCCGCTCGATCCAGGCCCAGGCCGCGCCCTATCAGGGCCGTTCCGGCTTCCGCTTGCTGTCCAACAGCACCGAGGCGTTCACCGCTCGCGCCGAGCTGATCCGCAATGCACAAACCAGCCTCGACTTGCAGTACTACATCGTCCATGACGGCGTCAGCACGCGGATGCTTGTAGAGGAACTGCTCAAAGCGGCCGACCGCGGCGTGCGCGTACGCATCCTGCTCGACGACACCACCAGCGATGGTCTGGACACGATCATCGCCACGCTGGCGGCGCATCCACAGATCCAGATTCGCCTGTTCAACCCGCTGCACCTGGGCCGCAGCACCGGGGTGACCCGCGCTGCCGGACGCCTGTTCAACCTGTCGCTGCAACACCGGCGCATGCACAACAAGTTGTGGCTGGCGGACAACAGCGTGGCCATCGTTGGCGGGCGCAATCTGGGCGACGAATATTTCGATGCAGAACCGAACCTGAATTTCACCGACATCGACATGCTCAGCGTGGGACCTGTGGCCGAGCAGCTCGGGCACAGTTTCGACCAGTACTGGAACAGCGCGCTGAGCAAGCCGATCGACGAATTCCTCTCCAGCCAGCCGAGCGCCAAGGACCTGCAGAACACCCGCACGCGCCTGGAAGAGTCGCTGGAGGAAACTCGCAAACAGAACCATGCGCTGTATCAGCAGTTGATGACGTTCAAGACCGCGCCACGCATGGATATCTGGCGCAAAGAGCTGATCTGGGCCTGGAACCAGGCGCTGTGGGACGCGCCGAGCAAGGTGCTGGCCAAGGACGAGCCGGATCCGCAACTGCTGCTGACCACGCAACTGGCGCCGGAGCTGCGCGGCGTCAGCAAAGAGCTGATCATGATTTCGGCGTACTTCGTGCCCGGCCAGCCAGGGCTGGTGTACCTGACCGGGCGCGCCGACGCCGGGGTCTCGGTAAGCCTGCTGACCAACTCACTGGAAGCCACCGATGTGCCGGCGGTACACGGCGGTTATGCGCCGTATCGCAAGGCGCTGCTGGAGCACGGCGTGAAACTGTATGAGCTGCGCCGTCAGCCCGGGGATAACTATGGCAGCGGCCCGCATCTGTTCTACAGCAAGTCGTTTCGTGGTTCGGATTCCAGTCTGCACAGCAAGGCGATGATTTTCGACCGGCAGAAAGCGTTCATCGGCTCGTTCAATTTCGACCCGCGTTCGGTGTTGTGGAACACCGAAGTCGGAGTCCTGGTGGACAGCCCGGAACTGGCCGAACATGTGCGCGAACTGGCGCTGCAAGGCATGGCGCCGGCCCTGAGTTATCAGGCGAAACTGCAGGATGGCAAGATTGTCTGGGTGACCGAGGACAACGGCCAGATGCACACGCTGACCAAGGAACCGGGGAGCTGGTGGCGGCGCTTCAATGCTTGGTTCAGCACCAGCGTCGGCCTCGAGCGGATGCTTTGAAAAAGCAAAAGATCGCAGCCTGCGGCAGCTCCTACAGGGAAAACGCATTCCAGTGTAGGAGCTGCCGCAGGCTGCGATCTTTTGACCTTAAGCCGTTTGCGCCGCCCCGAATGCACCTTGGCGCATCAGCAGAATCACCAATCCAAACGCCCCCGCCGCCATCAACAACGGCAACGCATGCCCGCTGATCCACTGACTGCCCGCCCCCGCCAGCAAAGGCCCGATCAGACAACCCACACCCCACAGCTGCGCAATGTGCGCATTGGCCCGCACCAGCGCATCGTCGCGATAACGCTCGCCGATCAGGATCAGCGACAGAGTGAACAAGCCACCCGCGCTGGCGCCGAACAACACCCACAACGGCCAGATCAGCAGCGTGTCGATCAACAGCGGAATCGCCAGGCTCGACAGCATCAGTATCACCGCGCAACCGGCGAACAACGTGCGTCGCGACAGATAATCCGCCAACGCGCCAATCGGCAGCTGCAGCAGCGCGTCACCGACCACCACGGTGCTGACCATCGCCAACGCAATCTCGGCGGTGAAGCCCTGCCGCAGGCAATACACCGGCAACAACGTGAGGATCATCGCCTCGAACGCGGCGAACAGTGACACCGCCCAGGCAATCGCCGGCAGCTCGCGGGCAAAACCCCACAGATCGCTGAACGTCACGCTGCTGGCCTCACTGCTCGGCGCACCGCTGCGGCCCATCAGCAGAAAAGGCGAAACTGTCAGCAGCCCGACACCGACCCAGAACCCGTAATCATGTTCAGTGCCCAGCGCGCCCAGCAGCAGCGGACCAGACAGTTGGCTCAATGCATAACTGCTGCCATACAGAGCGACCAGGCGCCCGCGCCAGTTCTCCACTACCAACTGGTTGATCCAGCTCTCGCCGAGGATGAATACGATGGTCAGAATCACCCCGATCATCAGGCGCAGCACCAGCCATACCGGATAACTCGGCAACAGCGCCAGCAAGCCGATCGACAACGCCCCGGCCCACAGGCACAGGCGCATGAGGTTGGCGGTGCCGAAACGTGCCGCCAGATGACTGGAAATCTTCGCCCCCAGCAACACGCCAATGGCCGGCATCGCCGCCATCACACCGATGGCAAAAGAACCGTAACCCCAGCCCTCCAGGCGCAACGACACCAGCGGCATGCTGACCCCCAGGGCCAGACCGACACTCAAGACAGACGCCAACACGGCGAAATACGTCGCCCAACGCATGGTCCACGCTCCTGTGGATATTTTTATGTGCGCCACAAAACCAAATGTGGGAGCAAACCCTGTAGTGAGGGGATTCATCCCGACAGGTCGCGCAGCGACCTCAAAACCTGCACCATCAGATGCAATGGTTTTGCGACTGCTTCGCAGCCGATCGGGGATAAATCCCCTCACCACAGAGACTTGCTCCCACAGGGGATCTCTGTATGTCCGGGAGCCTGACCGAGTCAGGCTCCTTTCAATGGCTTACAGCTTGATCCACGTCGCTTTCAGCTCGGTGTACTTGTCGAACGCGTGCAGCGACTTGTCGCGACCGTTGCCCGACTGCTTGAAGCCGCCGAACGGTGCAGTCATGTCGCCGCCGTCGTACTGGTTGACCCACACGCTGCCGGCGCGCAGTGCCTTGGCCGTCAGGTGTGCTTTGGAAATGTCCTGAGTCCAGACCGCAGCGGCCAGGCCATACGGCGTGTCGTTGGCGATCTGGATCGCTTCTTCGGCGGTATCGAAGGCGATGACCGACAGCACCGGGCCGAAGATCTCTTCCTGAGCGATCTTCATCGCGTTGCTCACACCGTCGAAAATCGTCGGCTCGACGTAAGTACCGCCGGTTTCCTGGAGGATGCGCTTGCCGCCCGCCACCAGTTTGGCGCCATCGCTGTGACCGGATTCGATGTACGACAGCACGGTGTTCATCTGCTGGGTATCGACCAGCGCGCCGACGTTGGTTGCCGGATCCAGCGGATTGCCCGGCTTCCAGGTTTTCAGCGCCTCGATCACCATCGGCAGGAATTTGTCCTTGATCGAACGCTCGACCAGCAGACGCGAACCGGCGGTGCAGACTTCGCCCTGGTTGAAGGCAATGGCGCTGGCGGCGGATTCGGCAGCGGCTTGCAGGTCCGGCGCATCGGCGAAGACGATGTTCGGGCTCTTGCCGCCGGCTTCCAGCCACACGCGCTTCATGTTCGATTCGCCGGAGTAGATCATCAACTGCTTGGCGATCTTGGTCGAACCGGTAAACACCAGCGTGTCGACGTCATTGTGCAGGGCCAGCGCCTTGCCAACGGTGTGGCCGTAACCCGGCAGCACGTTGAGCACGCCTTTTGGAATGCCGGCCTCAACGGCCAGCGCAGCGATGCGGATGGCGGTCAGCGGGGACTTTTCCGACGGTTTGAGGATCACCGAGTTACCGGTCGACAGCGCCGGGCCGAGTTTCCAGCAGGCCATCATCAACGGGAAGTTCCACGGCACGATGGCACCGACCACGCCCACCGGCTCGCGGGTCACCAGACCCAGTTGATCGTGCGGCGTGGCGGCGACTTCGTCGTAAATCTTGTCGATTGCTTCACCGCTCCAGCTCAGCGCTTGCGCCGCGCCCGGGACGTCGATATACAGCGAGTCGCTGATCGGCTTGCCCATGTCGAGGGTTTCGAGCAGCGCCAGTTCTTCAGCGTGCTGCTTGAGCAGGCTGGCGAAACGAATCATGGTGGCTTTGCGTTTGGTCGGCGCCAGGCGCGACCACACGCCGGAATTGAAGGTGGCGCGGGCGTTTTCCACGGCGCGCTGGGCGTCGGCGGCGTCACAGCTGGCGATCTTGCCCAGCAGACGGCCATCGACCGGGCTGATGCACTCGAAGGTTTGGCCGGAGACGGCGTCGGTGTATTCACCGTTGAGGTAGGCGCGGCCTTCGATCTTCAGGTCGCGAGCACGTTGTTCCCAATCGGCACGAGTCAGGGTGGTCATTCGAGTGTCCTCCTCTTGTTGAATAGAGCGCCGCGTTCTTCGCGGTCGTCTTCAGGAATGCTGCCCGGCCAGCCTGCTTTTCGGCCCAAGGCACCCGCCACCCTAAACCAGCGGCCGGGGTTGTTTCAATATATTTGACATAAGCGCGCCATACGCCCTTGCGGTGTTCATTTTAATAAACATAGACTTTGGCCCTTTCAAGCCACCGCGCCGTCATCACGGGAGAAAACAACAATGAACATCCAGAACGTCGTCGACATCAGCCTGACCAGCAGCGAAGCCGAACGCTATCGCCCGGACCCGGCCAAAGTGCTCAAGGGCGACCCAGAGCAAGCGGTGTTCAATCAGTACGACAGCCCTTGTGGGCAAATGGGTGTTGGCGTGTGGGAAGGCGCGGTCGGGCAGTGGACGGTGAACTACACCGAGCATGAATACTGCGAAATCCTGCAGGGGGTCTCGGTGTTGCGTGACAGCGATGGCAATGCCAAGACCTTGCGTGTTGGCGATCGCTTTGTGATTCCGGCCGGCTTTCGCGGCACCTGGGAAGTGCTGGAGGCTTGCCGCAAGATCTATGTGATCTTTGAACAGAAGGCCTGAGTCTTCCGCTGGCTGATCTGGCCCTATCGCTGGCAAGCCAGCTCCCACAGGTTTTGTGGTGAACACAAATTTTGTGCATACCGGCGATCATTGTGGGAGCTGGCTTGCCAGCGATGAGGCCCGACGAGACACCGCAGAAATCCGAGGCAACAAAAAAGGCCCGTATCGTGAGATACGGGCCTTTTTCGTAAGTCGGGAAAAATCAATTACTTGATTTTGCCTTCCTTGTAGATCACGTGCTTGCGAACAACCGGATCATATTTCTTGATCTCGATTTTGTCCGGAGTAGTACGCTTGTTCTTGTCGGTAGTGTAGAAGTGACCAGTACCGGCGCTCGAGATCAAACGAATCAATTCACGCATGATTAGCTCCCTTAAATCTTGCCATCGCGGCGAAGTTCGGCGAGCACGACACTGATGCCACGCTTGTCGATGATGCGCATGCCTTTGGCAGATACGCGCAGACGCACAAAACGTTTCTCTTCTTCAACCCAGAAGCGGTGATGCTGCAGGTTCGGCAGGAAACGACGACGGGTTTTGTTGTTTGCGTGGGAAATGTTATTCCCGGTTACCGGACCCTTACCGGTAACTTGACATACTCTCGACATGCCTCAGCCCTCTAAAACCACATGCCCAACCCGGCATGGGTTGGCCGCTTAATCTCTCAGTCATTTGGCGCCAGGCGCCGCGTTTCTTTAGAGGTCTTACCGGCTACACCTACAGTGAAGGAACCGGGCCCCTAGAAAAGAGCGCTGCTTTATACCAGAAAGACCGGGGTGCAACAACAATGGATGTGCAATCAACCGGCAAAAAGGCGCATTTTCCACCTGCGGACGCTTTGGATAAAGGCTGAGGCGAGTTTTGACCACTCGTCGCAGAAAACCGCCCTTACCGACGTTTCTGACTTTTCGCAGCGCGTCGCGGTCAGAAAAACGCCACTGACCTGCCCCAAAAATACAAAAAGGGGATAGTCATTTGCAATCCAGCCCTCTAGGGTAACCCTTTTCCAGACTGCACCTGCAGATGGCCTTCGATCTGTAAAGGAAGCCGACCATGCGCCTCGCTGCCCTACCCCTGTTGCTCGCCCCGCTTCTGCTGAGCCCCCTGGCCCAGGCCGCCGCCCTGAGCGTCTGCACCGAGGCCAGCCCCGAAGGGTTCGACGTGGTGCAATACAACTCGCTGACCACCACCAACGCTTCGGCCGACGTGCTGATGAACCGCCTGGTGGACTTCGACACCGCCAGCGGCAAAGTCGTGCCGAGCCTGGCCGATAGCTGGGAAGTCAGCCCCGACGGTCTCAGTTACGTGTTCAAACTGCACCCGCAGGTGAAGTTTCACAGCACTGACTATTTCAAACCAAGCCGTACGCTGACCGCTGAAGACGTCAAATTCAGCTTCGACCGCATGCTCGATCCGGCCAACCCATGGCACAAAGTCGCGCAAAGCGGCTTCCCGCACGCTCAATCCATGCAGTTGCCGGCGCTGATCAAGAAGATCGACGCGCTCGACCCGCTGACCGTGCGCTTTACCCTCGACCACCCGGATTCGACGTTCCTCGCGACCCTGAGCATGGGTTTCGCCTCCATCTATTCCGCCGAATATGCGGACAAGCTGCTCAAGGCCGATGCGACCGACAAGCTCAACAGCCAGCCGATCGGCACCGGTCCGTTTGTGTTCACGCGCTTCCAGAAAGACGCTTCGGTGCGCTACCGGGCCAACCCGGACTACTTTGGCGGCAAGCCGGCGGTCGATCCGCTGATCTTCGCCATCACCCCGGACGCCAACGTTCGCCTGCAAAAGTTGCGGCGCAACGAATGCCAGATCGCCCTGTCGCCAAAACCGCTGGACGTGAAGGCTGCGCAGGAAGAGCCGACGCTGAAAGTAGAAAAGACTGACGCGTTCATGACCGCTTTCGTCGGCATCAACAGCCAGCACCCACCGTTGGACAAACCGGAAGTCCGCCAGGCGATCAACCTCGCTTTCGACAAGGCCAACTACGTCAAAGCCGTGTTCGAAGATACCGCCGAACCCGCCTACGGCCCTTACCCGCCGAACACCTGGAGCTACGCGAAGAACCTGCCGGGCTATCCGCACGACGTGGCCAAAGCCAAGGCGTTGCTGGCCAAGGCCGGACTCAAGGACGGCTTCCAGACCACCATCTGGACCCGCCCGTCCGGCAGTCTGCTTAACCCGAATCCGAGTCTGGGCGCGCAATTGCTGCAATCGGATCTGGCGGAAATCGGCATTCAGGCGGAAATCCGCGTGATCGAGTGGGGCGAACTGATTCGCCGCGCCAAGGCTGGCGAGCATGACCTGCTGTTCATGGGCTGGGCCGGCGACAACGGCGACCCGGACAACTTCCTCACGCCGCAGTTTTCCTGCGCGGCGGTCAAGTCCGGCACCAACTTCGCCCGCTACTGCAATGCCGATCTGGACAAGCTGATCAGCGCCGGCAAGACCACCAGCGAACAGGGCGTGCGCACCAAGCTGTACGAACAGGCGCAGGCGCAGATTCAGCAGCAGGCGCTGTGGTTGCCCTTGGCACACCCGACTGCCTATGCGCTGACGCGCAAGGATGTGCAGGGTTATTCCGTAAGCCCGTTCGGGCGGCAGGACTACTCGAAGGTCAACCTGAAATAACCCACGTTACTGTGGGAAAAACCTCTGTGGCGAGGGAGCTTGCTCCCGCTTGAGTGCGCAGCGCTCACAAGCTTTTCAGGGCCGCTGCGCAGCCCGGCGGGAGCAAGCTCCCTCGCCACAAGAGTGCACTTCTGCGTTTTACATCCAGCCACACTCCGCCATCGACAACGGCTCACCGTCGCCGATGATGAAGTGATCCAGCACCCGCACATCAATCAGGTCCAGCGCTTTCTGCAAGCGCTTGGTCAGCTGTCGATCCGCCTGGCTCGGATCGCTGTTCCCCGACGGGTGGTTGTGACAGAGAATCACCGCCGCCGCGTTGTTGGCCAATGCGCGTTTCACCACTTCCCGAGGATGTACGCTGGTGTTGTCGATCGAGCCGCGAAACAGCGCCTCGAACGTCAGCACTTGATGCTTGGAGTCGAGAAACAGGCAGCCAAACACCTCGTGTGGCTCGTGGCGCAGCATGGATTTCAGGTAATCGCGAACGGCTTTCGGGTTTTCCAGCGCCGTTTTTTCGCGTGAACGCTCGGCCAGGTGCCGCCTGTTCATTTCCTGAGCGGCCTGCAATTGGGCAAATTTTGCAGGCCCCAGGCCCAACTCTCTGCTGAATGCTTCCAGATCGGCCTCAAGCAGCAAACGCAGACTGCCAAACTGATTCAACAGATGTCGCGCCAGATCTACTGCGCTTTTTCCCGCCACTCCAGTGCGCAAAAATATGGCCAGCAACTCGGCGTCCGAAAGACTCGCCGAACCTTGTTCCAATAACCGTTCCCGCGGCCGTTCCGCCGCAGGCCAATCGCGAATACTCATACACATTCCTTGTCTGTGGGCGCCGCTGTTCCGTAGCGGTCGCTGTGATATCGTAGCCCATCTTTTTTGCGGGCGAATTCACCCTGGGGAGGGGGTTTCGCCACGTATGTCACCCACGAAATGAAAGGCAGACCTATGCAGCGGCTGTATCGGAAACGCATCGTTCTGGGCGTCGGCGGCGGCATTGCGGCCTACAAGAGCGCCGATCTGGTTCGTCGCCTGATCGACCAGGGCGCCGAAGTGCGCGTGGTCATGACCCATGGCGGCGCCGAGTTCATCACCCCGCTGACCATGCAAGCGCTGTCCGGGCACCCGGTTCACCTCGACTTGCTCGACCCGGCCGCCGAAGCGGCCATGGGCCACATCGAGCTGGCCAAGTGGGCCGATCTGGTTTTGATCGCCCCCGCCACCGCCGACCTGATTGCGCGTCTGGCCCAAGGCATCGCCAACGATTTGCTGACCACCCTGGTGCTGGCCACCGACGCCGTGGTGGCGGTCGCGCCGGCGATGAACCAGGCCATGTGGCGCGACCCGGCGACCCAGGCCAACCTGCAACTTCTGGAAAGCCGTGGCCTGAAGACCTTCGGCCCGGCCTCCGGCAGCCAGGCCTGCGGCGACGTCGGCATGGGCCGGATGATGGAAGCCACCGATCTGGCGCAGTGCGCGGCGGATTGCTTCCAGCGTCAGGCGCTGACCGGCAAGCACGTGGTGATCACCGCTGGCCCGACTCAGGAAAACATCGACCCGGTGCGCTACATCACCAACCACAGCTCCGGGAAAATGGGCTTCGCCCTCGCTGAAGCCGCGGTGGAAGCCGGCGCCCGCGTCACGCTGATCAGCGGCCCGGTGCACCTGCCGACGCCGGATCGCGTCACGCGCATCGACGTGGTCAGTGCCCGCGACATGCTCGCAGCGTGCGAATCTGCGATCCCGTGTGATGTGTTCATCGCCTCGGCAGCAGTGGCGGACTACCGCCCGGAAGTGGTTGCCCCGCAAAAACTCAAGAAAGACCCTACAAGCGGCGACGGCTTCGTCCTGCAAATGGTGCGCAACCCGGACATCCTGGCCACCATCGCGACCCGCCCCGACCGTCCGTTCAGTGTCGGCTTCGCCGCCGAGACCGAACACCTGCTCGACTACGCTGCACGCAAGCTGAAAGACAAGAATCTCGATCTGATCGTCGCCAACGACGTCGCCAACCCGAGCATCGGTTTCAACAGCGAAGAAAACGCCTGCAGCGTGATCGACCGAGAGCTTCACGCCACTGTTTTCGCCCAGACCAGCAAGAGCAAGATCGCTCGCCAACTGGTCACTTTTATCGCCGAACGTCTGAACCAGGTTTAATTTACATGCACGCTTTGCAAGCCAAGATCCTCGACCCACGCATCGGCACTGAATTCCCGCTGCCGCAATACGCCACCCCGGGCTCCGCCGGCCTCGACCTGCGCGCCATGCTGGAGCAGGACATCGTGATCAAGCCGGGTGAAACCGTACTGATCCCTACCGGTCTGTCGGTCTACATCGGCGACCCGAACCTCGCCGCACTGATCCTGCCGCGCTCGGGCATGGGCCACAAGCACGGCATCGTGCTGGGCAACCTCGTCGGCCTGATCGACTCGGATTACCAGGGCCCGCTGATGGTGTCGTGCTGGAACCGTGGTCAGAACGACTTCACCATGACCGTCGGCGAGCGTCTGGCGCAACTGGTGCTAGTGCCGGTAGTGCAGGCGCACTTCGAAATGGTGGAAGAGTTCGTCGAAACCGAGCGCGGCGCGGGCGGCTTTGGCCATACCGGCACCAAATAAACGGATATACATCATTGTGGCGAGGGAGCTTGCTCCCGCTGGGCTGCGCAGCAGACCCAAAATCTTGTGGGCGCTGCGCACCCAAGCGGGAGCAAGCTACCTCGCCACAAAAAATGCGCTACATCGGCAGCAGGTTTTAGCACCGAAAATCAAGGTTTTGCCGGCCACAAGCCACGCCAGCCGAGGCGTCATGGCCCTTTCACACCACGAACTCTCTGTGGAAAACGCCGTCATACCCTTCAGTTTGAGCCTGCCGCCGAGTGAATCGTCGGTGTGTCCCGCCACTTTCGAGATGGAGCATTTGTGCAGATGAGCACCCCCGCCAAGATCGCCCCGAAGCTTCCCGACAGCATCTTCCGCGCCTATGACATTCGCGGCACCGTGCCGGAATTCCTCAATGCCGAAACCGCCTACTGGATCGGCCGCGCCATTGGCTCGCAGAGCCTGGTTCAAGGCGAGCCGAACGTTTCCGTCGGTCGCGACGGTCGCCTGTCCGGCCCGGAGCTGGTTGCAGAACTGATCCGCGGTATTGCCGAGAGCGGCTGCCACGTCAGTGACGTCGGCCTGGTCCCGACGCCTGCGCTGTATTACGCGGCCAATGTGCTGACCGGCAAGTCGGGGGTGATGCTCACCGGCAGCCATAACCCGTCGAATTACAACGGTTTCAAGATCGTGATCGCCGGCGACACCCTGGCCAACGAGCAGATCCAGGTGCTGCACGAGCGCATCAAGACCAATGACCTGACCAGCGGTCAGGGCAGCGTGACCCAGGTCGAAATCCTTGACCGCTACACCACCGAAATCGTCAAGGACGTCAAACTGGCCCGACGCCTGAAAGTCGTGGTCGACTGCGGCAACGGCGCGGCCGGCGTAATCGCTCCGCAACTGATCGAAGCGCTGAACTGCGAAGTCATCCCGCTGTTCTGCGAAGTCGACGGCAACTTCCCCAACCATCACCCGGATCCGGGCAAGCCCGAGAACCTCGTCGACCTGATCGCCAAGGTCAAGGAAACCAACGCCGACATCGGTCTGGCCTTCGACGGTGATGGCGACCGCGTCGGCGTAGTGACCAACACGGGGAGCATCGTCTACCCCGACCGTCTGCTGATGCTGTTCGCCCGCGACGTGGTGGCGCGCAACCCGGACGCGGAAATCATCTTCGACGTCAAATGCACCCGCCGCCTGGTGCCACTGATCAAGGAGTACGGTGGTCGTCCGCTAATGTGGAAGACTGGCCATTCGTTGATCAAAAAGAAAATGAAACAATCCGGTGCTCTATTGGCCGGTGAAATGAGCGGGCACATCTTCTTCAAGGAGCGCTGGTTCGGTTTCGACGACGGTATTTACAGCGCCGCACGGTTGCTGGAGATCCTCAGCAAGGAAAAATCCACCGCCGAAGAGCTGTTTGCGACCTTCCCGAACGATATTTCTACGCCGGAAATCAATATCCATGTGACCGAAGAGAGCAAATTCAGCATCATTGATGCACTGCACGACGCACAGTGGGGCCCAGGCGCCGACCTGACCACCATCGACGGCGTGCGAGTCGATTACGCCAAAGGCTGGGGCCTGGTGCGCGCCTCCAACACCACACCGGTGCTGGTGCTGCGTTTCGAGGCCGATGACGAGGCAGAACTTGCGCGTATCAAGGCTGTGTTCCACGCCCAGCTGAAACGCGTCGCACCTGATCTCCAACTACCGTTCTGATTCACCCGGAGCCCTGAATGACCCTCGAACGCGAAGCCGCCGCCCACACCGCCCAGGTCCTGTCCGAAGCGTTGCCTTACATCCGACGTTATGTCGGCAAGACCCTGGTGATCAAATACGGCGGCAACGCGATGGAAAGCGAGGAGCTGAAAACCGGCTTCGCCCGCGACATCGTCTTGATGAAGGCCGTGGGCATCAACCCGGTGGTGGTTCACGGCGGTGGCCCGCAGATCGGTGATCTGCTCAAGCGCCTGTCGATCGAAAGCCACTTCGTCGATGGCATGCGCGTCACCGACGCCGCGACCATGGACGTGGTGGAAATGGTCCTCGGTGGTCAGGTCAACAAAAGCATCGTCAACCTGATCAACCGTCACGGCGGCAGCGCCATCGGCCTGACCGGTAAAGACGCCGGGCTGATTCGTGCGAAGAAACTGACCGTCACCCGTCAGACCCCGGAGATGACCCAGCCGGAAATCATCGACATCGGTCAAGTCGGCGAAGTGGTCGGGATCAACACTGAACTGCTGAACCTGCTGGTCAAAGGCAACTTCATCCCGGTGATCGCACCGATCGGCGTCGGTGAGAACGGCGAGTCGTACAACATCAACGCCGACCTGGTGGCCGGCAAGGTCGCCGAAGCGCTGAAAGCCGAGAAGCTGATGCTGCTGACCAACATCGCCGGCCTGATGGACAAGTCCGGCACCGTGTTGACCGGCCTGAGCACCCAGCAGGTCGACGACTTGATCGCCGACGGCACCATCTACGGCGGCATGCTGCCAAAGATCCGCTGCGCACTGGAAGCGGTTCAGGGCGGCGTTGGCAGCTCGCTGATCATCGATGGCCGCGTACCCAATGCGATCCTGCTGGAAATCTTCACCGACACCGGTGTGGGCACGCTGATCAGCAATCGCAAGCGTCACTGATAGCTGAAACGCAAAAGATCGCAGCCTGCGGCAGCTCCCTACAGAAATTTCACGCACACGAAATTTGCTTTTGTAGGAGCTGCCGCAGGCTGCGATCTTTTTTATGCGCGCAAGAAACGTCTGACTCCACTCAGCGAAACGTCCGACATCTCCTCAGAACAAATCGCCCTAGGATCTTCCCTGAACCCACAGGAGATCTTCCCCATGCAAAAAGACCGCGTACCGTACGGCAGCGATGTTTCCGCAGGCACCTATGAATGTGCAGACTGCGGACGCGAGTATTCCAATCAGTCGAAAACTTCACTGCCGCCCTGCCCTGACTACCAACCCAGCACCCACGTGCTCAATGGCTGGAACATCCTGGCGGGCCAGGGCGACGCTGCTGCCGATCCGTATCCGGGCCAATCTTCCAAATAAACAAGGGAGACGAGCCATGCAGATATCTTTCAATATCGACGCGGACGCTTTCGAGCAGGAACAAAAGGAACCGGTCAAAAAGACCCTGCGTATCGGCGACGCGGAAATTGCCAACGCTCTTCAGCGCATCGCCAAGGCCAGTCTGACCGAATACCTGAAAATGCTGGTCGAGGGCGGAATGCCCAGCCGGGCCGATGAGGCCAAGCAGGATCGCCTGCTGTACCTGATTCAAAGCTACTTCGGACAGACTCTACCGACGGAATCGCAAATCTCGACGATCTTTCAGCTGACTCAAAGTCAAAGCAAGACCCTGCTGAAAAACACCGTGTCGCGCTTTCGCAATCAGCTCGATGACATCCTGCAGCACAGCATGCGGGCGGTCGTGGCGTCTGCGGAGCACGCGAAAGATGTCTATCTGGTGGTCATCAGTTCGGACGTGATTCGCGATGAGCTGAACATGCTCATCACGCAAAACGAACCAACGTTCAAACCTATCATCAAGCGCAAAGGCAGCGCCGGACAGTTTGAGATCAGCGAGGACTCTCACGATTTGTTGTGCGCAACGCTGGGGCTCAATGCCGTTCAGTGACATCGTCGCGGTCAGCGGCTTGCTGCTGACCCTGACCACTTTTCTGTTCAACCTGGCTTGGCCGAAGCTCAGTGAAGCGTTGGCACTGGATGAATATCAATCCGGCCCACAGAACCGCAGGCGCAGTCGAGAGAAAGTATGGAAGGCGTTTTATTCGCGAGCGCTGCCGCTGACGTGCGCGTTTACGGTGCTGTTTTACGTCAACTTGCCGGCTGCGGTGCGGATAATTCGCAGCAGCACGCTGGATCTGTGGGATTTTGATGTTGATCGCACGTTGTATGTGATGGTGGTGCTGGCGTTGCTGGCGTTTGCGCTGATCAACGTAGAGTTGACCCTTAAACTGCTGAAAAAATGGCGAAAGCTGCGTTAAACCTCAAACAAAAGACCCCGTTCAGCCTGACTGAACGGGGTCTTCCACTGTGAATCACTTGTGGCGAGGGAGCTTGCTCCCGCTGGGCTGCGAAGCGGCCCCAAAATATTTTGAGCGCTGCGCACTCAAGCGGGAGCAAGCTCCCTCGCCACAAAAGCGCCTAGGCCATCAGACGCCGAACTGCGCGCGGTACGCTTCCACGGCTGGCAGATGCTGCTTGAGCTGCGGATCGTCGGCGAGGAATTCCAGCACCTGGTTCAGCGAAACAATGCTGATCACCGGAATACCGAAGTCACGCTCAACTTCCTGGATTGCCGACAACTCGCCGTTGCCACGCTCCTGACGGTTCAGGGCGATCAGCACGCCGGCGGCCTTGGCGCCGTCCTGCGAGGCGATGATCTGCATCACTTCGCGGATCGCGGTGCCGGCGGTGATCACGTCGTCGATGATCAGCACGTCACCGGTCAGCGGTGCGCCGACCAGGCTGCCGCCTTCGCCGTGAGCCTTGGCTTCCTTGCGGTTGAAGCACCACGGCAGGTCGCGGTCGTGATGCTCGGCCAGCGCGACAGCGGTGGTCGCTGCCAGCGGGATGCCTTTGTAGGCCGGGCCAAACAGCACGTCGAACGGAATGCCGCTTTCGGCAATGGCTGCCGCGTAGAAACGCCCCAGCTGCGCCAGGGCCGAACCCGAGTTGAACAGGCCGGCATTGAAGAAGTAAGGACTGGTGCGCCCGGACTTCAGGGTGAACTCACCGAAGCGCAAAACGCCGCGATCGATGGCAAAACGAATGAAATCGCGCTGATACGCTTGCATGAAAAAAACCCCAAATACCACGGATTTAGCTAATTAGCTTGACGCCGTGTATCATACACGCACGCGATTTTTGGGGCCATTTATGCGGATCATCAGTGTGAACGTCAATGGTATTCAGGCTGCAGTCGAGCGTGGTTTGCTCAGTTGGCTGCAAGCACAGAATGCCGACGTCATCTGCCTGCAGGACACCCGTGCCTCCGCCTTTGAACTGGATGACCCAGCCTTCCAACTGGATGGCTACTTCCTTTATGCCTGCGATGCTGAAGTCCCTGCCCAAGGCGGCGTGGCTTTGTATTCGCGGTTGCAACCGAAGGCTGTCATCAGCGGTCTCGGTTTCGAGACGGCCGACCGCTACGGGCGCTACCTGCAAGCAGATTTCGACAAAGTCAGTATTGCCACCTTGCTGCTCCCTTCGGGGATGAACGGCGATGAGGACTTGAACCAGAAGTTCAAGCTCATGGACGACTTCGGCAAGTACCTGGACAAGCAGCGGCGTAAACGTCGCGAGTACATTTATTGTGGCTCGCTGTACGTGGCGCAGCAGAAGCTCGACATCAAGAACTGGCGCGACAGCCAGCAATCCCCGGGCTTCCTGGCGCCAGAACGCGCCTGGATGGACGAGATTGTCGGCAACATGGGCTATGTCGATGCCCTGCGCGAAGTCAGCCGCGAAGGCGACCAGTACAGCTGGTGGCCGGACAACGAACAGGCCGAGATGCTGAATCTGGGCTGGCGCTTCGACTACCAGTTGCTGACCCCGGGCCTGCGCCGTTTCGTACGCAGCGCACGCCTGCCGCGGCAGCCACGCTTCTCGCAGCACGCGCCGCTGATCGTCGACTACGACTGGACGCTGACCATCTAAGCGTCGATTCGTCGTTAAAAAATGCCCGTATCGCGAGATACGGGCATTTTTTATACCGCGTCTGAAGCAGTCCAGACCTCAGACGGCGACAAAAAACGGCAAGGCCAGGTAGAGCTTGATGACGATCACGTTGATGATGTCGATGAAGAATGCACCGACCATCGGCACCACCAGAAACGCAATCTGCGAAGGGCCGAAACGCTGCGTCACCGCCTGCATGTTGGCAATGGCCGTTGGCGTTGCGCCCAGGCCAAAACCGCAATGCCCCGCCGCCAGAACCGCCGCGTCGTAGTTACTGCCCATCACTCTGAATGTCACAAAAATCGCAAACAGCGCCATGACCAACGTTTGCGCAGCCAGGATGATGAATATCGGCAGTGCCAACGCTGCCAGATCCCAGAGTTTGAGAGACATCAAGGCAATTGCCAGAAACAGCGACAGGCTGACATTACCCAGCACCGACACTTCCCGCTCGAATACCTGATACAGGCCCAGCGCCGACAGCCCATTACGCAGCACCACTCCCACGAACAAAACGCAGACAAACGTCGGCAACTCGAATGCGGTTCCGTGCAGAAAACCATTCAGCAGATTGCCAGCCAATAAACTCACCGCAATCAATGCCAGTGTCTCGATAAACGAAAAGGGCGTGATCGAACGCTCCTTGTTCGGCTGCTCGAAACCCTTTGGCATCCGTGGCGTTTGTTGAGGCTGGCAACCGGGCACCGCAACGCGCTTGATGAGCAGGCGAGCCACCGGCCCACCAATCAAACCGCCCAGGACCAGGCCGAAGGTTGCCGAGGCGATTGCAAGCTCGGAGGCCGAAGCAAGACCGTACTTTTCACTGAATACCGTGCCCCACGCCGCCCCCGTACCGTGACCGCCCGCAAGCGTGATCGAACCCGTCAGGAGCCCCATCAACGGATCAAGACCCAACGTTTTGGCAAGGCCAATGCCCAAAGCGTTCTGAACCACCAGAAGCCCGGTAACCGCCAGTAGAAATATGCCGACTACGCGACCACCTTTTTTCAGGCTGGCAAAGTCTGCGCTCAAACCGATTGTGGCAAAGAACGCCAACATCAACGGCGTCTGCAGTGAAGTATCAAATCTGATTTCCATATCAAAAGTTCGCAACATCAATAAACCCAGCGCAACCACCAGTCCACCGGCGACGGGTTCAGGGATATTGTAATTACGCAGAAAACCGACTCGTGCAATAAGTCCGCGCCCCAGTAAAAGCACTAGAGAGGCGGCCACGAGCGTTCCATAAAAATCGAGCTGGATCATTGGGGTTATTCTTGGCTATATATTCATCAGGCGCACTTTTTACCCGCGCACGCCCATTGAATCGGCTGATTGTCTCAACACTGATTGATTTGGAATTCAATAGCCTTCGATGGCTTGAATATATCGAGATATTTCTGAAGTAACGTTATGCGGAGTAACCTTAACAATCGCCAAGTCCTATTGCCAAGGACTGAGATCGCGTTAAAGCATTGCAGTTGTGACTAAAAGTGTAGGCGTTAAATATATAAAAAATATCCACTACCGCTTGTCGCAGATAGAACTGTTCCTACACGAAAGAGTAATTATTCGAGTTGCAGAAACACAAATGCCCTGACAAGTCAGGGCATTTGTATTAAAACTTTGCGAGTCACCAGGGTCTAGCATTGATCGTTATTTGATCAGTCGCCAAGTGAATGGATAACGGTAGGGAAAGCCTTCGTTCGCCTTCACCCCGGCGATGATCGTCAGCACCAATGCACCGATGGCCAGCAGGCCCAGCAAGAAGAAGCCGATGATCAACACCATCAGCAGCAGACAGATCGCGGCAGCAATCGCCACGGTGATCTGAAAATTCAGCGCTTCTTTACCCTGAGCGTCGATGAATGGATCGGTCTCGCGCTTCATCTGCCACAGGATCAGCGGCCCGATCAAATTACCGAACGGAATCCAGATCCCCAGCAAGGCGGACAAGTGACAAAACATCGCCCATTGACGAACCTCCTGGCTCGGCTTGGGCAGCAACTCTTGCTCATCACTCATCGCGTCCTCCTTGCGGGTTACGAACCTGCTCAGTCGGCCAGTGCAGCCTTTTGCAGTTCGAAGATTTCGTTCATGCCTTTCTTCGCCAGTTCCAGCATGGCGTTCAGATCTTCAGGCTGGAACGGCGCGCCTTCGGCGGTGCCCTGGACTTCGATGAAGCCACCGGTGCTGGTCATCACCACGTTGAGGTCAGTCTCGGCGGCGGAATCTTCAAGATAGTCCAGATCCAGCACCGGCTCACCCTGATACATGCCGACCGACACCGCGCCGATCATTTGCTTGAGCGGGTCGCCGCCTTTCAGGCCGCCGCGCTTCTTGATCACTTTCAGTGCATCGACCAGGGCAACCATCGCGCCGGTGATGGAGGCGGTGCGGGTGCCGCCGTCAGCCTGGATCACGTCGCAGTCGACGTACAGGGTGACGTCGCCCAGCTTGGACATGTCCAGCGCAGCGCGCAGCGAACGGCCGATCAGGCGCTGGATTTCCAGGGTGCGACCGCCCTGCTTGCCACGGCTCGCTTCACGCTGGTTACGCTCGCCGGTAGCGCGCGGCAGCATGCCGTATTCGGCGGTCAACCAACCCTGACCTTGCCCTTTCAGGAAGCGCGGCACGCCGTTTTCGACGCTGACAGTGCAGATGACTTTGGTATCACCGAATTCGACCAGTACGGATCCCTCGGCGTGTTTGGTGTAGTTGCGGGTAATGCGGATCGAGCGGAGCTGATCGGCAGCGCGACCACTTGGACGTTTCATAGGGAATACCTGTACTGGGGACGGAAAACTGCCGAGCATTATAGAGCGCTGCACCGTGCCTGGGCACGGGTTAAAAATTCCGGCCGTCGACACAACGCCCTGAAACGCGCATAACCGACGGCCTGCAGCCCTTTGTCACACCGTGTGTTTGGGCGCATCCGCCGCACTGCGCTACAATCCTGCGCCTTTGCTGCCAGTCGGCTTAAATTCATTGATATCGAGCCTGCGGAACATCCCTTCTGCGCCGATCTGCATTGCGAGGTCACCGCCATGGTGCACAGCATGACCGCCTTCGCCCGCGTCGAAAAAGCCGGCGTCCAGGGCACCCTGAGCTGGGAGCTGCGCTCGGTCAACAGCCGCTATCTGGAACCGCACCTGCGCCTGCCGGAGTCGTTCCGCGACCTCGAAGGCGCCGTGCGTGAGGCCCTGCGCCAAGGCCTGTCACGGGGCAAACTGGAATGCACCCTGCGTTTCACTGAAGAAAGCACCGGCAAGCCGTTGCAGGTTGATCGCGAGCGCGCCGCGCAACTGGTCGCCGCCGCCGAAACCGTTGCCGGCCTGATCAACAACCCGGCAGCACTCAACCCGCTGGAAGTGCTGGCCTGGCCCGGCGTACTGGTGGCCGATGCCACTGACCCACAGGCGCTGAACGCCGAGGCGCTGACACTGTTCAATCAAGGTCTCAAGGAACTCAAGGCCGGCCGCGAGCGCGAAGGCGCGGAGCTGGCACGCCTGATCAACGAGCGCCTGACCTCCATTGAAGAGGACGTCGTGACCCTGCGTGAACTGGTGCCGCAGATGCTCGCGACCCAGCGTCAGAAAGTCCTCGACCGCTTCAACGACATGAAGGCCGAACTGGATCCGCAGCGCCTGGAACAGGAAATGGTCATCCTCGCGCAAAAGAGCGATGTGGCCGAAGAACTGGATCGCCTGAGCACCCACATCATCGAAGTGCGCCGGGTGCTCAAGTCCGGCGGTGCCGCCGGTCGGCGCCTGGACTTCCTGATGCAGGAGCTCAACCGCGAAGCCAACACACTGGGCTCCAAGGCCTTCGACCCGCGCAGCACCCAGGCCGCCGTCAACCTCAAGGTGTTGATCGAGCAGATGCGCGAACAAGTGCAGAATATTGAGTAAGGCAACAGACATGACCCACAGCACCGGCACCCTGTACATCATTTCCGCGCCATCGGGCGCAGGCAAGAGCAGCCTGGTCAAGGCTTTGACCGATGCCAATCCGGAGATCCGCGTCTCGATCTCCCACACCACCCGCGCCATGCGTCCGGGTGAAGTGGACGGCGTGAACTATCACTTCGTGACCCGCGAAGAGTTCGTGAAGATGGGCGAGCACGGCGACTTCCTCGAACGCGCCGAAGTCTTCGGCAACTTCTACGGCACCTCGCAAAGCCGCCTGCAGCAGACGCTGGACGAAGGTCATGACCTGATTCTGGAAATCGACTGGCAAGGCGCCGAGCAAGTGCGCAAGCTGATGCCGCAGGCACGCTCGATCTTCATCCTGCCGCCGTCGTTGCAGGCCTTGCACCAGCGCCTGACCAACCGCGGCCAGGACAGTGACGAGATCATTGATGGCCGGATGCGCGAAGCCGTCAGCGAGATGAGCCACTATGTCGAATACGACTACCTGATCATCAACGACGATTTCGCCCATGCACTGGACGATCTGAAGGCGATTTTCCGCGCCAATCAGCTGCAACAGAAGCGTCAGCAGGTACGTTTCGGCAAATTACTGGCCGAACTGCTCGGTTAATCAACTCTTCCCAAAACCGCTGCAAGGGCTTTACATTGGTGCTTGCAGCGCGTTGAAGGGTCTGGTCAAAAAATCAGCGCTTCCCTAATCGCTGGTGATTTTTTAAACTGCTCAGTCCGCTCGCCCAACCGGGCAGCGCGCATATTGCATTCGCTCCGAGGAATACCATGGCCCGCGTAACCGTTGAAGACTGCCTAGAACACGTGGAAAACCGCTTTGAGCTGGTCATGCTCTCTACCAAGCGTGCCCGTCAACTGGCCACCGGCGGCAAAGAGCCACTGGTCCAGTGGGAAAACGACAAGCCGACCGTTGTCGCCCTGCGTGAAATCGCAGAAGGCCTGATGAGCTACGAGTTCATCGCCGAGCAGGAAATCGTCCACGAAGACCCGGTCTTCGCTGCGTTCGAGGACGAGTCCAACGAGGCCGTCTAAGCCTATGCCTGGTCGACGTAGCACGGCGCGGGAACACAGCCTACGGCAGGAGTCATCATGCCGAGCATAGACGCCCTCGCCGATCGCTTATCGACCTACCTCGGCAACGACCAGGTCAACCTGGTCCGCCGAGCGTATTTCTACGCCGAACAAGCCCATGACGGTCAGCGCCGTCGCAGCGGCGAGGCGTACGTCACGCATCCTCTTGCAGTGGCGAATATTCTTGCCGACATGCACATGGACCATCAGAGCCTGATGGCCGCGATGCTGCATGACGTGATCGAAGACACCGGTATCGCCAAAGAAGCGCTGCAAGCGCAGTTCGGTGAAACCGTGGCCGAACTGGTCGACGGGGTCAGCAAACTGACCCAGATGAACTTCGAGACCAAGGCCGAAGCCCAGGCCGAAAACTTCCAGAAGATGGCCATGGCCATGGCCCGCGACATTCGCGTGATCCTGGTCAAGCTTGCCGACCGTCTGCACAACATGCGCACGCTGGAAGTGCTGTCCGGGGAAAAACGCCGCCGGATCGCCAAGGAAACACTCGAAATCTACGCGCCCATCGCCAACCGGCTGGGCATGCACGCCATTCGTATCGAATTCGAAGACCTCGGTTTCAAGGCGATGCACCCGATGCGTTCCGCGCGGATCTACCAGGCGGTCAAGCGCGCCCGGGGCAACCGCAAGGAAATCGTCAACAAGATCGAAGAGTCCCTCGGCCATTGCCTCGCGATCGACGGCATCCAGGGCGAAGTCAGCGGTCGTCAGAAACACCTCTACGGCATCTACAAGAAAATGCGCGGCAAGCGTCGGGCCTTCAACGAGATCATGGACGTCTACGCGTTCCGGATCATCGTCGACAAGGTCGATACCTGCTACCGCGTGCTGGGTGCTGTACATAATTTGTACAAACCGTTGCCGGGGCGCTTCAAGGATTACATCGCGATTCCCAAGGCCAACGGCTATCAGTCGCTGCACACCACGCTGTTCGGCATGCATGGCGTGCCGATCGAGATCCAGATCCGCACCCGCGAAATGGAAGAGATGGCCAATAACGGCATTGCCGCCCATTGGCTGTACAAATCCAGCGGGGACGAGCAGCCGAAAGGCACTCACGCCCGCGCCCGCCAGTGGGTCAAAGGCGTGCTGGAAATGCAGCAACGTGCCGGCAACTCGCTGGAATTCATCGAGAGCGTGAAGATCGACCTGTTCCCGGACGAGGTCTACGTGTTCACGCCCAAAGGCCGGATCATGGAGCTGCCCAAAGGCTCCACCGCGGTCGACTTTGCCTACGCGGTGCACACCGACGTCGGCAACAGCTGCATCGCCTGCCGGATCAACCGCCGACTCGCACCGCTGTCCGAACCGCTGCAAAGCGGCTCCACGGTCGAGATCGTCAGCGCCCCTGGCGCGCGGCCGAATCCGGCGTGGCTCAACTTCGTGGTCACCGGCAAGGCCCGTACGCACATCCGCCATGCGCTGAAACTGCAGCGCCGCTCCGAGTCCATCAGCCTTGGCGAACGCCTGCTGAACAAAGTACTCAACGGTTTCGACAGCTCGCTGGAGAAGATCCCGGCCGAGCGCGTCAAGGCGATGCTCAGCGAGTATCGCCTCGAACTGATTGAAGATTTGCTCGAAGACATTGGCCTGGGCAACCGCATGGCCTATGTCGTGGCGCGCCGTCTGCTCGGCGAAGGCGAACAGCTGCCGAGCCCGGAAGGGCCACTGGCGATTCGCGGCACCGAAGGTCTGGTCCTGAGCTATGCCAAGTGCTGCACACCGATCCCCGGCGACCCGATTGTCGGGCACCTGTCGGCGGGCAAAGGCATGGTCGTGCACCTGGACAACTGCCGCAACATCAGCGAAATCCGGCACAACCCGGAAAAATGCATCCAGCTCTCGTGGGCCAAGGATGTCACCGGCGAATTCAACGTCGAGCTGCGCGTCGAGCTGGAGCACCAGCGCGGCCTGATCGCGCTGCTGGCCAGCAGCGTCAACGCGGCCGACGGCAATATCGAGAAAATCAGCATGGACGAACGCGATGGCCGCATCAGCGTCGTCCAGCTGGTGGTCAGCGTCCACGACCGTGTGCACCTGGCCCGCGTGATCAAGAAACTGCGCGCCCTGACCGGGGTCATCCGCATCACCCGCATGCGTGCCTAATTCACACCTAACAAGGAGTCATACATGACCAAGACCGTTATCACCAGCGACAAGGCCCCAGCCGCCATCGGTACCTACTCCCAGGCGATCAAGGCCGGCAACACTGTCTACATGTCGGGTCAGATCCCTCTGGACCCAAAGACCATGGAACTGGTTGAAGGCTTCGAAGCCCAGACCGTCCAGGTGTTCGAGAACCTCAAAGCCGTAGCCGAAGCTGCCGGCGGTTCGTTCAAGGACATCGTCAAGCTGAACATCTTCCTCACCGACCTGAGCCACTTCGCCAAGGTCAACGAGATCATGGGCAAGTACTTCGATCAGCCGTACCCAGCGCGCGCCGCCATCGGCGTTGCTGCCCTGCCGAAGGGTTCGCAGGTCGAAATGGATGCCATCCTGGTCATCGAGTAATGCATACGGCGCAGCCTTCAAACGCTGCGCCGACTGCTCTGCGGTAAAGAAAAGGTTTTGAAAGGATTCCACCATGCGCAAAGCGCTTGCTCTCTCGCTGCTCGCCATTTTCCTCGGCGGCTGTGCCAGCGACCCCGCCGACCGTGACATCAGCGGCACCTGGATCAACCAGGTGGCGATCGATGCTGCGGCCAAGGGCGGCCCCCTGCGCGAAGCGCTTCAGGCCTATGGCCCGAACCTGGAGTGGGACGTCAACACCAAGGCCGGTCAGGCCCGCTACACCAACGGTTTCGAGAACGTCGAAGGACGGCTGCAGGGCGAACAGTCCGGCGCCTGGAAAGTCGACTTCTATGGCAGCTCCGGCAGTGAGCTGAAACGCGACGGCGGCCGGATGAAGCAAGCCGCCACCGAAAACGAACCCGACCAGTTGTTCGACCGCGCGCAAATCCCAGTGCCGGAAGGCGCACCGATTGGCGCCAGCTTCGAACGCGCACTGTATTCAGCCTATCTGGGCGGCAGCTGGAAAATTGCCAGCGGCGACGGCGAAGGCAACACCGTGCAATTCCAGGCCGATGGCCAGGTCTCCGGTCTGCCCGGCGCCGACCGCTATGCCCTGTGCCTGGCAGGCGACTGCGCCTCGATGAACAGCGACCACGACAGCATGTGGCTGCAGCTCAACGGCCAGGGCAACAACTGGATCTTCGCCCGCAAAGGCAAGGCGCTGGAGATTTTCCAGGCAGTGAACAGCGCACTGGCGGATGAAATGCCGCAGTTCACCCCGGGTGAGCGCAAGTGGTTGCTTGAGAAGCAGTAACCGCGCCTGAGAACAATATATAACCCTGTGGGAGCGGGCTTGCCCGCGATGAGGCCATCAGACTCAACACCTTAGTTGACTGCCAAGCCGCCATCGCGGGCAAGCCCGCTCCCACAGTGGTTTGTGGCGTTAGAAGGTCAGCACTTGCCTTCAAGAATCGCCGCATAACCTTCGCGATAACTCGGATAAGTCGGCGTCCAGCCCAGCGCCTTCGCCCGGGCATTGCTGCAGCGCTTGCTGCCGGTGCGGCGTACGCTGGCGTCTTCCGCCCACTCGGTAACGCCCAGATAGTCCCGCAGCCACGCGACCACCTCGGCAAGCGGTGCCGGCGCGTCATCCACACCGATATAGATATCCTGCAATGGCTCGCCGCGATGAGCCGCCTGCAGCAGAATCGCCATCAGCCCTGCTGCGTCATCAGCGTGAATGCGATTGCCGTACAGCGGCGGCTCGACCGCCACCCGATAACCGCGACGCACTTGAGTCAGCAGCCACTCACGTCCCGGGCCGTAGATACCGGTCAGGCGCACAATGCTCGCCGGGATGCCGCTGTTCAGCGCCACTTGCTCGGCCTCAAGCATCACCCGGCCGGAGTATCCGCTAGCCACGGTTTCTGATTGCTCGTCGACCCATTCCCCTTCCTGCTGCCCGTACACACTGCTGCTGGAAACGAACAGCAGCCGCTCAGGGGCCTGCCCAAAGTCATCCAGCCAGCTCAGCACATTCTGCAAACCCTGCACGTAGGCGGCGCGATAACCGGCTTCATCGTGATCGGTGGCCGCCGCGCAATACACCAGGTAATCCACCGCTCCGAACGGCCAGTTTTCCGGGCAATCTTCCTTGAACAGGTCACCGGCGACGCCGATGACGCCATCCGGCAAGCGCGAAACATCACGGCGCAGACCATGCACCTCCCAGCCGGCGGCCAACAATTGCGTAGCCAGACGACTGCCGACATCACCACAACCGGCAATCAAAACAGAAGGCGCGGACATCAAAAAACTCCCAGACGAAAGGAACAGACTAGCCCTCACAAAGGACGAACGGCTAGCAATGAAGGAAAAAAAGAAACTCTATTACTTTTGTTAACAAGAATTACTTGCAATAATGCACCCCACTTTTGTTCTCGGCCTCACGAGGCCTGGAAGAGCATCAACCGTTTTTTACTTCAGGTCCGGCCAGCATGACACGTAATCAAATCCCCGCTTCGCCAACCAAACGACCTCGCGCCTTCAGCGCGGTGGCGGCCCTGCTGCTCAGCCTGATGCTGGCGCCGACCGCCGCCTTCGCTGATGCCCAGGCGCCAGCCGCCCCGGCTGCCACCGAACAGCACGCCCCCGCCGCCGCTGCGCCAGCCGCCACCGACCCGGTGCAGGCTGTAGACGCCAGCCCGGCCGACGCCCCTGAAGTGCTCGAACCCGACAACACCCTGGGCATGGCCCACGACCTGTCGCCATGGGGCATGTACCAAAACGCCGACATCATCGTGAAAATCGTGATGATCGGTCTGGCCATCGCCTCCATCATCACCTGGACCATCTGGATCGCCAAAGGCTTTGAGCTGATGGGCGCCAAGCGTCGTCTGCGGGGCGAAATCGCCGCCCTGAAAAAAGCTGCAACGCTCAAGGAAGCCAGCGCCACTGCGGCGAAGGAAGGCACCCTCGCCAACCTGCTGGTCCACGATGCACTTGAAGAAATGCGCCTGTCGGTCAACAGCCGTGAAAAAGAAGGCATCAAGGAGCGCGTCAGCTTCCGCCTCGAGCGCCTGGTGGCTGCTTGCGGTCGCAACATGAGCAGCGGCACCGGCGTCCTCGCCACCATTGGTTCCACAGCACCGTTCGTCGGCCTGTTCGGTACCGTATGGGGCATCATGAACAGCTTCATCGGCATCGCCAAGACCCAGACCACCAACCTTGCCGTCGTGGCGCCGGGCATCGCCGAAGCCTTGCTCGCGACCGCGCTGGGTCTGGTTGCCGCAATTCCTGCGGTAGTCATCTACAACGTGTTCGCCCGCTCCATCGCCGGCTACAAGGCGCAGGTGTCCGACGCTTCGGCGCAGGTCCTGTTGCTGGTCAGCCGCGATCTCGACCACCAGCCTGAGCGCAGCTCGCAGCCGCACATGGTCAAAGTGGGGTAATCGGCCATGGGCCTGCATTTGAAAGAAGGCGCAGACGACGATCTGGCCGAGAACCACGAAATCAACGTCACGCCGTTCATCGACGTGATGCTGGTGCTGTTGATCATCTTCATGGTGGCCGCGCCGCTGGCGACCGTGGACATCAAAGTCGACCTGCCGGCCTCGACCGCCAAACCGGCGCCGCGCCCTGAGAAACCGGTGTTCCTTAGCGTAAAAGCCGATCAGCGCCTGTACATCGGCGACGACGAAGTCAACGCCGATACCCTTGGCGCCGTGCTCGACACCAAGACCCAGGGCAAGAAAGACACCACCATCTTCTTCCAGGCCGACAAGGGTGTGGACTACGGCGACCTGATGAGCGTGATGGATAAACTGCGCTCGGCCGGTTACCTGAAGGTCGGTCTGGTGGGCCTTGAGAGCGCAGCCAAGAAATGATCACGACGCGCCATAAGCTGACGCGTTACAGCGGTAGCCTGGCCGTGGTGCTGGGCGTTCACGCGCTGGCCATCGCGCTGGCGCTGAACTGGACCGCCCGCCCGCCCATCGAACTGCCGCCGCAGGCAATGATGGTCGAGCTGGCACCGGTTCCGGCCCCGCCACCGCCTGCTCCGCCGAAAGTCGTCACACCGCCGCAGCCACCGGCTCCGGTTGAAGAGCTGCCGATTCCGAAACTGGCTGAAGCACCCAAGGCCGAGATCGCCGTACCGAAGCCCAAACCCAAGCCAAAGCCGAAACCGCAGCCGCCTAAACCGGTAGAGAAGCCAGAACCGCCGAAGGAAAAACCTTCCGAGGAGAAACCGGCCGACACGCAACCGACCCAGGCACCGACGGAGAAATCCGCCCAGCCGGCACCAGGCCCGTCGCCAGCGCAAATGGCTGCCAAGGCCAGTTGGCAAGGCACCCTGCTCGCGCACTTGGCCAAGTACAAGAAGTACCCGGCCAGCGCTCAGGCACGAGGCAAGGAAGGCTTGAACCGTCTGCGCTTCGTGGTTGATGCCGAAGGCAATGTACTGTCGTTCGAACTGGTGGGCCGCTCCGGCAACGCCGATCTGGACCGGGCCACCCTGGAAATGATCCGCCGCGCGCAACCGCTGCCCAAGCCACCGGCGGACATGTTGACCAACGGCTCGATCGAAATTGTTGCGCCGTTTGTGTACTCCCTCGAACGTCGTCGCTAAGTAGCAAGATCAAAAGATCGCAGCCTTCGGAAGCTCCTACAGGTATCCACATTCCCCTGTAGGAGCTGCCGAAGGCTGCGATCTTTTGTTTTCAGCTCATCCACAAACGGCAAACCCACATTGCCCGGTGTCGCATTCCTCACTCAGTCTGATAACGTGCGTCTATCGATTGCAGCCGTTATGCTTGGCCCGCAACTTCATGGACGCTTGCTATGACCCTCACAGAATTACGCTACATCGTTACCCTCGCCCAAGAGCAGCACTTCGGCCACGCCGCCGAGCGTTGCCACGTCAGCCAGCCGACCCTGTCAGTGGGCGTGAAAAAACTTGAAGACGAACTCGGTGTGCTGATTTTCGAGCGCAGCAAAAGCGCCGTGCGCCTGACCCCGGTCGGTGAAGGCATTGTCGCCCAGGCACAGAAAGTCCTGGAACAGGCGCAAGGCATCCGTGAACTGGCCCAGGCCGGCAAGAACCAGCTGACTGCCCCGCTGAAAGTCGGCGCGATCTACACCGTCGGGCCGTACCTGTTCCCGCACCTGATTCCGCAACTGCACCGGGTCGCCCCGCAGATGCCGTTGTACATCGAAGAAAACTTCACCCACGTGCTGCGCGACAAACTGCGCAACGGCGAGCTCGACGCGATCATCATCGCCCTGCCGTTCAACGAAGCCGACGTGCTGACCCTGCCGCTGTACGACGAGCCGTTTTACGTGCTGATGCCGGCCCAGCACCCGTGGACGCAAAAAGAATCCATCGACCCGGGCCTGCTCAACGACAAGAGCCTGCTGCTGCTCGGCGAAGGCCACTGCTTCCGCGACCAGGTGCTCGAAGCCTGCCCGACCCTGACCAAGGGCAACGACGGCGCCAAGCACACCACGGTGGAATCCAGCTCGCTGGAAACCATCCGTCACATGGTCGCGTCCGGTCTGGGTATCTCGATCCTGCCGCTGTCGGCGGTGGACAGCCATCACTACGCCCCGGGCGTGATCGAAGTACGGCCGCTGTCGGCGCCGGTCCCATTCCGCACCGTGGCGATTGCCTGGCGCGCCAGCTTCCCGCGGCCGAAAGCCATCGAGATCCTCGCCGACTCCGTTCGCCTGTGTTCGGTGGCAAAGCCCGCCGCGCCGGTTACGGCCGGTTAAGCGAGCGTCATGACTGAGCTGTCGCAAGTGTCGGTGACGGCACTCAAGGGTGTCGGCGAAGCCATGGCCGAGAAACTGGCCAAGGTCGGCCTGGAAAACCTCCAGGACGTGCTGTTTCACCTGCCGCTGCGTTATCAGGATCGCACCCGCGTGGTGCCGATCGGCCACTTGCGACCGGGCCAGGACGCGGTGGTCGAAGGCACCGTCAGCGGTGCCGACGTGGTCATGGGCCGGCGGCGCAGCCTCGTCGTGCGCATGCAGGATGGCACCGGTGGCCTGAGCCTGCGCTTCTACCATTTCAGCAATGCACAGAAAGAAGGCCTCAAGCGCGGCACGCGGATT
The DNA here is from genome assembly GCF_053456425.1 of Pseudomonas sp. LF020. Taxonomy (NCBI): domain Bacteria; kingdom Pseudomonadati; phylum Pseudomonadota; class Gammaproteobacteria; order Pseudomonadales; family Pseudomonadaceae; genus Pseudomonas; species Pseudomonas sp. LF020. Next base: position 81,901 of record NZ_JBRFIX010000010.1, read on the forward strand.
CGCTGCTACGGCGAAGTGCGCCCCGGCGCCTCGGGGCTGGAAATCTACCACCCGGAATACCGCGCCATCACCGGTGACGAACCGCCGCCCGTGGATGAAACCCTGACCCCGGTCTACCCGCTCACCGAGGGCCTGACCCAACAGCGCCTGCGTCAGTTGTGCATGCAGACTCTGACGCTGCTAAAGCCGAACACCCTGCCCGACTGGTTGCCGACCGAACTGGCCCGCGACTACCAACTGGCGCCGCTGGCCGATGCGATCCGCTACCTGCACAACCCGCCCGCCGACGCCGACGTCGATGAGCTGGCCCTCGGTCATCACTGGGCGCAGCATCGGCTGGCCTTCGAGGAGCTGCTGACCCATCAACTGTCGCAGCAGCGTCTGCGCGAGAGCATGCGTTCGCTGCGCGCGCCGGCGATGCCGAAAGCGACGAAGTTGCCACCGAAATACCTCGCCAACCTCGGCTTCAACCCGACGGGTGCTCAGCAACGCGTCGGCAACGAAATCGCCTACGACCTCAGCCAGCACGAACCGATGCTGCGGTTGATTCAGGGCGACGTCGGCGCGGGCAAAACCGTGGTCGCCGCCCTCGCGGCGCTGCAAGCGCTGGAGGCCGGTTATCAGGTCGCACTGATGGCGCCGACCGAAATCCTTGCCGAGCAACACTTCATCACCTTCAAGCGCTGGCTCGAACCGCTGGGCATCGACGTCGCGTGGCTGGCCGGCAAGCTTAAAGGCAAAAACCGCGTCGCCGCGCTGGAACAAATCGCCAGCGGCACGCCGATGGTGGTCGGCACCCACGCGCTGTTTCAGGACGAAGTGCAATTCAAGAATCTGGCACTGGTGATCATTGACGAACAACACCGCTTCGGCGTGCAGCAACGTCTGGCGCTGCGGCAGAAAGGCGTCGGCGGGCGCATGTGCCCGCATCAATTGATCATGACCGCCACGCCGATCCCGCGCACGCTGGCGATGAGCGCCTACGCCGACCTCGACACCTCGATCCTCGACGAACTGCCGCCCGGTCGCACCCCGGTCAACACCGTGCTGGTCACCGACACCCGCCGCGTCGAAGTCATCGAACGGGTGCGCAGCGCCTGCGCCGAAGGGCGTCAGGCCTATTGGGTGTGCACGCTGATCGAAGAGTCGGAAGAGCTGACCTGTCAGGCCGCCGAAACCACGTTCGAAGACCTCACAGCCGCCCTCGGCGAGCTGAAAGTCGGACTGATTCACGGGCGCATGAAGCCTGCCGAGAAAGCCGCGGTCATGGCCGAATTCAAGGCCGGTAACCTGCAACTGCTGGTCGCCACCACGGTGATCGAAGTCGGTGTAGACGTGCCCAACGCCAGCCTGATGATCATCGAAAACCCCGAGCGCCTCGGCCTCGCGCAGTTGCACCAGTTGCGCGGTCGCGTCGGCCGGGGCAGCGCGGTCAGCCATTGCGTGCTGCTCTACCATCCGCCGCTGTCGCAGATCGGCCGTCAGCGCCTGGGCATCATGCGCGAGACCAACGACGGTTTCGTCATTGCCGAAAAAGACCTCGAACTGCGCGGCCCCGGCGAAATGCTCGGCACGCGTCAGACCGGCCTGCTGCAATTCAAGGTCGCCGACCTGATGCGCGACGCCGACCTGCTGCCTGCCGTACGCGATGCCGCGCAAGCGCTGCTGGAACGCTGGCCGACTCACGTCAGCCCATTGCTCGACCGCTGGCTGCGCCATGGGCAGCAATACGGCCAAGTGTGAGCACCGTCGCAGTTTGTGCAGGATCGTTCCGACAGAGCTGGTTATACTCCTGCCATTGTTTCAAAAACGGATACAGACCATGACTGACGCAGCTCTCGCCCCTGAACTTCCGCACGCGCCGTCTGTAATTCGGCTGCTGCTCGGCAAGCTGGGGATCGCCTACGAAGAAGTGCTCGACCACCACGGCCTCAACGCTTCGCGCAAGGTACAAGCCGTGTTGCTGGACGATGCCGTCGGCGCGCTGATGGTGCTGTTTCCGCAGAGCCAGTTGCTCGACCTCAACCGCCTCGCCGAACTCACTGGCCGGCGCCTGACTGCCGTGTCCACCGAGCGCCTGGAAAAGATGCTCGGCAAACACAGCCTGAGCCTGCTGCCGGGCCTGCCGGCGCTGACCAGTTCGCCGTGCCTCTACGAAGAAAGCCTGCTGCGCGAGCCGAAGCTCTTGATCAACTCCGGCGAGCCGGGCGTGCTGCTGGAAATCACCAGCGAAGCCTTCAAGACCATGCTGACCAAGGCCAGCGCCGCCAATTTCGGCGAAGCCCTGAGCAGCATCCGCCCGAACCTCGACCGCCCGGACGATGACCGCGAGGAAATCACCCAGGCCGTACAGGCGTTCACTGCACGCCGGATTCAGCAGCGTCTGGAAGCGACCATCGAGATTCCACCGCTGGCCGAGACCGCGCAAAAAATCATCAAGCTGCGCGTCGACCCCAACGCCACCATCGACGACATCACCGGCGTGGTCGAAACCGACCCGGCGCTGGCTGCACAAGTGGTGAGCTGGGCGGCGTCGCCGTACTACGCCTCGCCGGGCAAGATCCGTTCGGTGGAAGACGCGATCGTTCGCGTGCTCGGTTTCGATCTGGTGATCAACCTCGCCTTGGGTCTGGCCCTCGGCAAGACCCTGAGCCTGCCGAAAGACCACCCACAACACACCACGCCGTACTGGCAGCAGTCGATCTACACCGCCGCCGTCATCGAAGGCCTGACCCGCGCCATGCCGCGCGCCCAGCGCCCGGAAGCCGGCCTGACCTATCTGGCCGGTCTGCTGCACAACTTCGGCTACCTGCTGCTGGCCCACGTGTTCCCGCCGCACTTCTCGCTGATCTGCCGCCACCTGGAGGTCAACCCGCACCTGTGCCACAGCTACATCGAGCAACACCTGCTGGGCATCAGCCGCGAACAGATCGGCTCGTGGCTGATGCGCTACTGGGACATGCCCGATGAACTGGCCACCGCCCTGCGCTTCCAGCACGACCCAAGCTACGACGGCGCCTACGCCGAATACCCGAATCTCGTCTGCCTGGCCGTGCGCCTGCTGCGCAGCCGCGGCATCGGCTCCGGCCCAGACGAAGACATCCCCGACGCCCTGCTCGAACGCGTCGGCCTGACCCGCGACAAGGCCAACGACGTAGTCAGTAAAGTCCTCGAAGCCGAAGTCCTGCTGCGTGAGCTGGCTTCGCAATTCAGCCAGGCCTGAAAACTTCGCGAGCAAGCTCGCTCCCACAAGGTTTCGGTGACCTCCTGTGGGAGTGAGCTTGCTCGCGAAGAATCCACCTCGGTTTCCTGGATGTACTGAACCCTGTGGCGAGGGAGCTTGCTCCCGCTCGACTGCGCAGCAGTCGCAAACCAGCCAGCAGGGTGTGTCAGGCAAAACTCGGCTTTCAGGTTTTGGGGCCGCTCCGCAGCCCAGCGGGAGCAAGCTCCCTCGCCACAAAAGCTCTTCTCATCAAGACTCGGCTCAAGCCTTAGGCTTCGCCTTCCTCGGCTTCAAATACTTCATCAACCCCTGAAACCACATCACCAGCGCCGGATTCCCCTTCAGCTGAATCGACTTGTCCTGAATCCCCTGCATAAACGCCAACTGCTTGTTCTTCGCCTGCATCGTGGCAAAGGCATAACCCGCATCCTTGAACGCAATCGCAAACGCCGGCTCCGCCACCACCCCAGACTTGCTGGTAACGCGCTGATTCTTCACCACGAAATGCCGCGCCACTTTCCCGTCCAGCGTCTGCAACTGAAACACCAGATCCTTGTCACCCAACTGCTGCTGGAACGCAGGATTTGTCCGGCTGGCCTTCCCCATCAACAAACCCATCATCCACAGAAGAAAACGAAATTTCATGCGCACAGCCTCAAAAGGAAAATGAACGGCCGGGGCAGTGTAAGGGATTCAGACGATAACGCCACTATCGACCGCCATTGGAAGATGATGCAGCCCATTTCCCGCACGATGACCGCCAAGTCACACTTCTGCACCCACCGCCCTACACCTGTTGAAACACATCCCTGTAGGAGCTGCCGAAGGCTGCGATCTTTTGATCTTCCAGCCTGCAAACCTATGGGAAATTTCCTGCAAAGTGCCGCGATACCTATGAACTAGGCAGGTTGGCAGTTCGTCGATAGCCTCTGTGTGTCGCCGCAAAATCGGTGACTCGGACGTGCAAGTCCGGTTCAGGTGCACATTCGTTGATGGCATTTCGCCGAGCGTTTTCCTATGCTCGCGGATCGTTATGGCGGCTGTGCGTCGGAGACCTTCGGGTCTGCCGGCCACCTGGACCGGTCTTGCACACCAACGCACAGCTGCCACCTTTCGAAGTGCAAAGCGAATAGGTGTCGGCCTCACAACTCCAGGAAGCTGCACCATGATCAAACCAACACCCAATCCCCCCGAAACCCCAGACATATCGCCCTACGAATCACTGGAATCCAAGAAATTCCACGAAGCCGCCGAACGCGCCCTCGACCACCACTTCAAACCGCGCACTGAATCCCAACCCAAACGCGAAACCGGCCTCTTCAGCCTCTCCCCCGGCACCGACGCCGAAGCCCTCATGGCCAACGCCTCCGAAGACCTCCTGTCCATCAGCGCCATCGCCTGCGACCTCGCCGACGACCTCCACGGCTCCCGCCGCTCGGTAGCACTGGCCCTGAGCAGAATGGCGGACGGGGTGCGATTGATGGTGGAAGGGACGCTCGACCATATTGAAGTGCAGAACCTGGCAGCCAAGTCGTAGCGGGATTTGCGGATGAAAAAAGGGGACGTTAAGTCCCCTTTCTCAATGAACCCCGGCTCACCACTGACAGCCTGTTTCTGGCGTAGCGTCCATGGTGATGTCTTGATCGAATGAATACTTCTTACCGGATTTGTAGTTCGTGTAGGTCATCCCGTAGATTCGGGCACCTTGGCTGACCATTTCGTATTCGCCTGTCAGCGACCCTTCGGAAACCTCCACCCAGATTATCGTGAACTGAGAGGGGCGCCCCTCCTCCATGACTTCCTCTTCGACACTCCGGTAGACAAGAGGAATCGCCTTTGGGGACTTTGTGTACCTAACCCCCGCTCCACTCCACCGGGAGACCGTGTCGTAATAGGATCGAAACTCGAAATTGATGTTGTTGCCTTCCAACGAACGGAAGCAAGAAACCTCGGTAGTAACCTCACCGTGGGCAGTCAGCGGTATCAAAAGAAGCGCAGAAATAAACGCAGACGAAGATTTCAAACCGATCATTCCTTTAGCGGTTCATGGGTAATTGAAAGCGCACCCTCACCGCGCAGTAGGCGACGTCTTCACGCAACAGACGGCCAGCCATCTCACAATGCCCGTCTGCGTACCTCTTCCAAAGCGGATCATCGAACTCATCCCCTCCCAGTCGCTCAATCGCGGCCGCTAAATTTCTCTCACGATCGTTCCCCGCAATCGCAGATGCGGCTTTATAAAAGCCATCTAGCGTTAAGCCCGTCTGCAGAGCAATCAACTCTCCCAACCGGGCATTGGTCGTTTGCACCAGGCACCCAAGCCTCTCGATTGGCGCCTCAGCGCCCGGCAAAGTGGATTGATAAAGCTCCTCGCAAAACGACTCTTTGAAACGCACCCAGTTCTTTTGCACATCTCTCAGATGGCTCTGCTCCGCAGGAGCCAAACTCGTCAGCGCTTTTTTATATTGCTCGTTCAACACAGTGTCGACCTTCTCGAAGGTTTGCTGCCCGCAAATGATCAAGTCGGGGTTGGAAAAGCTGTCTGGATTACACACTTCTGCGGCAAGTGCCGCAGTAGAGGTTGCCAATGCCAAGCAGCAGAGAAGAATCGAAAATCCTTTCACGCTATAACTCCTTCGATACCAATATGCCCAATGCGCATTTATTGAGCGATTTTTCGGCGGTCCTGGACATACAGCCAGATCAACGGCGGCAATAGCACGAGCAACGCAAAACCATCGAGCCACAGATGCGACCAGACCTGCCGTTGCGCTGAAAGCCACATGTCCTGCGGCGCCCATAACAGGATGCCGGCGATCAACCATCCCCACACTGCTGGAGCTTTCAAGCGATTACCCAAGTGCACCAACGCAAGCATGTACAACGAATAGCTTTGCAGCGTCGCGCCAAACAGCGCGAGCCACCAGACTTGTTGTTCGTGGCCGGCGGCGGGAATTTCATCTGCGCCCCAGAATGCGAGTTCGAGGGTGTGCAGGTAGCCGTCGAGTAATCCAGCATGCCCGGCCCAGGTCAGGGTGAGACCGGCGAGTATGTGCGCCATTGCGGCTGCGTAAAGCCAGAGCACTAACGCTGGGCGGAGCGAGGTAGAGAGGGCTGGCATTCCGTGTCCTGAGCGCATTCCTTGGGGCGGGAAGTTTAAAGGAAAATCCCGGTCGTCAGATGCTCAAGTATTAAACGTTTGAGCGTGACGGACTCAGGCTCAACACGTGCGGAAGCGCATCAAATGTCACCCCGACCTTCAGATGCAGTGACTGGCTTTGATAGGCTGCGATCCCAATCGCTTCACGCTGTCAATGCTCGGCTGATCACCTTTGTCAGCCGCCATTTGATAACAGGCTAACGCTCGGGACATATCCTTCGTTCCCAACTCACCACCCTCAAAAGTAGAAGCCAGATAACTCATCGCGTCTGTGGAGCCCATGTTGATTGCTCGAATGACCTGCTCTTCTGCCTGCTTGGGGTGGAGGCAAGGACCGTCGTAATCGGTGGAGTTCCCCATACAAAAAAACGAGGCATAACCCAATGCACCACTCGGCGTCTTTGACGCGGCTTTGAACAACGCCTCAACTTTGCTGGTTTCCAGCTGGGACGCCATCTGCGAAAGGCTCAGTCTTGCCGCTGACTCGCTCGCCTCTGGATCACCCGACTCTGCTGCGCAGACATAATTTTCCAGAGACGCTTCAATCAACTCCACAATTAGACGGTACTGCTCAAGAAACCCTAACCCTCCTAAAGCCTCGGCACGTTGTTCGCAGAAGTTCTCGGCGCGGCTCATTCCGGGTTTACGTGTTGCGACAAGATCATTCTCGCTGATCGACCAGTCTTCGACGCCCTCAAGTACCCAACATGCCTGACGAGAGAAATTGAAGATTTTTACATTGCTGTTTCCCGCCCGCTTATCGACCACATTGACGTGACTGTCGTCGGCCTCTTCAATCTCAACTCCCGGTGTCTTGCCGGGTGTGATGGCGGCCATCAGCGGGTAGGTGAAGGAAGCTCCGCTGACGCCCGAGGTCGAAGGCTCAAAGGTACTACGGTCCTTACCTGCTACCGGCTTCAACACAAGCGACTTGACCGTCATCGCAGTGAGACGACGCTGTGATTCACTGCTGGCGGAAAACGCTGTCAGGAACGCAGAGAATTCCTCCGAAGGACAAGCGCCGTTGGCCGGCGCTGTCGAAGTGCTCTTATCGGATGCAAGAGCAGGGACGATCTTGTCCAGATACGCCGAGCGCTCACGGCTCATTCTGGCGATACACGAGTTAACCGCGAACACATGCGCCGGCATCCCCGTCTCGATCTCGAATGCCTCCAAAGGGCAGTTCGCATCGCGCAACTTCAGCCATGCACGTTGCGATTCTTTAACCTTCGCTGCGTACTCCGCTCCCAATGCCGGATCCGCTCGATAATCAGACTCAAGCCGCGCCATCAATTGCTTGTAGCTGAGGTTCAACTGCGTATCGGCAGCCTTCTTCGCCGCCTCCGAGCAGGGCACCATTTCCAGGCTTGAGGCTACATGGCTGCAGTCGTCCTGCGCATAGGCCGCTGAAACCGGCAGTAGTAGTGCGACCAACAGCGTAAAAACAAAGCGGTTCACTGTGTTCATCCTTGAGTCATTCAGGCTTTGCGCTCGGCGAGCCGGGGCCAAACCACGTTCACGCATAATAAAGAGTAGCCTGCCCTATTAAACGCAAAACATTGGCAGCCATCGCTATTTAGCGCCATTTATTTTCTTGATATAAGATTTTATCAACCCTGCATTAACATAAGGAAAATGTTGCTCCTCACCTTCTTGATATCCTTCCATCCCACTCAGATTCTTATCAAATCGGACAAGCTTATTCACAACCAATTTATTGTCCGCACTTTTTTCATACCCATAAACTTGATAAAGGGTCCCGTACGTTCCAATTCCTCTGCTCGTAATTTCCCAAGAAACCAAAACAAGCACATTTTTTTTACCCTTAACTGGATAAAAGAAAATCGACTCAATTTTTGGGTCTGACCCAGCCACATCGTATTTATCGACAAGACTTCTATTTTTTTTATTGTCGACCCCAACAACATCCAGGACCAGAGAAACAGGAAACTCCTCGCTCGTCGTCTGCAGGAATGATAATTCACCCCCATTTACGACGTCAGTTCTAAACGGCCCTTGGATTACCGTTCCCTGAAGATAGTCTACATCTTGCGCACTGCTGGAGTTTGCCAGAAGGAAAACAAAAGCAAACATAAATACACGGAGCATATAGAACGACCTCTTAGTTAATGTTCATAAGTGCAGCGAGTGCTTGAAACCTACTGTTCCTGTCCGCATATCCATTTTGGCCGCCATTCACCATTTGTGTTACGTCGACAACACTGCCTGTCTTGGCGACTTCGCACAATCTTGTGCCTCCCTGACCAGCTTTCGTGAACCAGAAGACAAAGGCGGACTCAACACCGTATTCGGTAGAGGAGATCAGAAGATCCGGATTTGCCACGAAATCCTGAATATCCGTAGGGTTCCGTTGATTATGCACGTTAGTAAACCGTTGATACTCCGACTTTCCCGTTACCTGCAACATGCCGCGTCCGCGATATCGGTAGCCGTCTCGACTAGCCTCATTACCGTTACCCATTCGATCCGCGTAGACGTAACTGGCAAGATTTTCAGCATTCATCGCGTAATGACTTGTTTCTGACCAAAGCTTGCTTCTCAACACACCAAAATCGCAGCTATCCGTTTGCTCATTATAGCCATTCACATTGTTTTGCCGTCGGCACCCATAGGTCTTCTTCATTTGCCGGGCACTATAATTCAAGCCCTCTTCAATAATCCTGAATTGACTTTCATGGCCGACTTGGGAAAGGAAATGCGCAATAGCTTTAGGTTGCTCAAGCTTATACGCCGCGGCATATTTATTGAGATACGGCAAAATACTCGAATGATGTGATTCAGCCCCTGCTGGGTTAGCGGCCCTAAGCATTTCCAAGGTAATCAGGTCTCGGGGCGCAGTGAAACTTCCAATAAGTGCAATCGGGTGAATATGCCGAACATTTGTATCACTGGTAATTCCATGCTGCCCGATAAGCTTGTCCCACCAACTCAACGTCTTAATTCTTGCTTTTTCTTCAATCCATTCATTGTGTGGCTCTGTTTCAGTGTGACCCATTAACTCATCCAGAGAATCCCATTTTTCTTGTTTGAATTGCCACTCGTTTTCATAGCGTGTAACCATCTGAGAAATCGGCTGAGCGAACCATGGTTTACTCAAAGCCTCTTTTATTTCCGAAGGCGTGAGTTTTTTATCGCCGTTTCTGTCTAGAATTTTGTAAAGATTTTGCTTTGTAGAACCTTCTTCGGCATTACCGATATTAGGCCGATAGTTAACTTGCTCCTCCTCACTAAGACTTTCCTGCGCATGAAGAAACGCGGCCAAATGATCCACATTACTCCCAGCTTCATCTATAAAACTAAAACCCTCCCACTCAAATGGTGAATGGCGTGACAACGCAGTATCCGGCTCTGCAAACCAACCGCTGATTTCATTCCCTTCGGCATCCCCCAGCAACCCATCCAGACGCCACCAAAGCGTATAGGTAGTGGTTCCACCCATCACAACAGGAACTTTTATCTTTTTTTCCGCGGGTAGCGCTTCCAATACTCCGACTGGGATAAAGAAGTCATAGCCAACCTTTTTGTGGGGATCGGTCACTTTCGGAGGATTTGTTGCGCTCATTCCTTGCGTGTGAGTAACCAACACACTGTCTTTTGGAATCTTTACGAGCGTTTTTCCAGCGGCAGGCATTCCCGCAGCTTTCTCTTTACTCAGTTCAGTAAATGCCTTTACGTCCTCGCAGCTGAACACCTCAACGTGCAACAGATTCTTGGGCGCCGAATCCGAATGGTTTTGATATTTGCCTACGTGACCGATCAGGCTCCCCGCCGTAATCGGGAATGGAGTCGCCAAAACATGTACCGAGTCCTTCTCGGCTGGCTCACTTTTGGCTTCAAGGTTCCCCTCCCAGACATACCCGAGCACTTCAGCAGGCGCCAGCGGAGGAATAGCACTCCCGCTGACAATCTCCAACAGTTTCTGGTACTTACCACGCGTCCCATCGTTCCCGATTCTGACTTGCGTGCCGTGGGGCAAAATGGCTTTTTCAGCGCCAGATCGGCTTGCAGAAGCGCGAACAACCAAACCTTTCTGAGGTGGGTTCATCGGGTCTTTTGCAGCGGCGCCAATGACGTAAGTGTTGGGTGTCGGGCCCGCCGTCATTTCTCTCTTGAAAACCCAGCCTGCTCCGGGTTGGAGATTGGTATTAGCCGGCGTGACGCTGACCACCTTGAGCCAACCGTTTTGCTCTTCCCCCGTCTCGACGACCGTACCGCGACTCAAAACCGTTAGCACGGTTGCGTACCCAGGCTTGCCACGCGGTTCCTGACGAACGCGCAAACCGAGGATTTCGTCGTCGGCCGTTGCTTTGACTTGCAACGTACCACCTCCCCAAAAGGACGGTCGCGATAATGCCGGAGTTTCCTCGTAGTTCTTCCACTGCAACAAATGCATGTAAAGGCTGAAAAAAATCAGGCTTGGACCAGGTGCTGACGGCGAAGCAGGCGATCCAGCAGGAGCTGGGGTCGCAGGTTGCACCGGCACTTCCAAACGATGCTTAACCAAAACAAAACCCGTCGAAAACTCGGCCTCAGCCGTACCGTAGGCGGATTTCGGGTACGTGCTATCAATGCGATAAGCGACTACTTCACCGTCAGCGATGCATTTGACTTCTGCCAGGTCCGGCACTAAACCCGAGGCTTCATCGAAATGAATACCACCATGCCAAAGACCATTGGCACCCAACGGGTAGAAACCATCTTTGGCCTTGGCTAAGGCCTTGTAGAACTGCTGCGGATCCGTCGTCCCTGCCGCTCCAACTTTTAATGGATACGACCATTTTTCTACTTTCTTGCTGGTTGTCTCTGTCATTACCAATTACCTGAATTCTGATCCCTGGTGGCTTGGATTGCCGTCAATGTCTTACCCGGAAAAATTGAGCATCCGCTTCGGCTTGCGTTTGATTTTCTCCTCAGACGAATTCCCCAACGCCTGATCCATCAAACTCCCCGCCTTATCCTTATCTGCCGCCCCCGGCAGTACCGGCGGTTTAATCCCGATCCCAGTCCCACTCCCCGGCGAGCCACCGGCATTAATCTTCACCACCGGCCCAACCACCGTCACCCCACCACCATCGAGCTTGATAAAGCTCCCACCCCCAAGAATGGTCAGCTCCGTCCCCGCCTCAATAACAATCTTGTCCCCAGCCTTGAGGTGAATCTCTTTGCCCACGCTGGTCAGTTGCGCCGTGCCCAGCTTCACATGCTGGTTCTGCCCAACCGTGAGGTGATCATCCAGCTTCGCTTCAATCTTGCGATCGCTGATGGTGGTGCGGTGTTCTTCGGCCTTCAGCTCGGTGTAAGTGTTCTTCACTACAGTGTCGTGGCGTTCATTGCCGACACGAATCTTCTGGTCGTGCTCGATGTTTTCGTCCCAATCACGCTGGGCGTGGATGTAGATCTGCTCCGCGCCTTTTTTGTCTTCGATGCGCAGTTCGTTGTAGCCACCGCCGCCCGGGGAGCTGAGGGTTTTGAAGACGCTGCGGGTTTTGTTTGCCGGCAAGGCGTACGGCACCGGGTTTTCCTTGTGGTACAGGCAGCCGGTGACGAGGGGTTGGTCGGGGTCGCCTTCGAGGAAGGTGACGAGGACTTCCATGCCGATGCGCGGAATGCTGATCGCGCCGTAGCGGTCGCCGGCCCAGGAGCTGGAGACGCGCAGCCAGCAGCTGGTTTTGTCGTCGGCCAGGCCTTCGCGGTCCCAGTGGAATTGCACTTTGATGCGGCCATATTGGTCGCAGTGGATTTCTTCGCCTTTGGGGCCGGTGACCATGGCGGTCTGGCTGCCGAGCACGCGCGGTTTCGGGTGTTCGAGGGCCGGGCGGTAGAACACGTCCCACGGGGTGGCGAGGAAGGTGTTGCGGTAGCCCTGGTGGAAGTCGTCCTTGTTGTCGGTGGTGTCGCTGGTCACGCCTTCTTCGAGGACTTGCGGCTGTTTGCCTTCGTGGAAGATTTCGGTGAGCAGCCACAGGTCGTTCCACTCGCTGCGCGGGTGGTCGGACATGGCCATGAAGTGGCCGCTGACCAGTTTGGTCTGGTCGCCGCGACCTTCGGCCTGGCGGTAGTCGGCGCGGTGGCGTTCGAGGGCGCGCTGGCTGAGGAACTTGCCGCGCGCGCGGTCGATGAAGCGGCCCGGGTAGTCGTAGTCTTCGAGATCCGGTTCAGTGCTCTCGCCATCCGGCTTGTAAGCCGCTTCCATCTGCAGGCGCGGTTTTTCGAAGTCGTAGTCGCGACGCGTGGTGCGGCTGGTGCGGGTTTCCAGACGCAGTTTGAAGCCTTTGATCACCGGCTCTTCGGCGACCATGCCGCTGCCCTGTATGTAAGCAGTCGGCTGGCCGAGGTCGGGGAACACCGTTTGGTCGTCGCCGAACACCAGCAGGTGAGCCTTTTCGCTGTGCTGGAAGTGGTAGTGAATACCCTCCTCTTCGCACAGGCGCTGAACAAAGTGCAGATCGGTTTCGTCGTACTGCACGCAGTAGTCGCGATCCGGGCACGGCTGGCTCAGCTGGAAGCTGTAGGCGTTACCCTTGATCCCGTGTTCGTCGAGGATCAGCGCGATGATTTTCGGCGCCGACATCTGCTGGTAAATGCGCTGGTTGGTGCGGTGATGCAGGTATTGCAGTTGCGGCACCAGCGAGACCTTGTAGCGGGTCAGGCGCTTGCCGGCATCGCCCTGGGCGACGCGGTAGATCTGGCCGTGGATGCCCGAGCCCTGTGGATCGAACGCGAGAAACGCCTGCTTGTGCAGGAGTTTTTCCAGGTCCAGATCGGGGTTTTCGCTGACCAGTTCGAGGTCGAAACGAAACGGCTGGCTGATGCCTTCGGTGCCGGTGAACGACAGCACTTGCAGGTCGCCCACGTAGTCTTCGACCTTGAGGCTGAAGTGGGTTTCGTTAGCTGGGTTGAACATAAAGCGCTCCCTGTTCGAATGTCGTCCGTTACGCCCGAAGTCGCAACCGTTGCAGCCAGGACGAAGTGGCGCCCAAGGCGTCACGCAATTGATCGGCAGTGATGGTGCGTTCTGCCGCATTGAAGCTCAGCGCGGTTCGCAGCGCTGGCCAGCCGTGTTTCGGCAGGTTCGCCGGGGCTTGCAGCTCGCGCTCCAGGTGATCGTCGCGGGCCTGGGTCGAGGGCAAGCGGCGGAACGGGTGTTTGCCGCTCGCCAGTTCATAGATCACGCAGGCCACGCCGTACACGTCCGCGCTGGCCGACAACGGTTGGCCCTCAAGCAGTTCGGGGGCGGCGTAGCCCGGGGTCCAGGCGTTGAAACGCTCGCGGCTCAGGTGCGGCAGGCCGGGCAACACGCCCTCGTCTGCCTGGCCGAGACCGAAGTCGAACAGGCGCAGGCCGTCTTCGCTGAGCATGACGTTGCTCGGTTTCATGTCACCGTGCAGCACGCCGCGACGGTGGGCGTAGGCCAGCGTATCGAGCAGCGGCAGCGCGATGTCGCGCGTTTCTTTCCACGGCAGGCCGAGGGGCCGCTCGCAGAGCAGTTTGTCCAGGGTCAGGCCACGCATGTATTCCATGGTGATGAAGGCCCGCTGGCAGTCGGTATCGACTTCAAAAGTGTGCGCACGCACGACGTTGTCGTGGCGCAGGCGTCGGGTCAGGGCGAACTCGCTGTAGAGCAAGGCACTGGCGTCCGGCGATTCGGCAAATTCTTCGCTGAGGATTTTCAGCGCAATGTAAGGGTCGGGATCGCCGAACTGCTCGTGCAGCAGATCTCGCGCCCGGTAAACGGCGCCCATGCCGCCCGCCCCGAGCAGACGCTCGAGGTGGTAGCGGCCGGCGAGTACGTCCGGCAATGCACCGATGCTGGCCTTGGTCGGCGCCAGCAACGGCTCGGCGTTGTTTGCCTTGGCGAAGGCGAAGTAGGTCAGGTTGCTGGCCTGCTCTTCGCTCATCAGCAAGTCATCGACTGAGGATTCGATTTCAGTCATTGGCGGATCACCACGGCAGTCAGGTTGTCCCGGGCGGCGCCACGCAGGGCGCCGTCGAACAGACGTTCCAGCGCCACATGCGGCGCGCTGAGGCTGAGGGCGTTGCCAAGGGCATCGCTGCTCAGGCCCTGATACAAACCATCGCTGCACAGCAAAAACGCATCGCCCGGATAAACCTTGAGTTCGAGGACATCCAGGGTCAGCTGTTCGGCGGCGCCGACGGCTCGGGTCAACGCCTGAGCCGCCGGGTGCGCTGCGGCCTGTTCGACGCTCATCTGTTGCTCGTCGATCAGTTGCTGTTGCAGCGAATGGTCCTTGGACAGCTGATACAGCCGCTGCCCACGCCACATGTAGCAACGGCTGTCACCGGCCCAGATGCAGGCCGCGCGATTGCCTTCCACCAGCAGCGCCACGACGGTGCTGCCCATGATGCTGTCGTGACGCCCGGCGGTGACCGTCAATTCCTGCCCCAAACGCCGGTTCAGCCAGTGCAGGCACTGGCGGATGGCTTTGAGGCGTTCGTCGAAGTCCTCGTGTTGCGGCAGTTCAGCCAGGCTGGCGACGATCAACTGGCTGGCGATGTCGCCACCCTGATGACCGCCCATGCCGTCCGCGACCACCCACAGCCCCTGCTGCGGATTGTCGAGGAAGGCATCTTCGTTGCGCGCCCGCACCTTGCCCGGGTCGGTACGCGCCGCGCTGCGCCAGGGACTGGCCACCAGCATCAGAGCTGCACCGGCATACGGAAGGTACGCAGCACGCCCATGTCGAACGGGTTCGGCGTGCGCTGGCTGGTCAGCAGGTAGTTGGCACGCAGGCCACCCACGTCGGCTTTCAGCACCAGCACGTCGCGACCGGTCAGGTACTCGGTCTGCATCAAATCGAACAGACGGAACAGCGACCATGGGCCGGAGTTCTTCTCGATGCCGATCGGACGCCCCGCCATCTTGTCCATCACCAGGCTGGTGCGACCGTCTTCAGCATCGGTCGGCCACTTGAACGTCATCGGCAGGATCGGACCGTGGCGGTATTCCATGGTCTTGTCGCCGAACTTGAACTCGGAACGGCTGACGGCCGGGTCGAGGGTGTACGGCTCCAGTTTGAACTGCACGGTCGGCTCGGCCGGGTTGATCGAGAAGAAGCTCTGACGAATGGTCAGGGCTGCTGCCATCTGGTCGAGGTACATCTTCGATACCGGCAGGCTGTGACCGTCGACGCTGCGCATCCGGTAGTTGCCCGGATCACCACTGACGAACGGACGCATGTAGCTGTCGAAGAAGCGGTCGACGGTGCCTTGAGCGCGGAAGAACTCACGGAAGTCGCTGATCGCCACGTCGCTGGTGCTGCTGGCGCTGAACGGATAGCGCTTGCTGATGGTTTTGCCATACACGCTGTACAGCTCGTTCTGATAACGGCCGTTCAGGTATTGGTAAGCGTCGTTGAGCACCAGGCGCCACGAGTCTTCAGCCAGCACGTTGAACCACACGCTCAGCGGACGCGGCAGGCGACCCGAGGCCGCACGCAGGTTGGTCAGCGCATCACGCTGGCCGCTCATGCGGGTTTTCGCCATTTCGAACGCGGCTTGTTCCGGCGTGCTGGAACGGGCCAGACCGGACAGTTGCAGCTGCAGGTCGTTGAGCGCGCTGATGGCCGGGGTCAGGTCTGCGGCCGGGCCGTTGTTGTCATCGAGCAAACGATGCAGCGGTTCGAAGCGGCGTTGCAGCGACTTCTTCGCGGTGTCCGGCAGGCTTTTCGCCACGGCCATCGCCGAAGCCTTGTCCGCCACGGCAGACGCCAGTTTGCCGACCTTGCCCAGTTTGCCCTTCTGCCCTGCCAGTGCATCGGCAGCATCACCGGCTTCATCCACCGGATCGGCAGCCGCCGGGAAGCGCGTGTTCTCGCGTACTTCAGTGAGCAACGCCAGCACCGGCGAGTTGGCCGAAGTCAGGCCCGCCAGTTGCTCGGCGCCTTCACCGGCGTCGCTGATCGGCGGCAAGGCCACCTGGCCAACGGCCTCGCTCCAGTAGTTGGCGTAGTCGCGGAAGTACAGTTGCTCCAGCTCGACCATCAGACGACGCAAGTCCATGTCGCTGATGCCCGCGCCTTCGCCCAGCACCCAGTTGTCACGCAGGATGTCGGTGACCAGCGCCGAACCCTGCACCGAGAAGTACTGCTGATAACCCTGCTGGGTGTAGAACCCCGGGATCACGTATTCGGTGCCGATGAACAGCGAGCCCTGCGGGCCGAGGTGTTGGCTGAAACGGTACTCCGGCAGGTTGCGCGCTTGCTCGCGGAGCATGCGATAAACCACGGTGGCCAGCGATTCGGCACGCAGCACCTGACGTGCCTGAGTCACCAGCTGATCGTTCAGCGGGTAGATGAACGGCTGCTTCAGCAGGCGCTCGAGGTGGGTGTTCAAGCCGTTCTGCACCGCGGTGTTGCCGGTGTAGCGCTGAGACCAGTCAGTGGCGACCCAGTCCTTGAGCCACACCGCGTCACGACGGTCTTTCATGTTCAGCATCAGGTACGCACGCAGGCTGTTGAGCAGCTTGTCGCGGTCCTTCATGTTGGCGCGGATCTGCCCTTCGAGCATTGTCGCGACCCGTGGCAGCAATTGCGCTTCGAGCTCGTGCTCGTAGGCTTGCCTGACCACCGGATTGACGTCTTCGCCCTGATACAGACCGCCACGCTCGTGGTACGAGACGTCGCCCTTCTTCGGGAACACCTGAGTCGCGGCATAGCTGGTGTCGAGGGTTTTCAGCACGCCCATTGCATCATCACGCGGGGTCAGCGCCGAACGCTGCTGAGTCCAGTTCTGCGCCAGTGTGCGCAGGTTTTCCAGACGCTCATAGTTGGCCGAGAAACCACCGGCCCAGAGCATGCCGAACAGCGCCAGTGCCGCCAGTGCGCCGACGTACAACGCACGCTGGCCCCAATGGATGCGGCTGCGCTCGCGCTTGTCGAGGCCGGCCAGATCCGACTCGGGGAAAATCACTCGACTGAACAGATGATGGATGAAGCGCGAACGGCCACTGCGCAGGGTCGGCAGCACGCCTGCACTCATGCCGAGGCTGGCGCCGATGCCGGCGGTGGTCGCGTCCATTTCCTGCGTCAGGTGCGGAGCACTGGTCAGGTAGAAACCACGCAGCAGCGACGCGCGCTGGTAGCGGTTGCCAGTGAACGCCATGTCGACGAACAGGCACAGACGCTCGCCGATCTGCCCCAGTTGATGCGGGAAGTCGAGGATGCGGCCACGGCGCTGGGTATCGCGCTCGGAGTGCATGCGCATGATCACCTGATTGTTCAGGCGTCGCAGCAGCTCTTCGAACTCGCCGCGCAGTACCGCGACGTCGGTGCCGACCTGATCCTTGCGGAAACTGGTACCCAGCACCTGATCGCTTTCTTCGCGGGTCAGTTGATCGAAGAACTCGTCGAAACCGAGCAGCTTGTCAGCCTTGCTCAGCACCAGATACACCGGCACATCGACGTGCAGTTTCTGATAGACGTCTTGCAGACGACCGCGCACCTGGCGCGCCAGGGTGTCGATGTCCTGCTCGCTGCCACCGATCAGGGATTCCACCGGAATGGTCACCAGCACACCGTTCAACGGACGCCCGCGACGACGCTTGCGCAGCAACTCGAGCAAGGTGGTCCAGGCACTGCCGTCGACTTCCGCGTCCGGCTGGGTGGTGTAACGTCCGGCGGTGTCGATCAGCACACCGTGATCGGCGAAGTACCAGTCGCAATGACGGGTGCCGAGGGTGTCGCGGGTCAGCTTGCGGTCGATCTTGTTGATCGGGAATTCCAGCCCGGAGAAGTCCAGCAGGCTGGTCTTGCCGGAAGCCTGCGGACCGATCAGCAGATACCACGGCAAATCGTTGCGCCAGCGTTCGCTGCGGCCGCGATACAGGCTCGAAGTCTTCAGGGTTTTCAGCGCGTCCTTGAAGCGCGCCTTCAACTCTTTCTGCTCTTCTTCGATCAGCTCGTCACGACGGATGCGATCCTGGCCATCTTCGGTTTCTTCGACGGCTTTCTTGCGGATGCCCGCGCGCCAGCTGACGAAGACCATGGTCAGGCCCCAGATCAGGAACAGCACGGCGATGGTCAGCAGACGCGAGGTCGCGCTTTCCCAGAACTTGTAGTCATCCACCGCCAACAACGGGCCGACGAACCACACCAGCAGCGCCACGAACAGCACCAGCAGCAAGGTCCAGACCCAGGTCTGGCGCAGGAAGGCGCCGACTTTCTTGAAAAACTTTTTCATCACACGTCCCTGTTACGGCTGCGACTGCGGTTGAACCGCGGCCGGATCAAGCGGCTGATAAGGTTGCAGAACGGTGTCGCGCTGCTCGCCCAGGACCCAGGCGAAGCCCGAATACATGACCACCAGGCAGACCAACGTGAACAGCACCACCATCCACGCCGGCACGATGCGCACCAGGTTGCGGCGCTGGTCGTTGAGGCCTTCCCAGTGCGGCGACAACTCGCGCGGCACGTCGCCACGCAACTGACGGATCTGCCGGTACAGGGCGTCGCGGATGCCTTCAAGCTCGAGCATGCCACGCGCCTGCACGCGGTACTTGCCTTCGAAACCGAGGGACAGGCACAGGTACATCAGCTCAAGCATCGGCAGGTGCTTGACCGGGTTCTTCGACAGCCGATCAAGCAGCTGGAAGAACTTCTCGCCACCGAACGTCTCGTTGTGGAAGCTGCTGAGCAGGCTCATCTGCGACCACTCGCTTTCGTTGCCCCACGGCGTGGTCACCACAGCTTCGTCGACCACGGTGCAAAGCACGTAACGCGCGGCCATCACCTGGCTGCTTTCGGCGCCGTTGTGCAACGCGCGCACTTCAAACAGCTTGAGCCCGGCGGTCAGGCGCTCGTTGAGCGCGTAGAGGTCTTCGCGGGTTTCACTGTGCTTGAGGCGCACCACTTCCGAGAGCAGTTCGGACGACGCCGCCACCAGCGAATTGAGGCTGATGTTGAACGCCTCCGCCGGGCGCAGGCGCGCGGCGTAGATCATCCGTTCTTCCAGTTGCTCGAAGCGCGGCGGCGCGGCGAAGTCGGTCAGCGGACTGGCTGCCGGTCCGTGGCCCTGACGATCG
This sequence comes from Pseudomonas sp. LF020, assembly GCF_053456425.1. Lineage (NCBI taxonomy): Bacteria > Pseudomonadati > Pseudomonadota > Gammaproteobacteria > Pseudomonadales > Pseudomonadaceae > Pseudomonas > Pseudomonas sp. LF020. Next base: position 101,344 of record NZ_JBRFIX010000010.1, read on the forward strand.
AGCAGGACGGTTTTGTCGTCCTGGTTGTAATCCGTTTCCTTGATCATGTCGGTCAGTTCCTGATGGCCCAGAATTTCAGTTCAAGCTCGGCGAATTCGCCGGACACGTGGAACGCGAAGCCGCCGGAGCGCTCGAGTTGCGCCAGGTCTTCGGAACTGAGTTCGAGGATGAAGTAGGTTTTGTTCGAGTGGAACGCGATCTGCCGCGGGGCCACCGGCAACGGTTTGACCTTGATCCCCGGCAAGTGCAGGTTGACCAGTTGGCGGATGCGCTCCACCGGGCCGACCTTGAGGTGCGCCGGCAAGCGGTGGCGCAGTTCTTCGGAGTCGCAGTTGGCACTCGCCGCCAGCACGAACGATGCCGAGCCGAGCAGTTTGTGGTCGTGCAACGGCGACACGATGATGCCGTACTGACGCGCTTGCAGGATCAGTTCGATGGCGTGCTGTTCGAGCACCATCGACAGCACCTGACGAATCGCTTCCATCAGTTTGCGGAAGCTCGCGCCCTGATCGGCGTGGGAATAGCGGCTGTCCAGACGCGGGCGCTTGCTGTCGCTGGAGAAGGTCGCCAGATCGCCAAGCATGGTCAGCAGCGTGCGGTACAACTCTTCCGGGTGCACCTGCTCCAGACCGAGGTAGTGGCGCAGCAGCAGTTCGGTACGGTTGATCAGTTGCAGCATCATGAAGTCGCCGACTTCCGCACCGCCGACCTTGCCGTTGGAGCGAATCCGCTCGGCAATCGTGTCGCCCCGGTGGTTGAGCATGCTGATGACTTCTTTGAGGCACGACAGCAGATAGCTGGACGCGTGGGCCTGGATGTAGGTCGGCACGAAATCCGGGTCGAGGCTGATCACCCCGTCCGGCGTGGTGTCGAGCACGTCGCAGATCTTCAGCTTCACGTAGGCCTGATCGCTCTGCTGCTCGCCGAGCAACAGTTTGAAATCCGGGCGACCACAGCTGACCTGGCTGGCGGAATCATCGCCGGCGTTGGAGTCGGCCACTTCGGCGTCGTACGCGGTGTAACGCGCGAGCACATCGGACTGCTCCGGACGGCGTGCCTCGATGTGGTTACCGGTGACCAACGGCAGCGCCAGGTAAATCGGCGTGTTACCGGTGTTCGGCGGTACGTCCAGCGCCAGCGGCTCGGTGTTGCCGCCGAGTTCGAACAGGCTGCCGTCCGGCAGGATCCCCGAGGCGGCACTGATCACCAGTTTGCCCATGTTGAGGAACTGCAGGTCGATCTCCAGATTGAGGAAACCCCAGGTGTAGCCACCCAGCAACTGAGTGCGGGTTTTCATCTGGTGATCGTAATAGCGATCGTTGTGCTGGAAGTGCTGCGGCCGCAGCAACATGCCTTCCTGCCAAATGACTTTATGGGTATTCATGTTCAGTCATCCGCCTTGGCGAGCGCTTCATGGGTGTTGCGGATACCAGCCTGATCGAGGGTCAGATCGGCCTCGGTCAGCTCCAGCGGGGTGACCTGAACGGTGTAGCGCCACTTGGTTTCCGGCAGATCGCGGTACGCAGCGAGGACGCCAACGTAGCGGCTGCCCTCCTCCACGCTGAGCTTCATTTCCACGGTTTCACCCGGGCGCAGTTCGAGTTCTTCGCTGGCCACCAGATCCGGGTTGAGGGACTCCTTGGCGCGCTCGTAGAGGCTGAAGAAATCAGCGTTCTCGAAGGTCACCGGGTGCTTGAGCTCGAACAGGCGCACGACGATCGGCGAAGGACGGCCGTTGAGGTCCGGGTTGAGCTGATCGCTGCCGGTCAGTTTCAGGTTGATCTTGGTCACTTTCGAGTACGGCGACAGCGACGAGCAACCGGCGAGCAGCACCAGCACGGTGAGCGCAGTCAGCGTCTTGAAAAAAGCGGTCGAGCGGCGAGACATGCGCATCATCCTTGGTGGTCGGTGTGGAGGGTGGAGATCAGGCGAATCTGTTCTTCGTAGGCCTGGGCGAAATCGCGGGCCAGCAGACGCTCGCTCCAGTCATCGTCCTGACGCAGGGCCTGGTGGTACCGGCCGAACGCTCTCCAGCGTCCGCCCGATGTGGCGATCAACGGCTTGTTGTCGCGTTCGAAACGCAGGGTCAGTTGTTCCGGCGAGAAGTGCTCCAGCGTGCCGCGCACGGCGGCGCGGCTGGCGGTGAGCAAGGCTACCTGATGCGCCTGCAAATCGCGGAACGCACGGGAGATCGCCTGCTCGGCCGGCAAATGACCGGGCTTGTGCGGCTGCAACAGAATCTGCAGCGCTTCGCTCGGATCGACGGCGAATTTCAGCGGGTTCTTGTTGGTGCCTTGCACGGTGGTCTGAGCCAGACGCAGTTCGTTTTTCAGCTCCGAACGGGTGCGCAGGCTCTGCTGCAAACCGCCGATGCTCTGCCGCAACAGGCGTGCGGCATTGAGTGCCAAAGCTTCGCGGGCGTCGTGATCGAGGCCTTTGACGTCAACGCCCAGCGCCGCACCGAAATGCTCCCAGAAACCCTCGCTCTGCCGCTCGACGACCTTCGGGGCCGGAGCTGGCTCGGGCTCAACCGGGGCAATCAGCTCCGGCACCATCAGGCTTTCCATGTCGATGCGCGCATAGTCGGCGCGCTGACGGGAGTCTTCGGGCTTGGCGGTCGGGGCCAACAGTTCGTCGATTTCCGAATAGACGCGCTCTTGCTGTTCGATCGCGTTCAGCGGATCAAGGTCGAGGAAGGCGTCGTCCGGGATGATGCTGCCGGCGGCACGCGGCCGGCCGACTTCGCCGTCGAAGGTCGCCGGATCGCGCACCAGCCGCGCACGAATCTCGAAGTCGCCGAGCACGTAGGTGCTGCCGTGCTCGATGCGCACCGGCTCGCCCTTGTGCAGGCGTGCGCCGCTGCCGCCGTCCTGGACGCCGTTGCTGCTGGTGTCGGTGAGGAAAAACGTGCCTTCGCGGTAGCTGACAATCGCGTGGTGATTGGACAGGTGACGCTTGCGGTCAGGAATGATCCAGTCGCAGTCCTCCCCTCGCCCGATCACGCCGCCGGCCTGTTTGAAGGTCTTCTGGCACAACTCGGTGGGCACGAACTGCTTGGTGTTCAGCATTTCGAAAACCAGTTCCATGTTTGATGCTCCTTGCGGTCACTTGCCGCGATTGACCGCTTGCGGATCACCCAACGGGCGATAGTCGTTGTCGTTGAATTTGTAATTGCCGCTACAGCCGCCAAGGCCGCATAGAACGACGAGGGTCAGCAGGACAGCGTGCCAGTGACGAACAGACATCAGAGGGTCTCCAGGGGTAGACAAAGCACAAAGCGCCGACCCTTGCGGGCGGCGCTGAAATTAATTCTTTGGGTGGTCTCGAAGGCTCTGCATCGGGGCCTTGAGCCAGACCAGCGAGGTGAACGCACCTCCTGTGGCCAGTGCGCAATCTGTGGCGAGGGAGCTTGCTCCCGCCGGGGTGCGCAGCAGCCCCAAAACCAGACACTGCGGTGCCTCAGGGAAACCGGGTTCATCTGGTTGCGACTGCTTCGCAGCCGAGCGGGAGCAAGCTCCCTCGCCACAGGTAATCTGCAAGCCCCAAGCAAATCATTGGCCACAGGAATACGGCTCGACGCGGCGATCAATTTCAGATCAACCATCGAAGTCACCCAGGTTGATATTCAACCGCCCGAGGCGGTACAGCAGGGTGCGGCGTGGCAGGCCCAGTTCGCGGGCGGCGAGGGTCTGGTTGCCGTCGTTCTTGCGCAGGCAGTCGAGCAACAACGTGCGTTCGACTTTTTCCAGGCGTTCGCGCAGGTTCAGGCCGCTGTGGTCTTCGGGGATCGGCTCCATGCGCAGGGAGAAATGCTCGGCCAGCAATTCGCCGCCCTCGCACAACAGCACCGCGCGTTCGACCAGTGCCTTGAGTTCGCGCACGTTGCCGGGGAAGGTGTAACCGGACAGGTGTTCCAGCGCCGCGCTCGACCAGCGCACCGGATCACGCTGCAAATACGCGCAGGTCTTCTCGGCGAAGTGCAGAGCCAGTTCCAGAATGTCGCCTTCGCGCTGACGCAGGGCCGGCAGCTCGATCGGGAACTGCGCGAGGCGGTAATACAGGTCCTCGCGGAATTTGCCTTCGCTGACCAGCGTCGACAGATCGCGGTGCGTCGCGGCGATGATGCGCACGTCGATCTTGTGCGTGTCGTTGGAACCCAGCGGACGGATCTCGCCCTCCTGCAACACGCGCAATATCTTCGCTTGCAGTGACAGCGGCATGTCGCCGATCTCGTCGAGCAACAGCGTGCCGCCATTGGCCGCATCGAACAGCCCCGCGCGGTCGCGATCGGCACCGGTGAAGGCACCTTTGCGATAGCCGAACAGCTCGCTTTCCAGCAGGTTCTCCGGGACTGCTGCGCAGTTCTGCACGATGAACGCCTGAGAGCGGCGCGGGCCGCAATCGTGAATCGCCCGGGCCACGACTTCCTTGCCGGTGCCGGTCTCGCCGCGCAGCAGCACGGTGTACGGGCTGTGCAGGACTTTGCTGATCAACGAGTGGGTCTGGCGCATGGCGGCGCTTTTGCCGATCAGGCCATAGCCGTTGATGCTCGGCACACTGCGCGCCACCGTGGCCGACTCTGCCGGCGGCTGGCGCAGACGCTGCAGCAAATGCAGCTGACCAAGAACGAACGAGCCGAGCTGGCCAAGGGAATCGGCAAAACCCTGCAGGTCGACGTGACGGCGACTGGCGCACAGTAGCAAGCCTTCAACCGCCTTCTGCTGATTGACCAGTGGCACGCACAGCAGCGATTGCCAGGCACCAGCGGTGGCCGGCAAAAAGCTGGTCTCGTGCAGGCTGGCGCCCAGATCGTCGAGGCAGACCACGCGGTTCTGGCACAGGGCAAACTGCAGCAGCTGCTCACCGTTGTAGTCCGCCGGCAGGCTGGTGGCGGCGCGCGGTTGCAGCGCGCCGTCGAGGCATTCGGCGTTCATTCCCAGGCAGGTGTGGGTAGCGTCGAGCAGGTACAGCTGTGTCAGTTCGCAACCGCTCAGCTCGGCCAACCCGCGCACGAAGTCACCCAGCAGCGCAGCACCGTCCGCCGCGCGCGACAGGCTGGCGAACTGCGCCAGCAAGGCTTCGGCATAGACCAGTGGCTGCGGCACTTGAGTGAACATCACACCCACCTCAGGCGAACTCGCACGTCACGCTGGCGTTGCCGTCGAGCGTGGCATGCACACGCTTGAGGCTTTCACCGGTGGCCATTGCGTCGAGCAAGCGGTCGGCCACCAGCGGCAGCACGTGCTGATCGAGCAGATGGTCGATCAGGCGCGCGCCGCTTTCGCTTTGCGTGCAGCGCTCGGACAGGTGATCGACGAGGTTCTGGCACCAGCTGAAATCCAGCTGACGACGGTTCAGGCGTTCGCCGAGACGACCGAGTTTGATCTCGATCAGCTCGCGCAGCACCGGGCCGCCGACCGGGTAATACGGCACCACTTTCATCCGCGCCAGCAGCGCCGGTTTGAAGTGTTTGCTCAGCACCGGGCGAATCGTCTCTTCCAGCAGCTCGGCGGTCGGGCGCGCGCCGTCTTCGCAGAGGTCGCTGATCTTGTCGCTACCGAGGTTCGAAGTCATCAGGATCAGGGTGTTGCGGAAGTCGATTTCGCGACCTTCGCCGTCGTTGGCCACGCCCTTGTCGAAGATTTGGTAGAACAGGTTGAGCACGTCCGGATCAGCCTTCTCGACCTCATCGAGCAGCACCACCGAGTACGGCTTCTGCCGTACCGCTTCGGTGAGCATGCCGCCCTCGCCGTAACCGACGTAGCCCGGTGGCGCACCGATCAGACGCGAGACGGTGTGCTTCTCCTGGAATTCGGACATATTGATGGTGGTGATGAAACGGTCGCCGCCGTACAGCAGGTCAGCCAGGGCCAGTGCTGTTTCGGTCTTGCCGACGCCGCTCGGGCCAACCAGCAGGAACACGCCGACCGGTGCATCAGGTTTATTCAGGCCAGCCGCCGTGGCGCGCATCGAGCGATCCAGTGCGTGCACGGCTTGTTCCTGACCCCGGATACGCGTGCGCAGATCGGTGGCGAAACTCGCGACCTTGGCGTTGTGCTCGCGGGCCAGTTGCGCCAACGGCACGCCGGTCCAGGCGCTGATCACTTCGGCCACCAGGCGCGGGCAGACTTCGAAGCTGACCAGACGTTCTTTGACTTGAGCAGCGGTGAGGGCGCTGTGGGTCTGGTGCAGTTCGGCTTCCAGCGCTTCGACGCTCTGGCCTTCCTCGACCTCGGCGGCGATGGTTTCGATCACCGTGCCTTCGGCGTCTTCTTCAACGCTGACGGTCGGCTCGACGGCAGCTGCTTCGCGGGCCTTGGCCAGTTGCTGACGCAGTTCCAGCAGGCGCTCGGCCAGTTGTTTCTGTTCGGTCCACAGACTTTCCAGCGCGACCATTTCGCTTTCGGCTTCGTCCAGCCGCGCTTCCAGCGCATCCAGCGCTTCGTGGTCGATCAGCAGACCGGCCTCGGCATCGCGGCGCAGGGCCTGACGCTGACGGCCACCTTCGGCCAGTTCGCCACGCAGGCGCTCAAGGCTTTCCGGGGCAGCGGCGAGGCTGATGCGCACGCGGGCACACGCGGTGTCGAGCACATCGACGGCTTTGTCCGGCAGCTGCCGACCTGCCAGGTAACGCGCCGACAATTCCGCCGCCGAGACCACCGCGTCATCGCGCAGGTAGATGCCGTGGCTCTTCTCGTAGACCTGCGCCAGACCACGCAGGATGGTCACCGCTTCGCTGACGGTCGGTTCGTGCAACTGCACCGGTTGGAAACGCCGGGCCAGCGCCGGGTCCTTCTCGAAGTATTTCTTGTACTCGGCCCAGGTGGTCGCGGCGATGGTGCGCAGTTCACCGCGAGCCAGCGCCGGTTTCAGCAGGTTGGCCGCGTCGGAACCGCCGGCATTGCCGCCCGCGCCGATCAGGGTGTGGGCTTCGTCGATGAACAGGATGATCGGTTTCGGCGAGGCTTTGACCTCGTCGATCACACCTTTGAGACGACGCTCGAATTCGCCTTTGACGCTGGCGCCGGCCTGCAGCAGGCCCATGTCCAGCGACAGCAGTTCAACACCCTTGAGCACCTGCGGCACTTCACCGGCAGCGATGCGCGAGGCCAGGCCTTCGACGATGGCGGTTTTACCGACGCCGGCCTCACCCACGACGATCGGGTTGTTCTTGCGGCGACGGGCAAGGATGTCGACCATCTGCCGGATCGCGCCATCGCGGCACAGCACCGGGTCGAGTTTGCCGTCGCGCGCCTGCTGGGTCAGGTTGTGGGTGAAACGCTGCAGCAGCGATTCGCCTTGAGCGGCCGGCTTGCCGTTGGCGGCCGGTTGCTCCTGTTGCGACAGGGCAAATTCCTTCAGGCGATCGATGTTCAGTTTGGCGAGCAGCGGCTGATAACGGCTGCCGGCGTAGCGCATCGGGTTGCGCAGCAGCGCAAGGATCAGCGCGGCGTCTTCGACCTGGGTCTGGCCCAGTTCGAGGTTGGCCACCAGCAGCGCGTCTTGCAGCCACTGCACCAGTTCCGGGGCGAACACCGGGTTGCGCGAGGCGCTGTGTTCAACGCGAGATTGCAGTGCGGCGCTCAGTTCACCGGCATCGACATCCGCATCCTGCAACGCACGCGACAGCAAGCCGTGCGGACGCTCCAGCAGGCCCAGCAGCAGGTCTTCGACGAGGATCTTGCTGCCGCCACGGGCCACGCAACGTTCGGCCGAACGCTCCAGGTCACGACGGGTTTCGGCGTCCAGCGCCTGGATGAGTTGTTGCAGGTCTACGTTGATCATGGCTCACGTCCTTAATGAATTTTGCTGCCCAGGGTGACCACGCCGTCTGCTTTTTCGCAGCCCAGCCAACTGGTCCATCCCAGGCGACAGTCGTTCTTCTCACCAATGCGCAGTTCGCGGATTTCTTCCGGGCGCAGCACCAGGCGAATGTCGTAATCGAGCGGGTCACGCAAGGTGAACCGCACCAGCGCGCACAGCGGCTGGTAACCGAAACCGATCGGCAGGAATTCGTGGAATCGCTCCCAGTCGAGTTCGGTGATGTGAATGCGGAATTTGCCGCTGCGGTCGCGCACCCGCTCGCCCAGCACCAGGTCTTCACCGAGCAGGCTGTTGGCGCGTCCGAGGCGGTTGCGCTGCTCGTCGAGGATCTCCACGCGACGCTCGATGCACTGCTCGATGACCAGGTCCTCGTGCTTGAAGTAGTAACGCAGCACGGCTTCGATCAGCGCCGCCGAGTGCGCGCGCAAGCTGAGCAAACCGAGGTACGGCAGCAGGCGTTTCCAGTTCAGTTCCTTGGCCTTGCGGATCTCGTCGCCACCCAGACCGATCAGCGCGAACAGCTGCGAGGAGAACGGGTCGATCGCGCCACTCTGGAAGCTGGCGCGATAGCGGTATTTGCGCCAGATCGGCAGCATCAGCCGTTGCAGGCGATGGTGGAACAGGTCGAGGAAGTTGCGCGTCGGGTTGCCGTCCTCGCTGTCGCCCAGAGCCTGCTCGCCGTAAAACGCCGGCAGCGGCGAGCCGGAGCCGACCAGCCCGATCAGGTTGAAACGCATGCGCGCGCGCATTTGCCCGTGCTCTTCGAAAAACTCCACGCGATCGACGTCGCTGCGCGGAAAGCCCAGGCTCGGGTTGGCCTGAAACTCCACCTGATCGTACAGATCGTCTTCGCTCAGGTACGGGTGCGCCTCGCGCAGCCGGTCGATCACCAGCAGCACGGCCTGAAACAGCGAGTACTCGCGTATTACCTTGGTCAGCCCGCTTAAAGCAGGGGCTGCAGGCCCATACGTGGTGTCCATTGGTACACCTCTCCCTGTGTGCTTTTTACCCGCAGCTCGTGGTACGAATTGAGACTGGCGTAAAGCGCGAAAAACTCGTTAAGAACCGAGGCGAAAACGAACAGGTCGCCTTCGCCGATATACCCTTCCGGGTCGATGGTCAGTTCGGTGCGCAGACCGCGCACCGGCAAGCCACGGTGCAGCCGGTCGACGTGGTGGTGCTTGATGTGCTTGAGGCCGCCGAGCAGGCGTTTGCTGACCTTCTCCGCGTGCTGGTCGTAGTAGCGCGGCAGGTCGTAGGTTTCGAGAATCACCTTCAACGCGTTGACGTCGGCCAGCGACAGATAGTTGAGCGACATGTTGCTGATCAGCTTCCACAGGAAGTCACGGTTCAGCGGCGGCGCAAAGCTCGAAGTGGCCGGGGTGATGTTGCGGAAACTCAGGAACTCCGGCGTCTCTTCGCAGGCCATGCAGATGTCGCCGAGCTTGAGCTTGCGCGGCAGGTTCTGGTTGGTGCAGATCAGCTCGATCGACAGGGTTTCGTGGGCTTCGGTATGGCGGATGCCGAAGCTCAGGTAGGTGTCGAGGCCGTCGTGCAGCAAGGACGAACGCTGGCGGATGCTGTAATGCGGACGGCTGTTGGGCACGTCGAAACTCGGGTCGTGCTCGAACGATTCGAACGGCACGTACTCTTGATAACCGAGGCCGCCGGGCTTCCAGCCGGTGACGGTTTCCACCGAAAACACGCCGCAGTTTTCCAGATCGTATTCCGCCGGCAGCAGCAGGTATTCATCCTGTTTGCCATCGAGGCGGATCGGCAGCGCGTCGTGGGCGAACAGGTTGGCAATCGGCGTGCAGAACAGCTTCACGTTATCCAGGGTCGGCCGCATGCGCATGATCCCGCTCTTGCGGATATCAAAACGCAATTCCAGGCCGCGCATCTGCTTGAGCGTGTCTTCCGGCAGCGCCTTGAGGATGTCCAGACCGTTGACGTCGACGAACAGGAACTTGTCCTGGAAGGCGAAGTATTCCTGCAGATAGCGATAGCCACGGAAGGTGTTCAGCGGATACGGGATCAACGCTTCTTCTTCGGCAAAGCCCACTGGCTTGACCCGGTCACCCGGAATCTTGAACGCCATCGGCTTGCCCGCCACGCCATCGATTGGCTTGCCGGCGCCGTCGAGCGGGATCAGTTCGATGCCTTCCAGGTTGCGCAGCAGGCTCAGATACAGCATCTGGCTGATGTAGCGCTCGCCGGCGAAGTGCAAGCGCAGTTTGCTCAGCTCCAGTTCACCGAGGTGACCGTCAGCGCTCATTTCCAGACGCAGGCTGAGCAGCGAACCGTCGCCCTTTACCGAATAGTTCAGCGCTGCCAGATCCAGCGGCAAGACTTCCGTCGGGTAGCAAGTGCGGAAGCGGCAACGCACGTCTTCGATCGGTTTGCTTTCGATCGGCGTATCGCGCTCGACCACCAGCGCCGGCCCGGAACGCTTCAGCGGATCAAACTGCAGAATGCTGAACGCCGGCAGCGGACGCATGTAGTTCGGCCACAGCAGTTGCATCAGCGAATGGCTGAGCTCCGGCAGCTCATCTTCGAGCTTCTGCCGCAGACGCCCGGTTAAGAACGCAAAACCTTCCAGCAACCGCTCCACATCCGGATCCCGCCCGGCCTGGCCCAAGAACGGCGCCAACGCCGGACTACGCTCGGCGAAACGGCGACCGAGTTGGCGCAGTGCGGTGAGTTCGCTTTGGTAGTAGTGGTTAAAGGACACGGGTTACCTGCCTGGTAGTGGATCGCATGAAAAACATTCTTTGGAGCACGATTGTCGTTGCGGACATACAGCGTCTCCTGGCGATGCGGTTCCGGGTGTTGATGGCAGAATGAGGGATCGTCTGCGCGACGCGCACGTAGAAATTCATCGCTGTGCGGCTCCTTGTTTTTGCGGAGTGATCTCGACGCCCGTATACACATAGAGCTCTTTGCCGCCGTAGCCACCAATTGCCGCAGCGCTGAGTGGATGGCTATCCCGGGTGCCATATCGAACCCAGCCTTCTGTCCACATCTCACCATTTTCGTGACGAATTTCCACGTAATAGTTGGGCGCTTCGTGCTTGGTGATCTCGACAAAAACCCCGCCATCCTCGGCGCCAATCCACAACGCGTGGGGATTAGCGAAGAGCTTCGGTTCGGTCGAGCTTTCCATTCGCAACAGCAATGCGAAGCCGACCAGAATCGTCAGCAAACCGACCGAGCAGAGGAAAGTGGCAAGGCATTGCCACGCCCTTGATTTCATTGAGCCGTGCCCGCAAAAAAACTTCATGTCATGACCCGAGCCAACAACATCTTGTCAAGCTTGCCAGCCAGCCATATCGCCAAAATAGTTAGTCCACCCGTTAAAACGCTATAAGCGGCCGCGCGAACAGGATAAAGCGGCAACAGATAAACCAATATCAATGCAACCATTAGAAAAACAATGCTAACTTTCACCATTCGCCTTGGAATTACAGCAACAACTAAATTTACAAAAACAAACAGATAAAACACCATATACATGGCAATCCCGATGGAAGCACCACGCGAGGTCAGCCCACCAAATAAAAACTTGTACAGCGAAACACCATAGTAATTAACCACGACATAAATGACGCAGGCAAAAAAATGTACTAATAAACCCGCCGCTAGCCTCACCATCATCTTTTCCACTCTCCATACTTATCTACAGAGCCTTGTGTGATGGAGGTTCTTAACTTCTGATCGGATGTGCCGAGATAAACCGTACTGGTCACCACTTTCTCGCGATAGCCCATTCGTCCGGCAAATACTCTTACCGTTTCAGTGCGTAGTTCAAAATTTTCCGAAGCCCATAAAGCCCCACGCAGCACCATATAATTATCGTACTCATTGGTCTTGTCCTCCTTTGGAAATATAGGAAGACCATCACCATACTTCATACCGGTTTCAACGGTTTTCTTAATGGCAGCTTCCAAAGATTTGGTTTCTTCCAGATATAAACGATATGTATCGGTCGCGAACGGTATTTGCCCAACCCCGTCAGCCCAATAGGGCTCACCATCAATCATGACCATTAAAAATCCGGCACCACCCTCAGAACTATTTTTCCAATCACCGGGCATTGTCGGGGCAAAGCTAATTGACATCCGGTCAATAATTGCAAATTTGATAATTTGCGCCCAACTAAACTGTTTATAGGCGTTGTAGGCGTCTGTACCGGCAGTTTTAGACTCGGGATTCACCCAAATTTTCTTCCGGTAATTATCAGCCAACGGCTCAAACCACTGAATTGCTTCCGCATACAGTTTCTCAGCTTTCATGATCCTGAACTGAACATCTGTTGCATTCGGTTTTAGAGCAAAAAGTGGCACCCCATTTCCTCTGGTTATTAACCAGACGTGAGGCAATGGAAGCTGTTTCGGTTTTTTATCTTCACTCGGCGTAGTTTCGGCTTTGATTTTCAGTTCCGTTTTTCCATCGGAAGTCTCGAAAATGTGCGCAACGCCGTCGATGACAATAGAGGTTTCCACGCGATTACTCCGACGACACGTAGATGGTAACCATCTCGGCTTGTTTTCCAGTGGAGAAACACCCTGTGCCTCCAGCCGCCGATGAACATCCTGCTTTCTCTAAGCCACTGTCAGAAAGCATTCTGTAATTGAGGTTTGCTACTGGCTGTCCGTCCGCTGTATGGAAAGAAAAAACACGGTTGAAGACTCCAGGAATGACTAACGGCTCCGGCGGCACAAACGGCGCCGGCGAATGCGAATTACCGATAATCACCGTCCCGGAGCCGGCAGTGACCTTGTTGCCATGGGCCCCGACTGAACCTACGGTGGCGGCAGGTTTGCCATTGATCAAAACCGTGGTCGCCAGATCGCCAACCAACGCACCACCACACGCCGAGGCATCGCCTTGGCGGGCGGCCGCGAGGCCGTCGAAGAACACGTCACCGGAACCGGCGGCGATCGGGTTGGTGCCGTGGCCTGGGAGTGGGCAAGCGGTGGGGTCGGATACGCGTGCTGCGGGTTTGCCAGACATCGGGAATCTCCTTAGGTGACCTTCACTTGACCGCTGCCATCCAGGCGCGCGGAAAAACTGACCTGACGCTTGAAACCCTCGACTTCCAGCAGACCTTCGATGCTGAAGGCCAGCCGTAGCTGGTCGTGGTCACGCGGCAGGGAAATGACACGCACGTTGCTCAGGCGCGGCTCGTAGGCTTCGATGAAGTTTTCGATGGCCAGACGGGCCTGACTCAGGGAGTCGTGCAGACTCAGACGCATGTCATTGAGATCGGGCAACCCGTAGTCGGCCAGCGTTTGCACGCTGCCGGCCCGGGTGCTGAGCATTTTGGCCAGATGGGCAGCCACTGACGCCATGGCACAAGCCTCAAGGCTGTTACCCTTGCGTAGTTGCGCGTCGCCGTTGAGGCGCTCGAACAGGCTGCCGTATCCGTCCATGAGTCGCTCTTACTCTTTGTCCAGCTTGCCAACCAGCGACAGGGTGAAATCGGCACCCATGTACTTGAAGTGCGGACGCACGTTCAAGCTGACGCGGTACCAGCCCGGCTCGCCTTCAACGTCGCTGACGATCACTTGCGCAGCGCGCAGCGGACGACGGCCACGCACTTCGGCGCTCGGGTTTTCCTGGTCGGCCACGTACTGGCGGATCCACTTGTTCAGTTCCAGCTCGAGGTCGGTACGCTCTTTCCACGAACCGAGTTGCTCGCGCTGCAGCACTTTCAAGTAGTGAGCCAGGCGGTTGACGATCATCATGTACGGCAGTTGGGTGCCGAGCTTGTAGTTCAGCTCTGCCGCCTTGCCTTCTGCGCTGATGCCGAAGAACTTCGGCTTCTGCACCGAGCTGGCGGAGAAGAACGCCGCGTTGTCGGAGCCTTTGCGCATGGTCAGGGAGATGAAGCCTTCTTCGGCCAGTTCGTATTCACGGCGGTCGGAGACCAGAACCTCGGTCGGGATCTTGGTTTCGATTTCGCCCATGCTTTCGAAGTGGTGCAACGGCAGATCTTCAACCGCGCCACCGCTCTGTGGACCGATGATGTTCGGGCACCAGCGGAATTTGGCGAAGCTGTCGGTCAGCTTGGTGCCGAACGCGAACGCGGTGTTGCCCCACAGGTAGTGCTCGTGGCTGTTGGCAACGGTTTCCTTGTACACGAACGACTTGACCGGGTTCTCTTCCGGGTCGTACGGGTTGCGCAGCAGGAAACGCGGCACGGTCAGGCCAACGTAACGGGAGTCTTCCGAAGTACGGAAGCTCTGCCATTTGGCGAATTGCGGGCCTTCGAAGTGGTCTTTCAGATCTTTCAGGTCCGGCAGGCCGGTGAAGCTTTCCAGACCGAAGAATTTCGGGCCGGCCGCAGCGATGAACGGCGCGTGGGACATGCACGAAACGCTGGCCACGTACTGCATCAGTTTCACGTCCGGCGAGCTTGGGGACATGAAGTAGTTGGCGATGATCGCGCCCACCGGCTGACCACCGAACTGGCCGTATTCAGCGGTGTAGATGTGCTTGTACAGGCCCGACTGCATGACTTCCGGCGAGTCTTCGAAATCGTCCAGCAGGTCTTCTTTGGAGACGTTGAGGATTTCGATCTTGATGTTTTCGCGGAAGTTGGTGCGGTCGACCAGCAACTGCAGGCCACGCCACGACGATTCCAGTGCCTGGAAGTCCGGGTGGTGCAGGATCTCGTCCATCTGACGGCTGAGCTTGGCATCGATCTCGGCGATCATGCGGTCAACCATGGCTTTCTTGACCGGCTCACCGTTGTTCTGCGGCTTGAGCAGTTCTTCGATGAACGCCGACACGCCACGCTTGGCGATGTCGTAGGCTTCGTCGTCCGGAGTCAGACGGGTTTCGGCGATGATGCTGTCGAGAATGCTGTACTCGCCGCTTTCGGCGCTCTTCTCTTGTGCTGCGCTAGTGCTCATTGTGTTGGCTTCCTTGGCTGGAGTCTCAGGCGTCCGGGGCTGCGGCGTTCAGGCCCAGCTCACCGAGTACGCGACCGCGGGATTCGTCGTCGGCGAGCACGCCTTCGATCGCTTTACGGAACGCAGGTGCGTTACCCAGCGGGCCTTTGAGGGCCACCAGCGCATCGCGCAGTTCCATCAGTTTTTTCAGCTCAGGCACTTGCTCGACCAGGCTGGCCGGGTTGAAGTCCTTCATCGAATTGACGCGCAATTGCACAGCCAGCTCGTCGGCCTCGCCATCTTCCTGCAGACGGTTCGGCACGCTCAGCGTCAGACCCAGTTCTTGCTTGGCCAACACTTCGTCGAAGGTCATCTTGTCGATGCTGATCGGCTTGCGATCTTCGATTTTGCGATCGTCCTTGCGGTGGGTGTAGTCACCGATTGCCAGCAGCTTCAGCGGCAGTTCAATCTCTTCCTGAGCACCGCCGGTGGCGGGTTTGAAGGTGACGTTGATGCGTTCCTTGGGGGCTACCGAGCCTTCTTTGGCCATGGCTTTTCTCCTTGCGGTTGTGGCCCTGGGGCCTATTCGAGTACCACTTCGAGATCGAGGTGGCACAGCCTGCGATAAATCTCTTCCTTGCGTTCACGCACTGCATGGTTCTGCGGCAACAGCTCGCAGCAACTGTGCAGCAGGTGCAGCACTTCCAATGCAAGATCGGGCTCCCAGGCGTGCAGGCCTGAGTCCTGTAATGTCTGATCGAGGGTTTCGAGCTGGTTCTTGGCCAGTTCGTACTTCTTGGCCATGAAGCACAGCCGGGCAAGGGCGAACTGCCAGAAGAACCGCTCGCGTCCGCCGTGGGCCGATTGCAGTCCTTGCTTGAGCGTCTGCACGGCAGGCTTGAGGCCTTCCTTGCGCAGCAGCGGCAGCACGTCCTGCAGGGCCTTTTCCCAGGCGGGCTGGGTTTCGACGTCGTCGGTTTCGACCTTGCGCGGCGCGCTGGCGCTTTGCAGGTGCGGCATGACATTGCCGGCGATCCACGCCCGGGTGGACGGATCGGCAAACGGCGCGCCGTCATGGAAACGACATTCGATGATGCCGGGCAGGCGCTGAACCAAAAGCGCGAAGTGGATTTCCACTTCGCGCATTGCCATCTCGGCGTTGAGGTTCTGGAGACATTCCCAGACCATCCTCTGGCCATCGAACCAGAACGGCGCCTTCGCCAGGCTCGCCTCCAGTTCCACCAGCAGGTCGGCGTATTTGCCCTGATCGAAGCGATCCTGATACTGCTTGAGTTTGTCCACCGGCAGGCCGCGCAGCACGGTGATCTGTTCAGCGTTGCGTTCGGGCACCGCGTCGATCGGCAGCCAGAGCAAGGTGCGGTTCAGACGCAGGGCGCGCAGGTCGGTGGCCTTCTGCTTGAGCCACCAGGCACACAACGGACGCGCGCTTTCCTGCTGCGCGCGCAGAGCCTTGTAGGCGTCTTTTTCGTTGTCGATCGGTGCGCCGGGGGTCAGCAACTGGCTCGCGGCCTGCTTGACCTGCGCCACTGCTGCGCCCACCACACCGGGGGCCGGCTGATTGTCGGCGGCACGCTGGATCATGGTTTTCAGGCGACGCGAGAGCGGCAGCAACAGCGGCGCGTCGTCACCCAGATGTTCGGTACACGCGGCATCGAGGCCGGCCAGATGCTCGGACAACTGCCGGAACATCGGCAACTGTTCCTTGATCGCAATGTTTTCGGTGAGCACCTGCTCCAGACGCGGCACCAGCCAGCCGATAGCGGCGGCACGGGTGCGTGGTTTGAGCGGGTGAACGTCGGCCCAGTGGTTTTCCGACAGATGGTGCAGCAGACCGAGGCCGGCCAGCAGCCCGGGGAAGGATTCACGCTGGTACAACGACCAGGTCAGCCAGGCGCCAACACGTAAATCCTTGGATTGGGTACGCAGCAGATTTTCGCTGTTTTCACGGATTTTCAGCCAGTCGATCTGCCCGCTTTCGTGCATCGACGAGGCTTTCGCCAGCTCGCTTTCCAGCGCCTCGAATTCGCTCGAAAAACGAACGTCTTCGCCCGCGAAATTCTCTTTGGAAACAGAGACTTTTGCGAGTTCGAGGTAATGGGCGGAAAGTTTGCTTGAGTAGGACATCCATGGCCTTTAATTAGGATTACAGTCATGCGCCTATTGGAGTAACCGCGGCGCGGGACAGTATCGAAGAGCGGTGAAGCGACTCATCCAATTGAGATGTGCTCTTTCAAGTGGGCGCATCGTAATCACTATGATGGCCACTAGCAAGCATCTGCTTAAACAACAAGACGAAGTGTTCATTGGGCTGTGTAGGAGATCGCCCTATATGTGGCAGGGGAATCCCTGATGGCGAATTATATTGCCCGCATTTGCCCTGCTGCCTCAGAACCCTTGATCCAGAGCGGCCCGATCCAGCCTTCACGAATCGCTACGAACGTACGTCCCATTACACGGCGGCCAGCATGACAACTCTCGAAAAAAATAGAAGTAGGATTCTTCCGAAAAACCGCTGGATTTTACAAACAATTCACTGGCGACAACGCCCAACAACAAAAGTGCCATCAATTTGATGGCAATTCATTTTTTTGAAACTTTATTCATCTCGTGAATGCTGTACTTCAGTGCCAACTCAATAATTATCGAAGTGCGGTCCGATCCCACTCTCGCAACACTTCCACACCGAAAATACTCTGACAGATTCCAGGGATAATTCTTACATCGATTTATTTCCCACGTTGCCAGCTTGCTTTGGTAAGTTCTTTTCGCCCGGCAATGTCAACCAGGCCGGCTGACGGTTGAGCCACAGTCGGAAGCCTGCATCTGATTCGGCTCCTGAACCCGGAGCCGCCAAGGAGCTTTACCTCATGGAATTGAAACCTCTGTTGTTCGCCGCACTGCTGTGGCTTCCCGTCACTCACGCTTCTGCGGACACCCCGCCACTTGACGGTCATTACTATCTGACCGGTGCGATGGAAATGGGCGCCGAACTGCTGCTGCGCAAGGACGGCACGTTTGATGCGGGCGTGGCTTATGGCAGTGCAGACGGGTTTGCCAAGGGTACCTGGCAGGTAGAAAACGACACCGTGACGCTGAAGAGCGAAACCAAAGCCGCGTCCAACAGCGATTTGTCCGGCCTGTTCCAGGATCTGCAACTGGCGATCGAGCCGAACTGCCTGGCCGTGGATTTCGGCAACGGCAAGGCCTGCTTCCGGCGTTAACCAGCCGATTTTCAACCACAAAAAATGGGCACCCGACCGCAATCGGTGTGCCCATTTTTTATTGCAGTTCTCCCCGCTACTCAGGGAGTTCGCCGCAATTTAAGGATTGACGCTGTCTTTCAACGACTTGCCTGGCTTGAATGCCACGGTGTTGCTGGCCTTGATTTTCACCGGTTCACCGGTTTGCGGGTTCTTGCCGGTGCGGGCGCCGCGATGGCGTTGCAGGAAGGTGCCGAAGCCCACCAGCGTGACGCTGTCCTTGCGGTGCAGAGCGCCGGTGATTTCTTCGAGGACGGCGTTGAGAACGCGGTTGGCCTGTTCTTTGGTCAGATCCGCTTTTTCAGCGATTGCAGCGGCGAGTTCTGGTTTACGCATTAGTGAAGCCCCTTTGACGGTTTTTTGTTGTTATGTCCGTGCTGTTCTCGTTGGAACAGCGCCCAAGGCGCCGCAGGCTCTACTCTGCGGCAGACGGGAGTGAGAATGGCACGCGGATACCGGCGGCGCCAGTCTCCCCGCGACCTTTGTAGGGGCAAAAGCGGGGTGATTCCGACAGAACGACCGGTATTTACGCCAGCAAGGCCGGAAGCTGTTTGTTCAGGGCGAGTTTTTCCATCACTGCCGCGCCGGTCAGCGCGTAACCAAGCAACTGACCATCGGCGCTGTGACACAGGGCCTTGATGTCGGCGCCCTGCCCTTCGACGGTCCAGACGCCTTCGCTGCCCCGAGGAGGCGGCGAAACGACCAACGGGCACACCGGGGTTTTTACCGTGATCGGCATCGCGCCGTAACTCACCGCCGTCGGATTGCCCGCCAGAGTTTGTGCCAGCGCACGCGCACAGCTCATGAGGGGCATCACGTACAACAGATTCAGCCCATCGACCTCGGCGCAGTCGCCCAGGGCATAGATATTGGCGTGGGAAGTCTTCAGGTGCCGGTCGACGACTACGCCACGGTTGACTTGCACGCCGGCAGCCGCCGCCAAATCGATACGCGGACGCAGGCCGATGGCCGACACCACCACATCGCAGGCAATCACCTGACCGTCAGACAGATGCGCTTCCAGCCCGTCTGCGACTTTTTGCAGGCGGGTCAGCACCGGGCCGAGGTGAAAACGCGCGCCGAGGCTTTCCAGCCCGGCCTGCACGGCGGCCGCAGCGGCCGGGTGCAGCAGCATCGGCATCACTTGCTCGCACGGCGCCACCAGTTGCACCTCGTAACCACCGAGGATCAGGTCATTGGCGAATTCGCAGCCGATCAGGCCCGCCCCCAGCAGCAAGACGCGGCGCTTGCCCGCAGCGGCGGCACGAAAGCGCGCGTAGTCTTCGAGATCGTTGATCGGGAACACCAGATCTGCGCCATCACCTTCGATCGGCACGCGCACGGTTTCCGCGCCCCAAGCGAGGATCAGGTCGCGGTAGTACACCGCTTCCTCACCAATCCACAGGCGCTTGTGGCCGGCGTCGATGCCGCTGATGCGGGTGTGGGTGCGCACTTCGGCCTTCAATTGCTCGGCCATCGCGCCCGGTTCGGCCATGCTCAGGCCATCGGCGTCCTTGTTCTTGCCGAAACCGGTGGAGAGCATCGGTTTGGAGTAAGAGCGCCCGTCATCGGCGGTAATCAGCAGCAGCGGGGTTTCGCCATCGAGTTTGCGAAACTCGCGGGCCAGGTTGTAACCCGCAAGCCCGGTGCCGACGATTACGACAGGTGCGTTCATGCCTTACTCCTTGGTTTTTCTCAGTTGATTTCGATCATTTCGAAGTCCATCTTGCCGACGCCACAGTCCGGGCACAGCCAGTCTTCCGGCACGTCCTGCCACAGGGTGCCCGGCGCGATGCCGTCATCCGGCCAACCCTCAGCTTCGTTGTAAATCAGGCCGCAGACGATGCATTGCCACTTTTTCATTCAGTTACTTCCTCAGGATTCAGGCTTTTGTCGGCGCGGACGGTCGATGGTGGTTGCGCTGCCATCCGGCTCAGGGCGTTTTGTACTGAGGGTGCCGGGCAGATGCAAGCCTGTTCGGCGCAACGGCGACCCGGATCCATCAAATTCGCAGCACGCCATGTTAAGCTCGCCGCCTCATTTGCGGCCAATAATGACTCATTGTGCAACATTCAAATGCCTGCCCGGCCCCGCTCTGGCTGACTCAAAGCCGACTGACGCCCCTTCCCGATTCGTTGACCCTGAACTGGTTGTTCGACGAAGGCTCGCTGACCCGCCGCCTGATGCGGCTGTCGAATGACGGCTTCAGCGTCACGCCGCTGTTCGAAGGCTGGGACACCCTGCGCAGCGACGAATGCGCGGCGCTGGCGCTGGCCGAAGGCAGCGAAGGCTGGGTGCGCGAGGTTTATCTGCGCGGGCATGGCGAGGCCTGGGTGTTCGCCCGCAGCGTGGCGTCGCGCGCCGCCCTCCAAGGCGACGGCCTGCACATGGATGAACTGGGCAGCCGTTCGCTGGGCGAACTGCTGTTTTGCGACCACGCCTTCCAGCGCCGCGCCATCGAGGTCTGTCACTACCCGCAGGACTGGCTGCCGCCAGCGTGCCGCGCCCCCGAGCTGTGGGGCCGGCGCTCGCGCTTCGACCGTGGCGCCTTGAGCGTGCTGGTGGCGGAGATTTTCCTGCCGACGTTGTGGAGCGCCGCCCGCGCCCATCCGGAGAACTGCTGATGTACCAGAGCCTGCTCAAGTCCCTGAACCGCTTGAACCCGCGCGCCTGGGATTTCATTCAGCTGACGCGCATGGACAAGCCGATCGGCATTTACCTGCTGCTGTGGCCGACACTGTGGGCGCTGTGGATTGCCGGCAAGGGTTCGCCATCGCTGGCCAACATCGTGATTTTCGTCCTCGGCGTGGTGCTGACCCGCGCCGGCGGCTGCGTGATCAACGACTGGGCTGACCGCAAGGTCGATGGCCACGTCAAACGCACCGCGCAACGACCGCTGGCCAGCGGCAAGATCAGCTCGAAAGAGGCGCTGGTGTTCTTCGCGCTGCTGATGGGCGTGAGTTTCCTGCTGGTGCTGTGCACCAATGCGCCGACCATCTGGTTGTCGCTCGGCGGCCTGGCACTGGCGTTCACCTATCCGTTCATGAAGCGCTACACCTATTACCCGCAAGTGGTGCTGGGCGCAGCGTTTTCATGGGGCATGCCGATGGCATTTACCGCCGAGACCGGTGAGCTGCCGGCGGCGGCATGGCTGCTGTGGATCGCCAACCTGCTGTGGACGGTGGGTTATGACACCTATTACGCGATGACTGACCGTGACGACGATCTGAAGATCGGTGTGAAATCCACGGCGATTCTGTTCGGTGATGCCGATCGGATAATCATCCTCACCCTGCAGGCGCTGTCGCTCGGTTGCCTGTTGCTGGCAGGCTCGAAGTTCGAGCTGGGCGTGTGGTTCCATCTCGGCTTGCTGGTGGCCGCTGGCTGTTACGCGTGGGAGTTCTGGTACACCCGCGATCGCGACCGGATGCGTTGCTTCAAGGCATTTCTGCACAACCACTGGGCGGGGTTGGCAATTTTTGTCGGGATTGTGTTGGATTACGCGTTGCGCTGATTGAAAAGATCGCAGCCTGCGGCAGCTCCTACAGGGTGTACACATTCCAGTGTAGGAGCTGCCGAAGGCTGCGATCTTTTGCGCTATTTGGCCTTGGCGACGTGCCAGGCGCCGTCCATTTTGCCCTCACCGGTCATGTCACCGGCCTTCTTGTCCATCACGAACGTATACAGCGGTTTGCCTTCGTAGGCCCATTGCATCTTGCCGTCATCGCGCTTGATCACGGTCCAGTCGCCCATGGACTTGTCGCCCGCCGCAGCCATCAACGGTGGCCAGTTCGCCGCGCACTTGTCGTTGCACATGGACTTGCCCGCCGAGTCTTTGGCGAAGGTATACAGGGTCATGCCCTTGTGATCGGTAAACATGCCGTCCTTCTCCATCGCTGGCTCAGCAGCAAACGCCATGGTCGGTAAAGCAACGGCAGCAGCCAGCAGCAGAGCTTTGAAAGAAGCAGTCATTTGAGTCATGGAAACCTTCTTTTGTGGTTGTCAGGATTCGGACTTAGAGCTTAGTCCAGGATCCGGACAATCGCCGGGCGACTAAAATACTGTCACACGACTGCAATAATTCCGTTATCTAATGCGGCGCAAGACAGTTAAATGACAAGAGGATTAAGGCATGGTTGGCAGGAGCATTCTGATCGTCGACGACGAAGCGCCCATTCGCGAAATGATCGCCGTTGCGTTGGAAATGGCCGGCTATGACTGCCTCGAGGCTGAGAACTCGCAGCAGGCTCACGCCATCATCGTTGACCGCAAACCGGACCTGATCCTGCTCGACTGGATGCTGCCCGGCACCTCCGGCATCGAACTGGCCCGCCGTCTCAAGCGCGACGAGCTGACCGGGGACATCCCGATCATCATGCTCACCGCCAAAGGCGAAGAGGACAACAAGATCCAGGGTCTTGAGGTCGGCGCCGACGACTACATCACCAAACCGTTTTCCCCACGCGAACTGGTCGCCCGCCTCAAGGCTGTGCTGCGCCGCGCCGGCCCGACCGATGGCGAAGCGCCGATCGAAGTCGGCGGCCTGCTGCTCGACCCGATCAGCCACCGCGTGACCATCGACGGGCGTCCGGCCGAGATGGGCCCGACCGAATATCGTCTGCTGCAATTCTTCATGACCCACCAGGAACGCGCCTACACCCGCGGCCAGTTGCTGGATCAGGTCTGGGGCGGCAACGTCTATGTTGAAGAGCGCACCGTCGACGTGCACATCCGGCGCCTGCGCAAGGCCCTCGGCGACGCCTACGAAAATCTGGTACAAACCGTGCGCGGCACCGGCTACCGGTTTTCCACCAAGGCCTGATCCGACCGCCAGACTCGCTGACAAGGACCGTATTTTCCGTGAATCAAAACTGGCATGGCACCCTGATTCGCCACATGCTGTTGCTGGTCACAGCGTGTCTGGTGATCGGCCTGATCACCGGCTATTACGGCTGGAGCCTCGCTGCCGGCCTGGGGATTTACCTGGCCTGGACGCTCAAGCAACTGCTGCGTTTGCACGAATGGCTGCGCCTGCACCAACCCGATGAAGCACCGCCCGACGGCTATGGCCTGTGGGGCGAGGTATTCGACAGCATCTACCACCTGCAACGCCGCGACCAACGGGTACGCGGACGCCTGCAAGCGGTGATCGACCGGGTGCAGGAGTCCACCGCCGCGCTGAAAGATGCTGTGATCATGCTCGACAGCGACGGCAACCTGGAATGGTGGAACCGCGCTGCCGAAACCCTGCTCGGCCTCAAGACCCCGCAAGACAGCGGCCAACCGGTGACCAACCTGGTGCGCCATCCGCGCTTCAAGGAATACTTCGAGCAGGAAAGCTACGCCGAACCGCTGGAAATCCCTTCGCCGACCAATGATCGGGTGCGCATTCAGCTGTACCTGACGCGCTACGGCAACAACGAACACTTGATGCTGGTGCGCGACGTCACGCGCATCCATCAGCTGGAACAGATGCGCAAAGACTTCATCGCCAACGTCTCCCACGAACTGCGCACGCCGCTGACGGTGATCTGCGGCTATCTGGAAACCCTGCTCGACAACGTCGAGGAAGTGAACCCGCGCTGGAGCCGCGCCCTGCAGCAGATGCAACAACAGGGCGGGCGCATGCAGACGCTGCTCAACGACCTGCTGTTGCTGGCGAAACTGGAAGCCACCGACTACCCGTCGGACAACCAGCCGGTGCAGATCGATACCCTGCTGCAATCGATCAAGAGCGACGCCCAGCAGTTGTCCGGGCAGAAAAACCAGAAAATCACCCTCGAAGCCGACGGGAAGATCCTGCTCAAGGGCAGCGAGGCGGAGCTGCGCAGCGCCTTCTCCAACCTGGTGTTCAACGCGGTGAAATACACCCCGGCCGAAGGCAATATCCACATTCGCTGGTGGGGCGACGAGCAAGGCGCGCACCTGAGCGTGCAGGATTCCGGGATCGGCATCGACAGCAAACACCTGCCGCGCCTGACCGAACGCTTCTACCGCGTCGACTCCAGCCGCAACTCCAACACTGGCGGCACCGGGCTGGGCCTGGCGATCGTCAAACACGTGCTGCTGCGCCACCGCGCGCGGATGGAGATCAGCAGCGTGCCCGGTCATGGCAGCACGTTCACCTGTCATTTCGCCCCGGCCCAGGTGGCCCAGGCACGGGCTATCAGCGCCGCCGAGTGATACCGGCCAGCACGCGCCACTAGGCAATCGCCATGTCAGCCGCTACATTGGCTGACTTGCGTCTGCCTTTCAGGCGCGATTTCTTCTCTCTTACGAATCACACGGAACCTGCAAAACTCCATCATGGACCCTTCCCCTGGCTTGTCCCTCGCTACGATTTTCGCCGATTTCGGCATGATTCTTTTCGCTCTGATCCTGGTTTTGCTCAACGGCTTCTTCGTTGCGGCGGAATTCGCCATGGTCAAACTGCGCTCGACCCGGGTCGAGGCCATCGCCGACAAGAACGGCTGGCGCGGACACATCCTGCGCACCGTACACAGTCAGCTCGATGCGTACCTATCGGCCTGTCAGCTCGGTATCACCCTCGCCTCCCTCGGCCTGGGCTGGGTCGGTGAGCCGGCGTTCGCGCACCTTCTCGAGCCGCTGCTGAGCGCGGTCGGTGTGCAGTCGCCGGAAGTGGTCAAAGGCATTTCGTTCTTTACCGCGTTCTTCATCATTTCCTACCTGCACATCGTGGTCGGTGAACTGGCGCCCAAGTCGTGGGCGATCCGCAAACCCGAGCTGCTGTCGCTGTGGACGGCGGTGCCGCTGTACCTGTTCTACTGGGCGATGTACCCGGCGATCTACCTGCTCAACGCCAGCGCCAACGCGATTCTGCGCATCGCTGGCCAGGGCGAACCCGGCCCGCACCACGAACACCATTACAGCCGCGAAGAACTGAAACTGATCCTGCACTCCAGCCGTGGTCAGGACCCGAGCGACCAGGGCATGCGCGTGCTGGCCTCGGCGGTGGAGATGGGCGAACTGGAGGTGGTCGACTGGGCCAACTCCCGCGAAGACCTGATCACCCTGGAATTCAACGCGCCGTTGAAAGAAATCCTCGCAATGTTCCGTCGCCACAAGTTCAGCCGGTATCCGGTGTACGACAGCGAGCGCCAAGAGTTTGTCGGCCTGCTGCACATCAAGGACCTGCTGCTGGAGCTGGCGGCGCTGGACCACATTCCCGAGTCGTTCAACCTGGCTGAACTGACCCGCCCGCTGGAGCGCGTATCGCGGCACATGCCGCTGTCGCAACTGCTGGAGCAGTTCCGCAAGGGCGGCTCGCACTTTGCCGTGGTTGAAGAGGCCGATGGCAACATCATCGGCTACCTGACCATGGAAGACGTGCTGGAAGTGCTGGTCGGCGACATCCAGGACGAACACCGCAAGGCCGAGCGCGGGATCCTAGCGTATCAGCCGGGCAAGCTGCTGGTACGTGGCGACACGCCGCTGTTCAAGGTTGAACGCCTGCTCGGTATCGACCTGGATCACATCGAAGCCGAAACCCTCGCCGGGCTGGTTTACGAGACCCTGAAACGGGTACCGGAAGAGGAAGAAGTGCTGGAAGTCGAAGGCCTGCGGATCATCATCAAGAAGATGAAAGGGCCGAAGATTGTACTGGCGAAGGTGTTGATGCTGGATTGATCGCGATTGCAGGACAGCTTTTGTGGCGAGGGAGCTTGCTCCCGCTCGGCTGCGCAGCAGTCGCAGAGCAGTGTGCAAGGTATATCTGATCGAACGCGGTTTCAGGGTTTTGGGGCCGCTTCGCAGCCCAGCGGGAGCAAGCTCCCTCGCCACAGTTGAGCTCCACTGGTTTTACTGTTTGCCCAACGCAAAGTTGGGCAACGCCCCCAGTGGTTGATTGAACTGATACGGAATCGACACCAGCCCCTGCCCGGTATTGCGCTGCACCACAAAGTGCAGGTGCGGGCCGCTGCTGTTGCCGGTATTGCCGGACAGCGCCAGCGGGCTGCCAACCGTCACCCGCTGCCCCTCGCGTACGCTCACCGAACCTTGCTTGAGATGCAGGTACACACCCATCGTGCCGTCGTCGTGCAGCACCCGGACGAAATTGCCGGAGGCATCGTTACCGCGTCCGCTCTGTGAATTTTCGGTTTTCACCACCACCCCGGCCCGTGCGGCAATGATCGGTGTGCCCACCGGCATGGCGATGTCCATCGCATACCGGTTCTTCAGCCCATAGTGGCTGTATTGGCCATTGGCACCCTGACTGAGACGGAACGGCCCGCCCCGCCACGGCAGCGGGTAGCGATAGCTCTGCGCGGCGCCTGTGGGATCACCCAGCGAATACTGGAATTGCGGGGAATATACCAACGGCTGACCGCGGGTAATCGCCGTCAACAGCGCCAACCGCGTGTTGCTGCGCGCCGGCAGCACCCGGCGAATCGTCTGCGCCGGTGCACCACGCACATTGCTCAGGCCGGTGAACGCCAGTGCAATCTCGACCGGCGCATACAGATCGTTGCGCACGAACACCACGTCGCTGCCCTTCTGCTTCTTGATATCGAGATACACCTGACGCTCCAGGTGCTCGACCATGCGGTGCTGAAACACGAACACCTGCGAGCCTTTGCTCGGCCGGTCGCTGTACGAGACCACGCCGTTGGCATCGGTGGATTTGTAAATGGTCATGGCCACAGTCGAGGTGGAGGCCAGGAAAAGACCACAGAAAAACAGCAGGCGCGCGAGCATGGGCAAGAGTCTGTCGAAGGAAGGCCTGAAAATGAGCCTAGCAGCTGAGACAGACCAGGCTAGTCGACAGATGTTTCAAATTGGGCAGCGCACAAAGCAAAAGATCGCAGCCTGCGGCAGCTCCTACATCGGAATGCGATCCTGTAGGAGCTGCCGAAGGCTGCGATCTTTTTCGATGCGCCGCTTACGCGCCTGGAACGAAGTGCTTCTGCGCCGTACCGCGAGCGATCAGGCGGGAGATGTAGTCGAGCTTCTGCGCGTCCTGATCGACAAAGCGGAAGGTCAATTGCAGCCATTCGCTGTCCGGCTTCGGCTCGTGGGCGACCACGGCGTGCAGGTAGCCATTGAGGCGGGCGATTTCGGCGTTGTCGCCCTGCTCCAGATCGAGCACGGCGCTGTCGAGGATCTGCGGCAGGGTGTCGGTGCGTTTCACCACCAACAGCGCTTCCTTGATGCTCAGGGCCTTGATCACGCATTGCTGGATGCCGCTTGGCAGGCGCAACTGACCCTGGCCACGACCACCGGCCGGCGCTTTCGAGGCAGCCGGAGCCTGCACCGGCGGGCTGTTGAG
Source organism: Pseudomonas sp. LF020 (assembly GCF_053456425.1). NCBI lineage: Bacteria > Pseudomonadati > Pseudomonadota > Gammaproteobacteria > Pseudomonadales > Pseudomonadaceae > Pseudomonas > Pseudomonas sp. LF020. The sequence continues at coordinate 128,631 of NZ_JBRFIX010000010.1, forward strand.
CAGACCACGCGACGGCGCAGCAGCTGCAGCAGGCTTGGCGAACGGATTGACCGCAGCAGCGGCCGCCGGCGCGGCACCAACCACGGCAGGCTTGCCGCCGGTCAATGCACTCAGGGAGTCGTTGCCGAACGCCGAGTTCATCTTGGTTGGCGCGCTGTTCATCAGGGCGTCGAGCTTGCCAACCTTGTTCAGCGCCTGCTTGACCTTGGTCAGCAGTTGCTCGTTGGTGAACGGCTTGCTGACATAGCCGGAAACGCCGGCCTGAATCGCCTGCACCACGTTCTCTTTGTCACCACGGCTGGTGACCATGATGAATGGCATCGACTTGAGATTGTCTTGCTGACGGCACCAGGTCAGCAGCTCAAGACCGGACATTTCCGGCATTTCCCAATCGCACAGGACCAGGTCGAACGCTTCTTTGGCCAGCATGGCCTGGGCCTTTTTACCGTTGATGGCATCCTCGGTGCGGATCCCCGGAAAATAGTTACGCAGGCATTTTTTCACCAGGTCGCGAATGAACGAAGCATCGTCCACGACCAACACACTGATCTTGCTCATCCAACACCCCTATAAAAATCCCGGCAAGCATACCGCTTTGCTGATGGCACATTGCCAACAATCTTCAGTCACGCCGGGACTTTTCGTTCGCGGGTGCTGCTTTTTAATTCGATTCGCTGTTCAAGCACCATAAACAAAAACGCCCGGCCAAAGGGCCGGGCGCTTTTCTCAGGCAATCTTACTTATCGTCAGCATCGCCCGGAACATTAGCGGTTTCGCCGCTTGTGCCTTGAACTTCTTCTTTCATGCGTTTGAGGCCCAGGTGGCGCACATCGGTGCCGCGCACCAGGTAAATCACCAGCTCCGAGATGTTGCGCGCATGATCGCCGATGCGCTCCAGCGAACGCAGGACCCAGATGATGCTCAGAACCCGCGAGATAGAGCGCGGGTCTTCCATCATGTAGGTCGCCAGCTCGCGCAGGGCAGTCTTGTATTCGCGGTCGATGACCTTGTCGTATTGCGCCACCGACAGCGCCAGATCGGCGTCGAAGCGGGCAAACGCGTCCAGCGCATCGCGCACCATGTTGCGCACCTGGTCGCCGATGTGACGCACTTCGACGTAACCGCGCGGCGCTTCGCCTTCTTCGCACAGCTGAATGGCGCGACGGGCGATCTTGGTCGCTTCGTCGCCGATGCGCTCCAGGTCGATCACTGACTTGGAAATGCTGATGATCAGCCGCAGGTCGGACGCCGCCGGCTGCCGACGGGCGAGAATGCGCAGGCATTCTTCGTCGATGTTGCGTTCCATCTGATTGATCTGGTCGTCGATCTCGCGCACCTGCTGGGCCAGACCCGAGTCGGCCTCGATCAGCGCGGTGACCGCGTCGTTGACCTGCTTCTCGACCAGCCCGCCCATGGCCAGGAGGTGGCTGCGCACTTCCTCAAGCTCGGCGTTGAACTGCGCGGAGATGTGGTGGGTAAGGCCTTCTTTACTAATCATGTTGGCGTCCTTGGAGCGTCCGGTAAGGTGCGGTGGGCCGCAGCGTCAATTCTGTGAATAACCGCAACTGTCAGCCATAACGACCGGTGATGTAGTCTTCGGTCTGTTTCTTCGCCGGATTGGTGAACAGGGTGTCGGTGTCGCCGAATTCCACCAGTTTGCCCATGTACATGAACGCCGTGTAGTCGGAAACCCGCGCGGCCTGCTGCATGTTGTGGGTCACGATGACGATGGTGAACTTGGACTTCAGCTCGTAGATCAGCTCTTCGACTTTCAGGGTCGAGATCGGGTCGAGGGCCGAGCACGGTTCATCGAGCAGCAGCACTTCCGGCTCAACCGCGATGGTGCGGGCGATCACCAGTCGCTGCTGCTGACCACCGGACAGGCCGAGTGCCGAGTCATGCAGCCGGTCTTTGACTTCATCCCACAGTGCCGCGCCTTTCAACGCCCACTCGACCGCTTCGTCGAGAATGCGCTTCTTGTTGATGCCCTGAATGCGCAAACCGTAGACCACGTTTTCGTAGATGGTCTTGGGGAACGGGTTGGGCTTCTGGAACACCATGCCGACGCGGCGACGCAGTTCGGCAACGTCTTCACCCTTGCGGTAGATGTTGTTGCCGTACAGGTTGATCGCACCTTCGACACGGCAGCCGTCAACCAGGTCGTTCATGCGGTTGAAGGTGCGCAGCAACGTGGACTTGCCGCAGCCGGACGGGCCGATGAAAGCGGTCACGCGCTGTTTCGGGATGTTCATGCTGACGTCGAACAGTGCCTGCTTCTCGCCGTAGAACAGGCTCAGGCCCGGGACTTCGATGGCCACGGTTTCCTGCTCGAGGCTCAGGCTCTGCTTGTCGCGACCCAGGGCCGACATATTGATGCCGTGGGTATGTGTTTCGTGCTGCATGGGAGGCTCCCTGTGCTAACAAATTCGGTTCGTTGAACCGCCGGACAACGCCAGCGGGTTACTCAAATTCTGTGTCTGTCGCGACTCCTGTGGGAGCTGGCTTGCCAGCGATGGCATCACCGCGGTGTTACTGGCAGACCGAGTCGCCTGCATCGCTGGCAAGCCAGCTCCCACAGGGTCTGTATTAACTGTCCAAAGCTTTGTATTTTTCGCGCAGGTGGTTACGAATCCACACCGCCGACAGGTTCAACGTGGCGATCACCAGCACCAGCAGCAGCGCCGTGGCGTACACCAGCGGTCGTGCCGCTTCGACGTTCGGGCTCTGGAAGCCGACGTCATAGATGTGGAAGCCCAGGTGCATGATCTTCTGGTCCAGGTGCAGGTACGGGTAGTTGCCGTCCACCGGCAGCGACGGCGCCAGTTTCACCACACCCACCAGCATCAGCGGCGCCACTTCACCGGCGGCGCGGGCCACGGCGAGGATCATGCCGGTCATCATCGCCGGGCTGGCCATTGGCAGAACGATCTTCCACAGCGTTTCGGCCTTGGTCGCGCCCAGTGCCAGCGAGCCTTCACGGACGGTGCGCGGGATACGCGCCAGACCTTCCTCGGTCGCCACGATCACCACCGGCACCGCCAGCAGCGCCAGGGTCAGCGAGGCCCAGAGCAGACCCGGAGTACCGAAGGTCGGCGCCGGCAGTGCTTCGGGGAAGAACAGACGGTCGACCGAGCCACCCAGCACGTAGACGAAGAAGCCCAGACCGAACACGCCGTAGACGATCGCCGGAACGCCGGCGAGGTTGTTTACCGCGATGCGGATGATCCGGGTCAGAGCGTTCTGCTTGGCGTATTCGCGCAGGTAGACCGCCGCCAGTACGCCGAACGGGGTCACGATCATCGCCATGATCAGGGTCATCATCACGGTGCCGAAAATCGCCGGGAAGATCCCGCCTTCGGTGTTCGCTTCACGCGGGTCGTCGGACAGGAACTCCCAGACCTTGCTGAAGTAGAAACCGATCTTGGTCAGCGTGCCCATGGCATTCGGCTGATAGGCGTGAACCACTTTGCCCAGGCTGATTTCGATCTCTTTGCCGTTGGCATCGCGGGCGGTCAGCGCGTCGCGGTTAAACTGCGCATGCAGATCGCTCAGACGGGCTTCGATGTCCTGATAACGCGCGTTCAGCTCGGCACGTTCGGCGTCCATGTCCGCTTGCGCGGTGGCGTCGAGCTTGCCGTCGAGTTCCAGTTTGCGCCCGTGCAGGCGGATGCGTTCCAGCCCTGCGTTGATCGCACCGATATCAGTCTTTTCCAGCGACTTGAGTTGCGCCGCCAGACCGTTCACACGGTTGATTCGCGCTTGCAGCTCAGGCCAGGCCGCTTCGCCCTCGGCGATCACCTTGCCGTCCTGTTTGACGTTGACCAGGTAACCGTAGAAGTTGCCCCACTCGCGACGCTCGATCGCCATCAGTTCCTGCGGCGTGGTCTGGTTGGTCAGCCACTCGCCGACCACCCAGGTGAAGTCGTTGCCGTTCAGGTCACGGTTGCCGACCTTGATCAGCTCGCGGGTCATGAATTCCGGGCCTTGATCAGGCACCGGCAGGCCGGCGCTTTTCAGGCGGGCACGCGGCACTTCTTCCTTCTGTACCACTTCGCCGATGACCAGGTGATTGGCCTGGCCCGGTACGTCGTAGCTGGCGTGGATCAGGTCCGCCGGCCAGAAGTGACCGAGACCGCGCACGGCAATCACCGCCAGCAGGCCAATGGTCATGATGACCGCGATGGACACCGCGCCACCGCTGATCCAGACGCCCGGGGCGCCGCTCTTGAACCATCCATTCAGGGAGTTCTGTTTCACAGACTTCTACCTTTCTTAAAGCGACGAGTATTTCTTGCGCAGACGCTGACGAATCAGTTCTGCCAGGGTGTTCATGACGAAGGTGAACAACAGCAGCACCAGCGCCGAGAGGAACAGCACGCGGTAGTGGCTGCCGCCGACTTCCGACTCGGGCATTTCCACCGCGACGTTGGCGGCCAGGGTGCGCAGGCCTTCGAACAGGTTCATTTCCATGACCGGAGTGTTACCGGTGGCCATCAACACGATCATGGTTTCGCCGACCGCACGGCCCATGCCGATCATAAGCGCCGAGAAGATCCCCGGGCTGGCGGTGAGGATCACCACGCGAGTCATGGTCTGCCACGGCGTGGCACCGAGCGCCAAGGAACCGAGGGTCAGGCCACGCGGCACGCTGAACACGGCGTCTTCGGCAATCGAGTAGATGTTCGGGATCACCGCAAAACCCATCGCCAGACCAACCACCAGAGCGTTGCGCTGGTCGTAGGTGATGCCCAGGTCGTGGGAGATCCACATGCGCATGTCACCGCCGAAGAACCAGTTCTCCATGTACGGGCTCATGTACAGCGACAGCCAACCGACGAACAGGATCACCGGAATCAGCAGCGCACTTTCCCAGCCGTCCGGGACCTTCAGGCGAATCGACTCAGGCAGGCGGCTGAAGGTGAAACCGGCCACCAGAATGCCGATCGGCAACAGCATCAGCAGGCTGAAGATGCCCGGCAGATGCCCTTCCACATACGGGGCGAGGAACAGACCGGCGAAGAACCCGAGGATCACCGTCGGCATCGCTTCCATCAGCTCGATCACCGGTTTGACCTTGCGGCGCATGCCCGGGGCCATGAAGTAGGCGGTGTAGATCGCGGCGGCAACCGCCAGTGGCGCGGCCAGCAGCATGGCGTAGAACGCGGCTTTCAGGGTGCCGAAGGTCAGTGGCGACAGGCTCAGCTTCGGTTCGAAATCGGTGTTGGCGGCGGTCGATTGCCAGACGTATTTAGGCTCGTCGTAGTTCTCGTACCAGACCTTGCTCCACAACGCGCTCCACGACACTTCCGGGTGCGGGTTGTCGAGCAGCAGCGGTTGCAGCTTGCCGCCGGCCTCGACGATCACCCGGTTGGCGCGTGGCGACAGGCCGAACAGGCCCTGGCCTTCGGCAACCGGCTCGACCAGCAAAGTGCGGTGCGCGGTGCTGTGGAACACGCCGAGCTTGCCGCTGGCATCGAGAGCAACGAAGCCCTTGCGACGCTCTTCGGCGGTGATTTCAACGATTGGCGCGGAGCCCATCTGGAAGGTACGGATCTGCTTCAGGCGCAGCTCGCCATCGGTATCGCGAGCCATGAACCACTGGGCCAGGCCACCCTTGGAGTCACCGATGATCAGCGAGATGCCGCCCACCAGTTGCGTGCTCGCGGTGACTTCGGCGTCAGCGTTTTCCAGCAGTTTGTAGCGACCGTTAAGGCTCTTGTCGCGCAAGCTGAACACGTCGGCCTGGGCACGCCCGTTGACCACGTACAGCCATTGCTGGCGCGGGTCGACGAAGATGTTTTTCACCGGTTCAGTCATCTGCGGCAGCTCGATACGCTTCTGCTCGTTGGTGACTTCGCCGGTCATCATGTTTTCTTCGCTGGTCAGCGACAGCACATTGAGTTGCGAACCGGTCGAACCCACCAGCATCAGGGTCGAATCGGTGGCGTTGAGGCTGACGTGCTCCAACGCCCCGCCGCTATCGTTCACTGCGATCGGTGTGTTGCCGTAAGGAAACTCGATGGCTGGAGTGATGGTTTTCTTGCCATCGGGGTAGCTGACTTTATAGGTGTGACGGAACACCAGCGCCTGGCCGTTGGACAGGCCCACCGCCACCAGCGGATGACCTGGCTGATCTTCACCAATGGAAGTTACGGTAGCGCCGGCAGGCACCGGCAGATCGACGCGCTTCAGTTCAGCGCCACTGTCGATATCGAAGAACAGCGCCTGGCCCTTGTCGGAAACGCGCATCGCCACCTGATTCTGCTCTTCGAGCGAAATCATCAGCGGCTTGCCGGCGTCCTGCATCCAGGCTGGGGTAATGGCGTCTTTCGCGGTCAGGCTGGCACCGTGGAACAACGGTGCAACAACGTAGGCGAGAAAGAAGAAGATCAGGGTGATGGCTGCCAGCACCGCAAGCCCGCCAACGAGGACGTACCAGCGGGTGAAGCGATCCTTGAGCGCGCGGATGCGGCGCTTGCGTTGCAGCTCAGGCGTATTGAAATCAATGCGCTTGGGAGGGGAAGTCGTAGTCATTGGGGAATTGGCCAGATCATTCATGCGCTCACCCTAGCGATCCTGTATGACAGAAAGATGACAATGCAGTGACGCACCAAATCCACCGCCAGCGGGACTGGCAGAGGATTGAAAATTTGAGGTGTGTAAAAGGCCGGTCTGCTGGCAGATCCGGCCTTTTACCTGAGTCCGGTGGGATTCACCCCCGGACTCAGTTTGTTACTTTTTTGCGACTTCAGCGCCGCCTTCCTGCAGACCCAGGTCAGCCAGTGCTTTTGCAGCAACCTTGGCCGGCAGCGGGATGTAGCCGTCTTTCACCACCACTTCCTGACCCTGTTTGGACAGAACCAGTTTCACGAACTCGGCTTCCAGCGGGGCCAGAGGCTTGTTCGGGGCCTTGTTCACGTAAACGTAGAGGAAGCGCGACAGCGGGTACTTGCCGTTCAGGGCGTTTTCTTCGGTGTCTTCGATGAAGTCAGTGCTGCCTTTCTTCGACAGGGCAACGGTCTTCACGCTGGCAGTCTTGTAGCCGATGCCCGAGTAACCGATGCCGTTCAGCGAGGAGCTGATCGACTGCACAACCGACGCCGAACCTGGCTGTTCGTTGACGTTAGGCTTGTAGTCGCCTTTGCACAGGGCTTCTTCCTTGAAGTAGCCGTAAGTGCCGGATACCGAGTTACGACCGAACAGTTGCACTGGCTTGTTGGCCAGGTCGCCGGTCACGCCCAGGTCGCCCCAGGTTTTCACGTCGGCTTTGGCGCCGCACAGACGGGTGGACGAGAAGATCGCGTCAACCTGTTCCATGGTCAGGTGCTGGATCGGGTTGTCCTTGTGCACGAACACCGCCAGGGCGTCCACGGCCACCGGGATAGCGGTTGGCTTGTAGCCGTATTTCTGTTCGAAGGCCGCCAGTTCGGTGTCCTTCATCTTGCGGCTCATCGGGCCGAGGTTGGAGGTGCCTTCAGTCAGCGCAGGTGGCGCGGTGGCGGAGCCAGCGGCCTGAATCTGGATGTTTACGTTCGGGTATTCTTTCTTGTAGTTCTCAGCCCACAGGGTCATGAGGTTGGCCAGAGTGTCGGAACCAACGCTGGACAAGTTGCCCGATACACCGGTGACCTTGGTGTAAGCCGGAATTGCCGGGTCAACGCCAGCGGCTACCGCGTGGGCAGTCGCAACGCCAGCAGCGACAAAAGTCATTGCCGCCATCAAACGCTTCAGTTTCATGCCTTACTCCTAGCAGATAGGGTGTGTTAATTCGGGGCCAAGTATCAGCAGGCCGTGTGAACACTCTATGGCTGAAATATGACAATTGGATGAAAGGCCAGCATCCGGGGTGTCACAAAAAATGAATTCCGCAGCAGGTTGACAAATCAAATCCAAAAGATAGCCTTGTCAACCACGAGAGGAACTCATGATAAACGACCGAATTCGCCGCGCCCGCCTGCAACGAGGCCTCACCCTAGAGGGTCTGGCGGCCCAGCTTGGCGATATCACCAAACAAGCGTTAAGCAAATATGAGAAAGGGTTGAGCACTCCAAACTCTTCTCGCCTGCTGCAACTGGCCAAGGCACTTCAGGTCAGCCCCGAATATTTTTTCCGCGCGGAGGTTATTCCTCTGGCACCTCTTGAGTTTCGAAAGCTGGCCAGAATGCCCAAGTATCGCCAAGCTCAAGTTGAAGAAAAAATTCGGGAACATCTCGAGCGCTACATTTCACTTGAGCAATGTTTCGATCCAGCAGATATCCAGACCCCTGCCACCCCCGCACAGATGCTCCCGGTTTCAACCCTCGAAGAGGCCGAGCTAGCAGCCGAGAAGCTTCGCCAGTTTTGGGGAATCGGTAGCGATCCCATCGCCAATCTGACTGAGCAACTGGAAGAGCACAGCATCAAGGTTGCAATGCTGAACGGCCCAGATGATTTCGATGGCGCTTGTGCTGCTACCGGTGACGGCGAACACGTACTAATTGCTTTGAATGCTGACCGTCCAGGTGAGCGAATCAGATTTACGGCTGCTCATGAGCTCGGCCATTGGGTTATGGCGTTGCCTGGAGACATGCCGGAGAGAGACAAAGAAAACTGTTGTCACCGTTTTGCCGGCGCATTTCTCTACCCCGCCAAAAGCGTAACCGGCGATTTCGGCAGCCATCCCCGGTCCAGAGTCCATCCACGAGAGCTACTGATCGCCAAACGCCAATACGGAATATCGATGCACGCTGCGTTGAGACGACTGAAGGATCTGAAGCTACTTAGCGAAAGTGGCTACAAATCCCTCACTATTCAATTCAGTGCCAACGGCTGGCGCAAAGCAGAGCCCGAACCTATGCCGTGCAAACCGCCCCAGCGCTTTGATTCGCTGGTGTTCTGGGGATTGGCGGAAGGATTGATCACCAAGTCGCGGGCTGCTGAACTCCTGCGCAAACCAGTGAGCGCACTTGACCCCAATTTCTTGGGCTCACTGGAGAGTGCATGAGTCTGATCTATATCAGTGATACAAATATCTGGATCGACTTCAGAAATGCCGGACTGCTGGAGCAGATGTTCAGTTTGCCGTTTACGCTGTGTTGCACTGACTTCGTAATGTACGAACTCGACGACTTTTCACACGACGAACTGCTCAACCGAGGATTGATTGTCGAATCGTTCGATGAGGCAGGTGTAATAAGATTGTCGGGGCTGAGGATCGAGCACAACAACAGCTCTTTAGCCGACGTCTCCTGTTACTTACTTGCGCAGGAAACGGGCCGCCCTTTACTCACCGGAGATGGCAGGTTGCGCCGTCAGGCCCAAAGAGATGGGTTACAGGTACACGGCGCGCTATGGCTGCTCGATTTAATGGTAGAGCACCAAGTCATCGACGAAACAGAAGCTGCAAATGCTTTGGCTCACATGCTCGAACACGGTGCTCGCCTGCCGATTGGCGAGTGTGAAACAAGGCTTTCGCGCTGGCGAAAGCCCTGAGTCCTGGAACTAAATCAGCGTCCCTTCTTCCACAGCCACGCGCCAACCATGATCCCCATCCCGCACAGCACAGCCACATAGTAGGCCGGGCCCATCGCACTCTCTTTAAGCAGCAGGCTGACCACCATCGGCGTCAGGCCACCGAAGATCGCGTACGCCACGTTGTACGAGAACGACAATCCGCTGAAGCGCACCACTGGCGGGAACGCCTTGACCATCACGTACGGCACCGCACCGATGGTGCCGACCAGCAGACCGGTCAGGGCATACAGCGGGAACAGCCAGTTCGGGTGGTCGGCGAGGCTGTGATAAAAGGTCCAGGAGCTGATCAACAAGCCCAGCGAACCGAAGACAAACACCCGGCCGGCACCGAAACGGTCGGCCAGCGCACCGGAGATGATGCAACCGACGCTGAGGAACACGATCGCCAGGCTGTTCGATTGCAGCGACTCGGTCGGCGAGAAGTGATAGACCGTCTGCAGCACGGTCGGGGTCATCAGGATCACCACGACGATGCCGGCGGACAGCAGCCAGGTCAGCAGCATCGAGATCGCAATCGCCCCGCGATGGTCACGCAGCACCGCGCGCAGCGGCACTTCTTCGGCCAGCGCCTTGCGCAGTTGCAGCTCGGCGAATACCGGGGTTTCGTGCAACCAGCGGCGCAGATACACCGAGAACAGGCCGAAGACGCCACCGAGCAGGAACGGGATCCGCCAGGCGTAATCCGCGACTTCCACCGGCGTATAAATGCTGTTGATCGCGGTGGCGACCAGCGAGCCGAGCAGGATGCCCGCCGTCAGGCCGCTGGTCAGGGTGCCGCAGGCATAGCCGATGTGCTTTTGCGGCACGTGTTCGGAAACGAAGACCCACGCCCCCGGCACCTCACCACCAATCGCCGCACCCTGGATCACCCGCATCAGCAACAGCAGGATCGGCGCCCAAAGGCCAATCTGCGCGTAGGTCGGCAACAGGCCCATGATCAGGGTCGGCACGGCCATCATGAAAATGCTCAGGGTGAACATCTTCTTGCGCCCCAGCAGGTCGCCGAAGTGCGCCATGACGATACCGCCCAGCGGCCGCGCGAGGTACCCGGCGGCGAAGATGCCGAAGGTCTGCATCAGGCGCAGCCACTCGGGCATGTCGGCCGGGAAGAACAGCTTGCCGACCACGGTGGCGAAGAACACGAAGATGATGAAGTCGTAAAACTCCAGCGCACCGCCCAGGGCCGATAGCGACAGAGTCTTGTAGTCATTGCGGGTCAGGGGGCGTGCAGGTTGCTCGGGCTGCGCGAGGCTCGAAGGCGCTGTGGTCATGGCAAGGGCTTCTCTTATAGGCGGATCTACCGCCACAACAACGCTGGCTGTGGCTTGGGCAGGTTCGGCACCATAGCAAATTGTTCGAAAAAGCACATAGAGGCGCGTATTTGCCGGTCAAAATCAGAACCCGATGGTCGTCGCGGAGTCTACCGACCGATATACTCGCAACCTTGCTCCGGTTTGTAGGGGGTTGCTGTGCGAAAACGTCGTTGGCCCGGCCTTTGAACGGGATCAGCCGGTTTCGCAGAGTTTCCCCTTTAGACGCCTATGGAAAACGTGACGAACGCAGTATGTTCGGTGCTGAATCGTTTTTCCTGAAGACGGCTACCACCAGCAATACCAACGAAGAGTCACGGGTCAGAGGCACCCCCGGCATGATAGAGCTCGAACAAGAAGATCCGATCCCGCAAGGCGACCTGGCCTTGCAAATCACCGCACTCCCGCGCGAAACCAACGGCTTTGGCGATATTTTCGGCGGCTGGCTGGTGGCGCAGATGGATCTGGCAGGCACCGCGATGGCCAGCCGCGTGGCCGGTGGTCGCGTAGCCACGGTCGCCATCGACCGCATGGCCTTTCTGGTGCCGGTCGCGGTCGGCGCGCAATTGTCCTTTTATACCCAGACCCTGGAAATCGGCCGCAGCTCGATCCAGATGATGGTCGAGGTGTGGAGCGACGACCCGCTGTCCAGCGAGTGGCGTAAAGTGACCGAAGCGGTATTCGTCTTCGTCGCCATCGACGGCAGCGGTCGTACTCGCTCGGTGCCGCCACGCGCGCGTTAAACATTGCCGCGGTTTTGCGGTCGATAGTCGTCCCAAGTGTCTGATCGAGAGCTGTCCCATGAACACGCCCAACGTTGAAGCCGTGAAACTGGATGAACTGAACTGCTGGCGCATTCGCCACGGTCAGGCCGAAGTGCTGGTGGCCCAGCAAGGCGCGCACATCCTCAGTTACCAGATCGACGGCCAGCCGCCGATCATCTGGCTCAACGACAAGGCCGTGTTCAAGACCGGCAAGAGCATCCGCGCCGGCGTGCCGGTGTGCTGGCCCTGGTTTGGCATCTTCGAGCGCAACCCGCAAAGCGTCAAAGCGATGCGCGTCAGCGATGAACCGGCACAGGCCCACGGCTTTGTCCGGGCGATGGATTGGGAGCTGGGCGGGATCGAAGCCGAGGACCATGGGGTCAAGGTTGAATTCAGGCTGCCGTATCCCGAAGGCGGATTCCCGAGCTGGCCGCATCAGGTCGACCTGACCTTGACCCTGCACCTGAATGATCAGCTGAACATCAGCCTGACCAGCCATAACCGTGGTGCCGAAACCGTCAGCCTCAGTCAGGCGCTGCATACCTATTACGCCGTCAGCGATGTGCGCAACGTGCACGTCGACGGTGTTGAAGGACTGGATTACATCGAGACCCTGGATAACTGGAACACCCACCGCCAGCAAGGCGAACTGCGCTTTGCCGGGGAAACCGACCGCATCTACCTCGACGCTCCGCCGCAACTGAGCATCGTCGATCCGACCTGGGAACGACGTATCGTATTGAGCGCCAGCGGCTCACGCACCGCGGTGATCTGGAACCCGTGGACCGACCGCGCCGCCGCGTTCAGTGACATGGACAACGATGGCTGGCAGCGCATGCTGTGCATCGAGACGGCGAATGTGATGGATGATGTGGTCACGCTGGCCTCGGGGGCGAGCCATACCATGGGCGTCAGCATCGGCAGCAAACCGCTTTAAGATCAAAAGATCGCAGCCTTCGGCAGCTCCTACAGGGAAATGCATTCCAATGTAGGAGCTGCCGAAGGCTGCGATCTTTTGCTTTAGAGATCGGACTCCTGCACCACCCGCACCTTGTCCGCGTCCAGCGCATACGCCGCATCAGCCAGATCATTGCTGACCTTTTCGATCTTCAGCGTGCCGGTCACCCACAACGGCGTGTAGATGTCATCCAGCTTCAAGCCCTTTGGATAACGCACCAGTACCAGTTGGTTCGGTGGCGGTGGCGGTACGTGGATGCACGCGCCAGGGTACGGCACCAGGAAGAACAGCGTGCTGCGGCCCTTGGCATCGGACTCCAGCGGCACCGGATAACCACCGATACGAATGTGCTTGTCGTTCATCGCCGCCACGGTCTTGGTCGAATACATCACCGCCGGCAGGCCCTTGGCCTGTTTCATCCCGCCCTTCTCGGTGAAAGTGCCGGTGGCTTCCGGGGAGTTGTGGTCAATTTCGGGCATGGCCTCGAGGGCTTTCTGGTCCGACTTGGGCATCAGTTCCAGCCAGTCGGTTTCCGGCAGTTCGCCGGCGTGGGCCAGGCCGCTGCCCAGCAAAAGGAGAGTCAACAGAAGACGGCGCATGAAGGTGCTCGGTAAAAGATGCTCGGATAAAGGAAGGACGTTGAATCGCCGAGCATTCTAGCCCTCCCTGCCGCGTTGGCAGAGAGGACTTGGTCGCTTGGATCAGTTCTTTTTGATCAGGCCGTAGATCACCAGCAGCACGATCGCGCCGACCAGCGCACCGATGAAGCCTGCGCCCTGACCGGCCTGATAGATACCCAGGGCCTGGCCGCCGTAAGTGGCCGCCAGCGAACCGCCGATACCGAGCAGGATGGTCATGATCCAGCCCATGCTGTCATCGCCCGGTTTGAGGAAGCGTGCCAGCAGGCCGACGATCAAGCCGATAAAGATGGTTCCGATAATTCCCATGGCATTTCCCTCTGACTCTGAATGGTAGATATGCCAAAGCCTAGTCAGACTTTGGCATCCTGCCATGAGAGAACGGCGGCTCCCGAAGGTTCCGCCGCTGCCACATGAAACTGTTTACTCGGCGATCAGCGCTTCGACCTTGACGATCTGTGCCTGCAGCGTGGCCATGTCGGCGCAGCGCAGGTTGGCGTGACCGACCTTGCGCCCGGCCTTGAAGGCTTTGCCGTAGTGATGCAGATGACAATCCTCGATGGCGATGACTTTCTCTACCGGCGGCACCACGCCGATGAAGTTGAGCATCGCGCTCTCGCCGACCTTGGCGGTCGAACCCAGCGGCAGGCCGGCAACGGCGCGCAGATGGTTTTCGAACTGGCTGCACTCGGCGCCTTCGGTGGTCCAGTGCCCAGAGTTGTGCACACGCGGAGCGATTTCGTTGGCCTTGAGGCCGCCGTCGACTTCAAAGAACTCGAACGCCATCACGCCCACATAGTCGAGCTGCTTGAGCACGCGGCTGGAATAGTCTTCGGCCAACGCCTGCAGCGGGTGATCGGTGCTGGCGACCGACAGTTTGAGAATGCCGCTGTCGTGGGTGTTGTGCACCAACGGATAGAACTTGGTCTCACCATCACGGGCACGCACGGCAATCAGCGAAACTTCGCCGGTGAACGGCACGAAGCCTTCCAGCAGGCAGGCCACGCTGCCCAGCTCGGCGAATGTACCGACCACGTCTTCCGGCTTGCGCAGGACTTTCTGGCCCTTGCCGTCGTAACCCAGGGTGCGGGTTTTCAGCACGGCCGGCAGACCGATGGCAGCCACGGCGGCGTCCAGGTCGGCTTGCGATTGAATGTCGGCGAAGGCCGGGGTCGGGATGCCCAGGTCCTTGAACATGCTCTTCTCGAACCAGCGGTCGCGAGCGATGCGCAGGGCTTCGGCGCTCGGATAGACCGGGACGAACTGCGAGAGGAACGCCACGGTTTCCGCCGGGACGCTTTCGAACTCGAAGGTCACCAGGTCGACTTCGTCAGCCAGTTGGCGCAGGTGATCCTGATCGCCGTAATCGGCCCGCAGGTGTTCGCCCAGTGCCGCGGCGCAAGCGTCCGGCGCAGGGTCGAGGAAAGCGAAGTTCATGCCCAGCGGAGTACCCGCCAGCGCCAACATGCGACCCAACTGGCCGCCACCGATTACACCGATCTTCATCTCAACAACCTCAGGCAATACGTGGGTCTGGATTGTCCAGGACGCTGTCTGTCTGCTCGGCACGGAAGGTTTTCAGTACCGCGTGGAACTGTGGATGCTTGGCACCCAGGATGCTCGCCGAGAGCAGCGCGGCGTTGATCGCGCCGGCCTTGCCGATGGCCAGGGTGGCAACCGGGATGCCCGCCGGCATCTGCACGATCGACAGCAGCGAATCGACGCCCGAGAGCATCGACGACTGCACCGGAACGCCCAGCACCGGCAGGTGGGTCTTGGCCGCACACATGCCTGGCAGGTGAGCTGCGCCACCGGCACCGGCGATGATCACCTCGATGCCGCGGCCCTCAGCCTCTTCGGCGTACTGGAACAGCAGATCCGGGGTGCGGTGGGCAGAAACCACCTTGACCTCGTACGGGATGCCGAGCTTTTCCAGCATATCGGCGGTGTGGCTAAGGGTGGACCAATCGGACTTGGAGCCCATGATCACGCCAACCAGTGCACTCATCGTCGCGCCTCTTCTCTCTGGGCGCCCGCAGGCGCGTCAAAAACAACAAGCCACGCAGGATTGCGTGGCTTGATTGTACGAAAAATGGCCGGACGTACCGGCCGAAGGCCGCGCAGTATACCGCAAAGAAAGCAATAAACAGCCCCCGAAACGACCATCTGTCAAATCAGCGAAAGGCCCGGTTTTATTGACTTGAAGGTCAGCGCTCCAGCATCACTCGATACCTGTGGGAGCTGGCTTGCCAGCGATGGCGTCGGATCAGTAACCACAGGCAGTGACTGACCCACCGCTATCGCTGGCAAGCCAGCTCCCACAGGGTTGTTGGGTGGGTTCAGGAAGCCTGTGCAGCGCCCCCTTCAAGCTTGCGCCACAACAACCGCACGTTGGCCTTGCGCACCAGTGCGCAGCGGTACAGGCGAATCTCCAGCGGCACGTGCCATTGCGGGCCGCCGCAGACGACGAGTTCGCCACGGGCCAGTTCGGCGCGCACGCTCAGCTGTGGCACCCAGGCGATACCGAGGCCCTCCAGGGCCATGCTCTTGAGGCTGTCGGCCATGGCGGTTTCATAGATGGTGGTGAAGCGCAGCTGACGCTGACGCAGCAAACCATTCACCGAGCGCCCGAGAAACGCCCCGGCGCTGTACGCCAGCAGCGGCACGCTGGCCTCGCCTTCCAGATCGAACAGTGGTTTACCGTCGGCATCCGCCGCGCACACCGGGAGCATTTCGGTCTGGCCCAGGTGCAGCGAGGGGAAAATTTCCGGGTCCATCTGCATCGCCGCGTCCGGATCGTAGAACGCCAGCATCAGGTCGCAGCCGCCTTCGCGCAGCGCGTGCACCGCGTCGCCGACGTTGGTCGCCACCAGCCGCGTGGCGATGTTCAGCCCTTCATTGCGCAGTTGCGCGATCCAGCGCGGGAAGAAGCCCAGCGCCAGCGAGTGCGCGGCGGCGACCTGCATCACCTCGCCCTGCCCGCCTTCCAGGTGATGCAGATGCCGCAGCACTTCGCCGAGCTGTTCGACCACGGTGCGCGCGGTCACCAGAAACAGCTGCCCGGCTGCCGTCAGTTCGATCGGCGTGCGCGAGCGGTTGACCAGCGTCAGCCCAAGCGCCGCTTCCAGGCTGCGGATTCGCCGACTGAACGCCGGCTGAGTCACGAAGCGCCGTTCGGCCGCCTGCGAGAAGCTGCGGGTGGCGGCCAGGGCACTGAAGTCCTCGAGCCATTTGCTTTCCAGATTCATCACGTCCTCCCGGACACGCACCAAAACAGGTCACACGTCTGCCGCGCACGCGGCGTCACACGGGCATTATGCCGAATGTGCATAGGGCAGTGTTTAACAGCATTGGCCCAAAAAATCCCAGAAGCCTAGCATTCGCAGCGTTCCGGCATAGACCGGGTCCATATCGAGATGATTTCTATCATGTCCTCCGCTGCATCATTCCGCACAGAAAACGACCTGCTTGGCGCCCTCGAAGTACCGGCTCAAGCGTATTACGGCATCCAGACCCTGCGAGCGGTGAACAACTTCCGTCTCTCCGGCGTTCCGATTTCGCATTATCCGAAACTGGTTGTCGGTCTGGCGATGGTCAAACAGGCCGCCGCTGACGCCAACCGTGAGTTGGGTCATCTGAGCGAAGCCAAGCACGCTGCCATCAGCGAAGCCTGTGCCCGATTGATCCGCGGTGATTTTCACGAAGAATTCGTGGTCGACATGATTCAAGGTGGCGCCGGTACTTCCACCAACATGAACGCCAACGAAGTGATCGCCAACATTGCGCTCGAAGCAATGGGTCACCAGAAAGGCGAGTACCAGTACCTGCACCCGAACGACGACGTCAACATGGCGCAGTCGACCAACGACGCCTACCCGACCGCGATCCGTCTGGGTCTGCTGCTGGGTCACGACGCGCTGCTGGCCAGCCTCGACAGCCTGATTCAGGCCTTCGCGGCCAAGGGCAAAGAATTCGATCACGTTCTGAAAATGGGCCGTACCCAGCTGCAAGACGCCGTGCCGATGACCTTGGGTCAAGAGTTCCGTGCTTTCGCCACCACCATGGGCGAAGACCTGGCCCGTCTGAAGACGCTGGCCCCGGAACTGCTGACCGAAGTGAACCTGGGCGGCACCGCGATCGGCACCGGCATCAACGCCGACCCGCGCTATCAGGCGCTGGCCGTTCAGCGTCTGGCGCTGATCAGCGGTCAGCCGCTGGTGCCAGCCGCCGACCTGATCGAAGCCACTTCCGACATGGGCGCCTTCGTGCTGTTCTCCGGCATGCTCAAGCGTACCGCCGTGAAGCTGTCGAAGATCTGCAACGACCTGCGCCTGCTGTCCAGCGGCCCACGCACCGGCATCAACGAGATCAACCTGCCAGCGCGTCAGCCAGGCAGCTCGATCATGCCTGGCAAGGTCAACCCGGTGATTCCGGAAGCCGTTAACCAGGTGGCCTTCCAGGTCATCGGTAACGACCTGGCGCTGACCATGGCAGCCGAAGGCGGCCAACTGCAGCTGAACGTGATGGAGCCGCTGATCGCGTTCAAGATCCTCGACTCGATCCGCCTGCTGCAACGCGCCATGGACATGCTGCGCGAGCACTGCATCGTCGGCATCACCGCCAACGAAGCCCGCTGCCGCGAACTGGTCGAGCACTCGATCGGTCTGGTCACCGCGCTGAACCCGTACATCGGCTACAAAAATGCCACCCGCATCGCCCGGATCGCCCTTGAAAGCGGCCGCGGCGTGCTGGAACTGGTGCGCGAAGAAGGTCTGCTCGACGAAGCCATGCTCGCCGACATCCTGCGCCCGGAAAACATGATTGCCCCGCGTCTGGTTCCGCTCAAAGCCTGAGCCGACGCGTTACTTGTAGCACCGCTCACCAGGTCGAGGGACTAGACACCTCTCACCTTTTGAGGGCTTGGGGATTTGTCCCCAAGCCCTTTTTTTTAACTTTCTGATCCTGAGACCCGTATGTCTGGGGACTGAAGAATGTAGAGATAAGCCCTTGTGGTGAGGGGATTCATCCCCGATGGGTCGCGAAGCGGCCCCAAAACCTGCAATCGCGGTGTAACAAGTACACCGCGTGCAATGATTTGCGACTGCTTCGCAGCCGATCGGGGATGAATCCCCTCGCCACAGGGTTTGCATCTACAGAAACGCAGTTCCCGCACAAGCCCGGCGCCGGTAACGCCGGGTGTTTCAAAGCTTCGTTTCGTCGCTTGCACCACTACCGTGCAGACGGGCGCGTCACTGATCGGTATAGTGCCGCCCCTCTTCGCGTGAGCGGTCGTCGGTAACGAGGCCATAACCCATGCGAAACCCGAACTAATAACAAACCCGCGAAATGGACCGGGACGAAACCTTCGCCTCACCTGTTGTGCCGCGCGCAAACCGGTGTAACGCGATGTTTCTGAACATCCGGCATTTGCTTACACAAAAAACAGCGAGGAAAAATCCATGCTCGAAGTCATCAACGACTTCCTCTCAGGGAAAGTACTGATCGTGCTCATTGTCGGGCTCGGTAGCTACTTCACGATTCGCTCGCGTTTCGTTCAATTGCGCCACTTCTTCCACATGTTCGCGGTGTTCCGCGACAGCCTGAAAAGCAGCGGCGGGCAACTCAGCTCGTTCCAGGCCCTGATGCTCAGCCTTGCCGGCCGTGTCGGTGCAGGCAACATCGCCGGTGTCGGCATCGCCGTGACCCTCGGCGGGCCGGGTGCGGTGTTCTGGATGTGGGTGACCGCACTGGTCGGCATGTCCAGCAGCTTCTTCGAATGCACCCTGGCGCAGGTCTACAAGCGCGCCGAAGGTGACGGTCTGTACCGTGGTGGCCCGGCCTACTACATCCAGCACGGCCTGAAACTCAAAGGCATGGCGGTGGTGTTCTCGATCCTGCTGCTGGTGACCTACGGCTTCGCCTTCATCGGTCTGCAGTCCTACACCGTGACCCACTCGCTGCAAAACGCCTTCGCCTTCGACCCAAGCCACACCGGGATCGTCCTGGCGGTGCTGCTGGCCATCACCTTCATCGGCGGCATCAAGCGCATCGCCGCGGTGTCCGACCTGCTGGTACCGGTCAAGACCCTGGCCTACATCGGCGTGACCCTGTACGTGATCGGCACCCAGATCGAACACGTACCCGCCATGCTGGAAACCATCTTCAAAAGCGCCTTCGGTCTCGACCCGGCATTCGGCGGCCTGCTCGGCAGCGCCATCGTCATGGGCGTGAAGCGTGGCGTGTTCGCCAACGAAGCGGGCCTGGGCAGTGCGCCGAACGTCGCCGCCGTGGCCTCGGTGAAACACCCGGGCGCTCAGGGCGTGGTTCAGGCCTTCAGCGTGTTTCTCGACACTTTCGTGATCTGCACCTGCACCGCGCTGCTGATCCTGTTGTCGGGCTTCTACACCCCGGGCTTCGAAGGTGACGGCATCGTCCTGACCCAGAACTCGCTGGCCGCCGTGGTCGGTGACTGGGGCCGCATCTTCGTCAGCGTCGCGCTGTCGCTGTTCGTCTTCACTTGCATCCTCTACAACTACTACCTGGGCGAGAACAGCCTGCAGTTCCTCAGCCGCAACCGCGCTGTGCTGATGATTTTCCGCGGCCTGGTCCTGGCGCTGGTGGTCTGGGGCTCGATGCAGGACCTGTCGACCGTGTTCGCCTTCGCCGACATCACCATGACCTGCCTGGCCTTCGTCAACCTGATCGCCCTGGCGATGCTGTTCAAGGTCGGCATGCGTGTGCTGCGTGACTACGACGAGCAGCGCCGCGCCGGCATCAAGCAGCCAGTGTTCGACGCCAGCAAATTTGCCGATCTGGATCTGGACCTGAAGGCCTGGCCAGTCGACGCGCCAGCCGCGGGCAAGACCGCAGCCGAGCCGCAAGGCGTGCCTGCAGCGCAACGCTGACAGGTGAATGACGGGCGCATCCCCTGCGCCCGTCGGTTATTGTGATGCAATACCTGTAGGAGCGAGCCTGCTCGCGATAGCTGTCTTTCAGCCAACATTAATGTTGAATGATGAACCGCTATCGCGAGCAGGCTCACTCCTACAATGTCATCTCTTGTGGAGACCCTCAGATGATTGCCAACACCTTCCCCGCCGCCCAACACGTCATGGTGCTCTACACCGGTGGCACCATCGGCATGCAGGCCAGTGCCAACGGTCTGGCCCCAGCGTCCGGTTTCGAAGCCCGCATGCGCGACTATCTGCACAGCCAGCCCGAGCTGGTGTTGCCGCAATGGCGTTTTCGGGAAATGTCGCCGCTGATCGACAGCGCCAACATGACCCCGACCTACTGGCAGCAACTGCGCGAAGCGGTGGTCGATGCGGTGGACGTGCAAGGCTGCGACAGCGTGCTGATCCTGCACGGCACCGACACCCTGGCCTACAGCGCCGCGGCGATGAGTTTTCAGTTGCTCGGCCTGCATGCCCGTGTGTGTTTCACCGGCTCGATGCTGCCGGCCGGCGTCACCGACAGCGATGCCTGGGAAAACCTCGGTGGCGCGCTGGTTGCTCTGGGTCAGGGTCTGGCGCCGGGCGTGCACCTGTATTTCCATGGCGAGCTGCTGGCGCCGACGCGCTGCGCGAAAGTGCGCAGCTTCGGCCGTCATCCGTTCAAGCGCCTGGAGCGTCAGGGCGGCGGGATGAAAGCGCCGTCGATTCCGGCCGCGCTGAACTACAACCAGCCGAAACAACTGGCCAAGGTTGCTGTGCTGCCACTGTTCCCCGGCATCGACGCCGAGGTGGTTGATGGCCTGCTGGCCAGCGGTATCAAAGGTCTGGTGCTGGAGTGCTACGGCAGCGGCACCGGGCCGAGCGACAATCCCGAGTTCCTCGCCAGCCTCGGTCGCGCCCGGGACAACGGTGTGGTAGTGGTCGCGGTCACGCAGTGCCATGAAGGCGGGGTCGAGCTGGATGTGTATGAAGCTGGCAGCCGTCTGCGTGGCGTCGGTGTGCTGTCCGGTGGCGGCATGACCCGCGAGGCGGCGTTCGGCAAGCTGCACGGCTTGCTCGGTGCCGGCCTGGACAACACCGAAGTGCGACGTCTGATCGAACTCGACCTGTGTGGTGAGTTGCGCTGAGCCGTGTCCGGCGCCGGCAATAATCCGGCGCCCTACATATCTACCACCCATGCTGCATCGTGCCTCCCTAGCATGGAGCGACCCCGAAAGCTTGACCTCGGGATCGCCTCCATCACCAGAACGCAGGGACGCACGATGAGTTCAGCAACCACAAGCTCCACCCGGCAGACGGCCGCCGGCACCAATCCCACCGAAGCCCTGATCACTCAATTGAGTGTCGGCCCCGACTTGCGCGACGTGGCCGGCGTGCTGTTGCGCGAGCATTTGCGCAAGCTGTACCCCACGCTTGATCTGGAGCCGAGCATTACCATGATCGGCAAGCCGCAATGGTCCATCGTTGACGAACAGATCGTTGCCGGAAATCCGACCTACCAGGCCTTGACCGAAATCCTCGCCAACCAGGTCGTGCAGGGCACACCGACGCTGTGTATCGAAGGTGAACACTTTCTGACGCAACAACCGATCAGCGAGCCGGCCGTCCACCTGCCGGTACGCATCGACGAAATCGCCAGCCTGCTCAACCTGCTGGCTCCGGTCATGCTCACGGCGTTTCAGGAGCAACAACTGGCGTACTGGAACAGCGCCGACGACAGCAGCGGCCCGCGCTGGCATGCGCTGTCGGACACCCTGCGCGAGGTCTGGAACGTCGATCAGGTGCAGGGCTGGAGCGAGAGTGACTGCGCAATGGCCCGCGCGCTGTATCGCAATGCGGATCTGGCCAGCAGGAAAATCGATGATCCCTACCAGAGCAGCGCCTGCCTGATCGCCATTGACCTGGTCGATGACGGAACCGTGAAGCACTTGAACGAAGTATCGATGGCGGTGCTGATCGGCACACAGCAGGGAAAAACAGTGATCCTCGCCCACTCGCTGCTCAAGGGCTACCAGAAGTTCGACGCTCTTGATGAACTGGGCAAATCCTTGCCTGAGCATGTCAGCAACCTTCAGCCATACCAGCAACTGAAATGGCGATTACTGGAACCCTCCGGCAGCATTTTCGATTATCAGGCGTGCGCACTGGTCTCGATTCAGATCGATGTGATCGGCGCGCTGGATTTTTCTCCTGCCACACCTGCGCCACTCGACAAGCCATTGTCCACGGCCACCCCGCAAGTCGACGCAGCGGCGAAAAAGCCCGGCCCGCCATTGAGCTGGTTCCAGGATGCCCTGCCTGACTGGCTCAGCGCTGCATCACTGCCGGATCTGAACAACTATTCCCGGCACTTGAAGGATCTGGCTGCGCTGCATAGCCAGAACACCGGCAAGTCCTATCTGGATGGCATCCTGCCAATCAGCGAATACGCGCTGAGCGAAATGAACATCCTGCATGCCGAGACCCTTCACGAGCACGCCGATGCGCAGCGTGCCGACCTGGAGACAGCCCTGGAGTCGATCCAGTTGCGGGTCAAAAGTCCGGTGATCTGGGGCACCTTTACTGTTCCGGGAAAAATCGAGACTTACAATTTCAGCGTCACCGATCTGGCCTTGCAGAATCTGATTGCAGTGCCGATAGGCAACAAGACCCTGCACTCCACCCGTGGCAAGCCATTGCCGACATGGCTGACCGTAAGCTATCTGGAAGACCTGGTAACCCGCGCGGATATCGGTACGACCTACCCGGCGCTGATCAAGAGCCAGTTGGTCGACACCACGCCAGCATCCGCCGGGCGACAGGCACTGTTCACACAGCACTTGCGCATCCAGTTGCCGCTGCTGGCCCTGCAATCGAAAATTCGCGGCAAGGCCGGTATCGACGCACGCGGTTACCGCTATGTCGTCGCGGTGCTGGACCCCGACCGCAACCATCGCATGGTCGAGGACCAGACCATCGTCATGCGGC
Source organism: Pseudomonas sp. LF020 (assembly GCF_053456425.1). Classification (NCBI taxonomy): domain Bacteria; kingdom Pseudomonadati; phylum Pseudomonadota; class Gammaproteobacteria; order Pseudomonadales; family Pseudomonadaceae; genus Pseudomonas; species Pseudomonas sp. LF020. Next base: position 151,734 of record NZ_JBRFIX010000010.1, read on the forward strand.
CTCTGGCTTTCGTTCCTCAACGCAGAACAGACGGCAGCCATGACGAAGTCGCCAACATGTTCGTGATCGGTCCTGAAGACCCGAGCGCCGGACCGTGTCTGCTGTATCGACCGATGCTCGACCAGCCGTTGACCCAATACCCTTCCCCCAGCAACTTGCTGTACGCCATCCAGCAATCCGCCAGCCTGCGTGACTCGGTGCTCGCCTGGCTCCCGGACCGCGTGCGCAGCGACTACGCCAACTATGTGTTTCCAGGCACGTTGCCTTCCCCCTGGGCCGTCACCGAATTTCTGGTGGATGCGGAAAAAATGAGGGTCATGAGCGGGCCGATCAGTCTCGGTAGAAAGACCGTGGAGGGCGACCTGCCAGGCGCGCTGTTCAAAGCCAATGCGTCGGCGCTGGTCGAGCTGGCCGACCGCCAGTCGGTGTCAAATGCGGAAAGTCGCTGGGCCAGTTTCAAACGGGCCGGATGGACCCTGTTCAATGCCGTCCTGCCGTTCCTCGGACGCACGGTGGGGGTCGCGACGTGGATCTGGCAGGTGATGGAGCAACTGCAAGCCCTGAAGGAAGCCCGCGAGCAGGATGACTCTTCCGCGCAATGGTCAGCGTTCACCGAGGTGCTGCTCAATCTGGGGATGGCAATCACGTTGCACATCGCAGGTCGCTCCCGACCACGACTGGCCCATGAGGCAGCGGCAAGCGAAACACCGAAAAGCCCTGAACCCACGACCACGGAAATCACCGTGCAGCAACTGGAAAAAAGCGCTCCCCATGAAACCGCGGACCTGCAGCAGACCCTGAATATCAGCGGCGCCGCGAATCGCACGCCGGCAAGTCTGGGCACCGTGCTGGCGCGCTTCAAAATCCTTCGCCCGCAACATCTGGCCAGCGCCAACACCACGCCAGGGCCCTATCGCCATCTCTACAGCTACAACAGCAAATGGTACGCCCCGGTGGGCCGTGACTGGTTCGAGGTCGCGGTGGACGAAAACGGCACCGTCATGATCATCGATCCGCAGGATCCAGCCCATACCGGCCCAGCCCTGATCGGCAATCTGCGTGGCGAATGGTTCGTCGATAGCCGACTGCGTCTGCGCGGTGGCGGCTCGACCGGCCTGACCCAGCTGGCTGACGCACAACGCCGGATCGAAGCGGAAAACCTGCGCACCCGCCTGACCGCCTTTGAAAGCCGTAAAGCGGCAGCGCAAGGCGAGTTGGAACAGGTCCGCCAGGCAATGAACGCCGCCACCGCTCAGACCGCTGCGGCCCATCGCCAGCTCTTTCTCCAGTCTCTGGACAGGCAACGCGTCGCTTATGCCCAGGCGCTGAGCGATCTCAAGGCGTTGCATGTATTCTCGCCAACGGCTGACTACCAACAGAGATCCCTGGGCTACCTCAAGGCGCAGCTCGAACTGATCCATGCGGGGATTCGCGAAGCGCTGACCCTGTTCACGCCGACATTGCGCAGCGTGCTCAATCATCTCGAAGGCCAGGCTGAACAGCCCCAGAACCGGCATATTGCCGAGACGCAGCAGATGCTTGAACTCAACCTGGACATGATCACGCGTCTGGAGCAGATCCAGGCACAACTGGAGCAACTCAAAGAGTTCGAGAGAGACGGCTTGCGCCTGATTCAACTGACCCGCAAGGCACTCCCGGCGTACTCGATCGACGATCTCAAGGCACTGCAAGTGACACTCGCGCGCAATGTCTGCCTGCCCGAACACTCGGTAGCGACCGCCGCGGATGCCTGGCTCAGTCTCGACCAGATTGTCGATACCGCCGATATCGCCGTTCAGGCACTGCGTGACACTCTGGAAGAGCGCAGCGTTTCCCGGCTCGATGAACGCATCGACTGCCTCAACGATCTGATCGAACAATTCAACGTACTCGACGAGCGCCTGGCGGACTTCAAGTCCGCGTACGCTGAAAGTGTGCAAGAGGCGCCGCTGGCAAATCTGCGCCAACAGCTTGAGCAATTCAACCGCAGCGCCCGCCATAACCTGGTGCTGTTGCTCGAAGAGCGCGACACCCTGCGCAGCCGCCCGGCGCCTCCCGTGCAACCGCCAAGGCCGAAAAAGAAGTTCATCCGCACCCGCTACAACGGCGTGCTGATCGGCGAGCCGCGCCTGACGGCACAGGGCCTGGAAACCGACCTGGTCGATATCAAGTCACCGCTCACGGACAAGGTCATCTCGACCTTTCATCAAAAAACCCCCGGGGTGTGGGTCGAACGTGTCAGCGCTGCCTTGCCGACGCCGACGCCAGCGCTCGAAATCAGTTTGAACAAGGGGCAGAACCTGCTCGACGGCCTGCCGGCGTTCACCCTGCGCATGAACGAACTCATGACCCGGGACGGGCGCTCAGCGGTCGGGATCGAGTACCTGTTTCACCAGCACGCCCTGCAACTGGAACACGTCAGCGCGGCCGTTGAACAGGCCCTGACCGACAGTAACGCCACCGACAGCAGCCAGCGCTCGGCTGCGGTGCTGAACAAGGCGCTGAGCGATGCCGTCGACAGCCTGTATCAGCAAGCCAAAACCGCGATGTCGCTGATGACCCGGGCACAATCACCCACGCCATCGGCTGTCGCCTGGCTTCAAGCCAATGACAGCATCCGTATTGCGCAAACCGTCAGGCGGCGCCGCCTCAAGGGCGGCAAGGCGCTCTACCTGGACGAATACACCATCACTGATCAGACCACCCGCAAAGTGCTGTGGTACGCGCACTTTCTGTATTCGACCTCGTGGGTGCCGGACAAAGCCTTTCTTTCTGCCCGCCTGAAAACCCCGCAAGAGCAGCAACTGGGATCCGAAGCCGACAGCACTCGCGGGCTGAGCCGCGCCCAACGACTGGCCTATTACCGCAGCATGATCGGCGTGGAGCAGGCCCGGCAGCTGTTTTTCAGCGCAGGCTGAGGCACCCGACGATGACCGTGCATGACGTCTCGCCAGCGTATGGGACGTCATGCGCGGCACGCTACTTGCTGGCACTTTTGCCAAAAGCCAGCGGATGCCGCCCATGCTCCACTCCCATCTGACGACGCTCAACGCCGTCTCTCTGGTGCTCAACACCTTCAAGGCCGAAGGCTTGTCGAGCGACGCGCTGCTGGCCGGCAGCGGCATCAGTGCGGCGGATCTGGCCCGTGCCGATACGCGTATCACCACCAATCAGGAAATGCAGGTCTGCGCCAACGCGGTCGCGCTCAAGCATGACATTGGCCTGGAACTGGGCCGGCGGATGCACGTTTCCTGCTACGGCATCCTCGGTTACGCCCTGCTCACCAGTGCCACCTTAGGTGACGCTTTGCGCCTGGCGATTCGCTATCCGGCGCTGCTGGGAACACTTTTCGAACTGCGCCTGGAAGACGATGGCGAGCAGGTCTGGTTCGTCGCCGCCGATTACCGCGAGAGTCCGTCAATGGCGGTGTTCAACGCGGAATTCTGCCTGGTGTCGTTGAAAGTCATCTGTGACGACCTGCTCGGGCATCCGCTGCCGTTGCTGGCGACACGCTTTGAACATGCCGCGCCGGATTATCGCGACAGCTACGCCGAACACTTCGACAGCCCGCTGCACTTCGCCGCCAAGGACAACGCCTTCGCCTTCGACCGGCGCTGGCTCGATCAACCGTTGCCATTGGCCGACAGCATCACCCATCAGGCCATGGCCGACCGCTGCCGCAAACAGAACATCGAGTTCACCGGGCGGCAGGCGTGGCTGGGGCGGATTCGTCAGCTGCTCAGTGCGCAGCTCAACGCCGCGCCGGGCCTGGAGGGGCTGGCCCAGCAGATGAAATGTTCGCCGCGCACCTTGCGCCGGCACCTGAAGGACATGGGCAGTAGTTATCAGGAGCTGCTCGACGAACTACGCTTCGAGCGGGCCAAGCAGATGCTGTGTGAAGATCAGTTGCCGATCTACCGCATCGCCGAGACCCTGGGCTTCAGCGAGACCGCGAGTTTCCGCCATGCGTTCGTGCGCTGGAGCGGCGTGGCGCCGAGTCAGTTTCGCCCGCACTGAGAACCTCCTGTAGGAGTGAGCCTGCTCGCGATTGCCATCCAGCATTCAACATTTATATTGGCTGACAGACCGCCATCGCGAGCAGGCTCACTCCTACAAGGATTGTGTATTGCCTGCCCATGGCAGGTGCAAACCTGCGCCAGCAAGGGGCGAATTGCGGTCAGAGTTTTTGGCCATATCGATCCCCTTTTGGCCTTTCCTGCCGTTCTCCGATTCGCCGCGCGCCGCAACACTGGGGGTAACCGAATCAGCCCCCTGCGGAGAACAACAAATGCTGACGATCTACTCGGACGATCACCACCTGCACCACGGCCGCTGCGAACTCATCGACGGCCAGCTCAAGCCGTGCTTCGAGATGCCGTCGCGCGCCGACCACGTGCTGCAACGAGTACAGCACCGGAATCTCGGTCCGGTGGAAGCACCGAAGGATTTCGGCCTGGAGCCGATCGCGCGTATCCACAGCCGTGACTACCTCGACTTCTTCAAGGGTGCGTGGGCGCGCTGGACCGAATTCAACACCGACGGCGACCTGCTGCCCTACACCTGGCCCGCCCGCACGCTGCGGCAGATCAAACCGACCAGCCTGCACGGCCAGCTCGGCTACTACAGCTTCGACGGCGGCGCGCCGATCACCGCCGGCACCTGGCAAGCAGCCTACAGTGCAGCGCAAGTGGCGCTGACTGCCCAGGCGGAAATCCAGCGTGGCGCACACAGTGCGTTCGCCCTGTGCCGACCACCGGGACACCACGCCGCCAGCGACTTGATGGGCGGTTATTGCTACCTCAACAACGCCGCCATCGCCGCCCAGGCATTCCTCGATGCGGGCCACAAGAAGGTCGCGATCCTCGACGTCGATTACCACCACGGCAACGGCACCCAGTCGATTTTCTATGAGCGCAGCGACGTGCTGTTCACCTCGATCCACGGCCACCCGGAAGCCGAGTTTCCGTTCTTCCTCGGCTACGAAGATGAACGTGGCGAAGGCGCCGGTGAAGGCTTCAATTTCAACTATCCGCTAGCGGCCGGCTCCGGCTGGGGTGTGTGGAGCGCGGCACTGGAACAGGCCTGCAACGAGATCGACAGCTACGGCGCCGATATCATCGTCGTGTCGCTGGGCGTCGACACCTTCAAGGACGATCCGATCTCGCAGTTCAAGCTCGACAGCCCGGATTACCTGGCCATGGGCAAACGCATCGCCGCCCTCGGCAAACCGACGCTGTTCGTCATGGAGGGTGGTTACGCGGTGGAGGAAATCGGCATCAACGCAGTGAACGTGCTCGAAGGGTTCGAACAATGAACCGACTCAAGCACTGCATTGCGCCAGCCCTGTGCGCGGCGTTGCTCAGCGCCGCCGTCCACGCCGAAGAACGCACCCTGCGCGTCTACAACTGGTTCGACTACATCACGCCCAAGGCGCTGGAAGACTTCAAGGCGCAAAACACCCAGACCAGACTGGTCTACGACATCTTCGACACCAACGAAGCGCTGGAAGCCAAGCTGCTGACCGGCAACTCCGGCTATGACGTGGTGGTGCCGTCCAATGTATTCCTCGCCAAGCAGATCGAGGCCGGGGTGTTCCAGCCGCTGGATCGCAGCAAGCTGCCGAACTGGAATCACCTCGATCCGAAACTGATGAAGCTGATCGAGGCCAACGATCCGGGCAACAAGTTCGCCGTGCCGTACATGTACGGCACCATCCTGATCGGCTTCAACCCGGCCAAGGTCAAGGCCGCGCTGGGCGAGAATGCGCCGGTGGACAGCTGGGACCTGATCTTCAAGGAGGAGAACATCAGCAAGCTCAAGCAGTGCGGCGTCGCCCTGCTCGACTCGCCGTCGGAGATCCTGCCGCTGGCCCTGCAACACCTCGGTCTGGATCCCAACAGCAAAAACCCGGCGGACTATGCCAAGGCGGAAGCGCTGCTGATGAAGATCCGGCCGTACATCACCTACTTCCACTCCTCCAAGTACATGGCCGACATCGCCAACGGTGACATCTGCGTCGCGGTCGGTTATTCCGGCAGTTTCTCGCAGGCGGCCAACCGCGCCAAGGAAGCGAAGAACGGTGTGGTGGTCGACATGCGTCTGCCCAAGGAAGGCGCACCGATCTGGTTCGACATGCTTGCCATTCCCAAGGGCGCGAAGAACTCGGAGGACGCCTACACCTTCATCAACTACCTGCTGCAACCGGCAGTGATCGCGCCGGTCAGTGACTTCGTCGGGTACCCGAACCCGAACAAGGACGCCACGCAACGGGTCGATCCGGCGATCCGCAACAACACCAACCTGTACCCGACCGATGCGGCAATGGGCACGCTCTACACCCTGCAACCGCTGCCGCGGGATGCCGAGCGGGCACGCACCCGGGCCTGGACCAAGATCAAGTCCGGCACCTGAGCCGACGCTGACGACAAGACCCGCCGCCGTGCGGGTCTTTTTTTGTCTGCGATATCTATCTACCACCCGAGGCCAGCAACCCAGTCCTACCTTGGCTGCATCCGGCCCTGCGCCCGCAGGCCGCCAACGTCAGACAAGGATATGGTCATGCCCGAAAGTACCGCGCCCAGCGCTGTCGACATACTCACCCAACTGGTGAGTGGCCCCTCCCTCACCGAAGTCGCTTCCAATGCCTTGAAGCCCGCCCTTACGCGGCTGTACCCGCAGCAAGCGATCGACCCGGAACGGGTCGTGGTCGGTACGCCGACCTGGGTGATCAAAAAACAACGGATCGATGTCGGCCCCTGCCAGTTCGAATCGCTGACCGATATCCTGGTCAGGCTGGCCCTGTCCGGCACGACGGTCACGCTCATCGATGGCGAACACTTCCTCACCGAACAACCCGGCGTCGAGACTGCAATCCAGCTGCCGGTGAAAATGGAAACCGTGGGTGCGCTGCTCAACGAACTCGCCCCCTTGCTGTTCAAGTCTCTGCAAGAACAACAGATCGATTACTGGAACGAAACCGTCAGCCCCGCCGTACCCCGCTGGCACCAGCTGTCACGCACCTTGCAGCAGGTATGGAATGTCAGCGCTGACAACGGCTGGGATGCGGATCAACGGGCAATGACCCGCGCCGTGTTCAACCAGCCGGAGAAAACCCTGCGCTTGCCTGCCGACACCTACCAGACCCGCGCCTGTCTGATTGATCTGGATCTGGATGAGAGCAATCAGCGCAGCCATCTGAGCATCCTCGACACCGCCGTGCTGGTCGGCACCGTCGGTGAACGCACGCTGATCCTCAGCCACTCGATCACTCAGGGTTTTCAGCGTTTCAACAGCTTCGAGGAACTGCAAAAGTCACTGCAATGGCCGGTCGAGACAGGTGTCGACGGAATCGACATCAGGTGGCGATTGTTCGAGCCGCCGGGCAACTTTTTCGATCAGCAAGCCTGCGCGATGATTGCGCTGGAAGCCCAGGCAATTGGCGATATCGATTTTTTCCGGCGACCTGCCGACGCCGTGTTTCTTCCGCGCCATGGCGCGCCCGACGATTCAGACGTTGGCGCGCAGCAAGCTCCTGCGCGGTTTACGGTTACCCAGCATTCGTTGCCGCCATGGCTCGATAACGCCGCACCCGCCGACCAGACCCGTTACAGCCGTCACTTGCTGGATCTGGTCGCCATGCAACAGCAGAACGAGGGAAGCACCTTTCAAAAAGAGCTCCCCGGCATCCAGGCCTTCACTCTGGGCAAACTGAACAGCGCCATCCGCCAGACCCCGGCGCAGAACTTCAGGTTGCAAGACGTGGAAATCACCGTCACCAGCGTGGTGGTCTGGGGTACCTTCGTTCCGCCCGAACAGGAGCAGACCCTGACCCTGTCACTGGTCGAACTGGCCTTGCAGAATCTGGCCGGCCTGCCGCTGGGCAACATTGCGGTGCGCTACCGCGAGGGGGCGAGCGCAGTACCGGCCTGGATGACCCCGACCTATCTGGAAAACCTGGTGACCACGGTCGATATCGGCAAAACCTATCCGGATGAGCTCAAAAACAGGCTGGTTGATGACCCGTCCCGGTCTTTGCGCCTGCGACAACTCTACAGCCGCCAATTGCCCCTCGAGCTGCCGCTGCTGGCGTTGCAGTACAAAATCCGCGGTCAGGCCGGGCTTGATGAGCTCGGCTATCGGTATGTCCTGGCAGCCTTGGCCAGCGCGCCGGTGGACAGGCGCGTCGACGGTCAGGACATCGTGATTCGCCCGCTGGGGTTCGTCACCGGCGGGCAGACCGACGAAGTGCTCAACATGTTCATGATCGGCCCGCGCGACATGAGCAAGGGCCCCTGCCTGCTCTACCGGCCACTGCTCGACGCACCACTGCTGCAATTCCCGTCAACCGCGAACCTGCTGTATGCCATCCGCCATTCACGCACCCTGCGCCAGTCGGTCCTCGCCTGGCTGCCGGACCGCGTGCGTTTCAATTACTCGCAATATGTATTTCCCGGTGCACTGCCTTCGGTATGGACGATACCGCAGCTGCTGGTCGACCCGACGTCGGCACCGGCACCGGCCGCCACCCTGACGCTAGGCAGCCGGGTCATCGAGCAGGATCTGCTGGCGACCCTGTACAAGGCCAATGCCGACGCGCTGATCGCGCAGGCTGATCGCAGCTCGGTGTCCAATGCTCAAGCGCGTTGGGCCACGCTCAAACGTGGCGGCTGGGCATTGTTCAATGCCGCACTGCCGTTTCTCGGACGCGGGGTCGGCACTGCAGCGTGGATCTGGCAGATCATGGATGACCTGCAAGAAGTCAGCGACGTTCAAGAACAACAGCAGGCTCTGGACTGGACTGCACTGACCGACCTCCTGCTGTCGCTGGGCATGGCGCTCGCCCACCGCGCGGCCACGCGCAAAAAACCGCAACGCAGTGCCTCCACGATTACCCAGCCAACCCGAGAAGTCAGCAAGCCGCCCAAGCCAGACGCCCTTCGCGTCGCGCGGTTACCCGATATTGTCGGGCATGAACTGCCGGACCATCACACGCCGGCGCTGCACACCCAGGGCGCATTGTCGGCCGCCTCTCCTTCCAGCCTGGGCCTGTTGCTCGACAGCCTCAAGATCAGCCAACCCGAAGGCCTGAGTACGGCCGCTGCCGACGGCGCGTACCGTCACCTGCGCACGGCGGGGGGAAAGTGGTACGCCGAGGTCGGCGCGCGCTGGTTCGAAGTCGCGCTCAACGATAATGACGACGTGCAGATCATCGATACCCGTCAGCAACCGCCACGCCGCGGGCCGCTGCTGATCGCCAATGCGCGGGGACAGTGGTTTGTCGATCTGCGCTTGCGCCTGCGCGGCGGAGGGCTGAAAAGTCGGCGCAAAGCGTTGCAGCAACAGAACGCCGAATCGTTACGCCAGAAAAAGCAGGAAATCGCAGCATTCGACGCCGGGCTGGCAGACAAACGCAGCCAGTTGGTCGCGGTACGCCGCGCCATGCTGGAAGCCACGCCGGAAACTGCAGCAAGCGCCCGGCAGCAGTTTCTCGATACGCTCGACTCACAGGTCAAGGAATATACCGCCCACATCGATAGCCTGAAGGCCCTGAACATCCTCGAAGCGGTGCCCAACTACCGCACCGCGATGCTCGACCGGATCTCCCTGCAACTGTTCCTCATGCAGGCCTGGATCGATGAAACCTACTCGGCATTTCGCCAAAGCCTGGAAGTGACCCTGGTGCTGCTCGATGCGCCGGGCAATGAAACGGATACCGCGCGTTCGGAGCCCTTCGATAAAATGTCCGACCTGACCCGAGGGATCATCGACAAGATCGAATTCGCCCACACCCGTTTTGCCGAACTGAGCCTGCTGGGCAAAGAGGCCGTAGAGGTGACTCGCCAGTACAAGGCCCGGCTGCCAACGTTCTCGCTGGAGGACCTGAAGCTGCTGCAAATCACTCTTGGCCAGGAGCTGTGCCTCAATGAACAAGCGGGTGAGTTTCGCGAAGGCGCCCGCGTCGCGCTGGAAACCCTGATTGAAGACGCATCGCTGAACATTCAGAGCGCTCTGGATCTGAGCGCCGAACAGGGCCTGGAGCAACTCGGCGAACGCGTCGAGGCGATGAATAATCTGGTGGAACAATTCGACGTCATCGACCAGCGATTTGTCGACCTCGTCGCCGAGTATCCGCAGCACCTGAATGCCGAGCGTCTTGAAAGCGTGAAGCGCCACGTTGCCGAATTCCATCAGGACGCGATGCAACATTTGTCGACCCTGCTGCGCGAGCAGCGCCTGGTGGAACCGGTCGCCGGGCCGTCCAGGTCACCGGTCACACCGGCGCGCAAAATCATCAAGACCCGTTACAAGGGCACACTGGTCGGGCAACCCCGTCGCAGTGCCGGCGGACAGGACGGTGACCTGGTGGATGTGATCGCCCCGTTGACCGGAAAAGTGATTGCCACCTTCCACGAGAAATCCCCGGGCAACTGGGTGGAACGGGTGCCGGCCAAACCTTCGGTATCACCACGTCCCGGCCCCGACCTGCCGAAAAGCACGCAGGCTGCACAGGTGTTGCTCAATGGTCTGGCAGACTTCAGAAAACGCACTCAGGCGCACATTGCCCGGGCGCAACGCAATCCGACGGAGATCGAGGAAATTTACTACATACATGCCACGCGACTGCGCGAGGCCATGGAGAAAATCGATCAGGCCTTGACCGCCGGCAATCACACCGACGGCAAAACGTCCACGGCCAGCAGCCTGCGTCAGCAACTCGACAACGAAGCCACTGCCCTTTATGCCGAAGGTCGCGCCGCCAGAATCGACATCACCAAACAGCAGCCGCCCACTGCTGCACGTGTCCAATGGCTGTTCGCCAAAGGCGAAGTGACGATCAGTAAAACCACCGAGCGCCGCCGACTCAAAGGCCCGCGCAAGGATTATCTGCTGGAATATCCGATACTCGACCGCAAGAGCGGAAAAGCCCTGTGGTACGCCCATTTTCACTACACCAACCCGGCGGATCCGTTGCCATCCTTCACTGCCGCGCATCTGAAAACCGTTGAACAACGGCGCCTGGGCGGCGCCTTTGTCGAGCGCGAGAATCGCAGTAACCAGGAGCTGATCGCGATCCATCGCAGCAGCATCAGCCGCTCACAGGCTGAAGCGCTGTTCTTTTCTTGATCGCCGGTTCCTCGACGCAAGCCCGCCACGCGCGGGCTTGTTTCAACCTATACATATCTACCACCCGAGGGGCTGGACCGCTCGCTACTGTCGGTTGCACACGGCAATTGCCGCACTCTCCACCTGCCCAACGGTTGCGATCCCATGAGTGAAACAATCCGCACGAACATTGCTCCCCAACTCTTGAACAAAAGCCGCCTGGTCGAACAGACCAGCGGCGGACCGGTCTTGCACGACGCCGCAGCACAACTTTTGCGCAAGGCGTTGACTACGCAGTTTCCCGATCTGCAGATCGATCCCGGCACCGCCTTGCTGGCGACCCCGGTCTGGCAGGTACAGGGCGAAAGTCTGGTCAGCCATAGCTGTCGTTACGAATCGCTGACTCACATGCTGGCGCGCCTGGCGTTCACCCAGACCAAGGCCAACTGCATTGAAGGTGAGCATTTCCTGACCTTGTCATCACAGACCGACGAGCCGGTGCATTTGCCGGCCGGCATGGACGCACTGACGACGTTGCTCAACGAAAATGCCCCGGTACTGTTCACCGGCTTCGCGCAGAGCCAACTCGATTACTGGAATCAAACCATCGAGCAGAAACCGCGCTGGCAACAACTGGCTGACACCCTGCAACAGGCGCTGAACGTACAATCGGTAAATGGCTGGGATGCGCACGAGTGCCGCCTCGCCCGCCTCGTCGCACAACACCCGGACAACACATCGCGCGCTTCGACCAGCGCCGAACTGACGAACGTGCGCGCCCGCCTGATCGATCTCGACCTGGTGTTTGATCAGGCCGAGAGCAGCCAGACGCAGCACTTGATGCTGGCCGGCGCGCTGGTGCTCAGCGCAACGCTGGGCGGTCGCGAGTTGCTTGCGCTGTTCACCATCGAAGAAGGCTATGAATCGTTCGGTTCCATGGCGCAATTGGGCGCCACCCTGCCCGAGCGCATCGACATCGACTTGCGCGGTCAGGGTCTGAAATGGCGGCTCTATGAACCCGACGGGAATATTTTCGATGCCATGGTCCAGGCGCTGGTGAGCTGTCAGATCGACTCGATCGATGCCCTCGATCCGGGCAGTCGCTCGCCCCTGGCCAAATTCTTTTCACACCCGCGCGAAGGGGATACCGACTCCAGGACAGATGACGACGCGCGCATCGAGCAACTGGACAGGGCGATTCCGCAATGGCTGCTGGCAGGATCGCTGGACGACATCCAGACCTACAGCGGTTATCTGAGCGACCTGGGCAGCCTGCGTGGCGAGCCCGACAGCCAGTGCTTCGAATACCGCGAGGTCCCGTTGATTCTGGACTACGCCCAGCAACAGATGCGCGCCGCCATCGTTGCCGAGCGACCCGCTGCCGACACCCTGCAACTGCGCCTCGATGATGTACGGATCACCCTGACCCAAAGCTTCGAAGCCGGCGGTCTGACCCTGCCTGATCCGACCAGCGTCAGTGTCCAGACCCTCGGCGAATTCGCCTTGCATAACACCCGTCCTTACCTCGCCACGGTCGCCTACGCCGACGGCAGCGCCACGCCGGACTGGCTGACGGTAAAACTGCTGTCACGCATGGCCAGCGCGGTCAACATTGGCGAGCGTTATCCAACGCTGATCAAGCGTACCCTGATCGACGACCCGGTGCAGGCCGGGCGCCACAGGATCCGTTACAGCCGACAGTTGCCGCAGCTGCTGCCGATGCTGGCGCTGGAGTGCAAGCTCAAGCGCAAGGGTGATGTCGACGAACAGGGTTATCGTCTGGTTCGCCAATTGATCGACTGCATCGCCGCCAAATCCCCCGCCTCCGAATGGCCGGTGCAGATCCGGCCCCTGGCCTTCGTCCCGCGCTTTCGCCTGGGCAGTACGCCGGACACGGTGGCGAACATGTACATCATCGGGCCGCGCGCCGGCGCCAGTGGCCCATGCCTGCTTTACCGACCGTTGCTTGAGCAATCGCTGCGTCAGTTCCCCTCGGAACAGAACATGCTGTACGCGTTTTACCAGGCGGGTGAATTGCGCGATTCGGTGCTGGCCTGGCTGCCCACTCCGGCATTGAGTTTCGAGTACGCCCAGTATGTGTTTTCCGCCGGGCTGCCCTCGCCATGGACGATTACCGAACTGGCGTTCGAACCCTTTCTGCACCTTGACCTGACCTCCGCCGTCGACCTGGCGAATTCGCCCCTGAGCGGCGATGTGTTTTCGCAGCTGTTCGCCAGCAACAGCCAGGCCATGGCCGACCTCGCCGATCGCCAATCGACGTCCAATGCCGAGCGGCGCTGGACGCTGTTGGCTGACAGCGGCTGGACCATCTTCGGTGTGGCCAGCAACTTTCTCGGCGGACCGGCGGGCACGGCTGTCTGGGTCTGGCAGACCGTCAGCCAGGTCCAGCAGGCACTGGATGCCCATGAGCGTGGCAATACTGCGGTCGAGTGGTCTTCGATCGGCGATGTGCTGCTGGCACTGGGCATCCTGCTCGCGCAGAAAGCGTCAGTACGGCGCATTCGACTCTCGGGGCCGCTCAACGAAATTCCACAGACGACTCGCACACACTATGCAGAACCCGCCAAAGCGCCGCTGCTCCCCGGCAACACGCCGACTATCACGCAGGACACCGCGGCGTGGGGCGCCAGCCCGCCCGAGGCGCATCGGTCCTTGCTCGCACACTCCGCGCCAGTACGGTTTGATGCACACGCAAGTTTTGTGCAACGCCTTGACCGCTTGGAAGTCCCACGGCCGGCGCTGCCGGAAAATGCACGCGTCAATGCCGCCCACCTGTATGAGGCCTCGGGGAAACTCTATGCGCGGGTCGGAACACGCTGGTTTCAAGTCAGCGCCGAGGGCGACGAACCGGTGCTGATCGTCGATCCGCACAACGCGGGGCATTCCGGTCTGTGCATTCGTTTCGATCCCGAGACCGCTCTGTGGAACTGGGATCTCAAGCTGCGCCTGCGCGGTGGCGGCCCGACCGGAAGGATCGAGGCCCTGCGGCGTGAGCGCGCCACCCGCAAGGATGAGGCATGGGCGGCATTGCACCGGTTCATCGAACAGGAAGCCCGGCGCAAGGCCAGCCTCGACGAAGCCTTGCAACCATTGGAGAACAGCGATCCGGCGGAGCCTATGTCCGAAGCTGCCGTGATCGCGTACATCGCCAAGGCCGACGAACTGGCCAGTGCCTACGGTCAGGCTCTGCAGGATCTGGAAAAGTGGCGGGAGGCCGGTGGTGCCGGGGTGTTCTACCAGTCGCAACTGATGCGTTTCTCGGTCGAACAGCATCGCTATCTCAGCGGCTGGATGCGCATGAAGTTGCGCGAATACGCGCGCATCGTCGCGCCGCAGCTGAGCACCTCGGAACCACCAGAAACCCGCTCGCGGGCGACTCAGATGCAGGCCGCACGCCAAGCCATCGCCGTCAGTGACGAGATGGTCGAGCGCCTTGCGCAGTTGCACACCTCGCTGGAAAGACTCGACCAACATACCGGCGCAACCCGCAAAGTGGCGACTGAGCTGCGCAGACTGATGCCCTCGTTCACCCGTCGCGATTTGCACGCCAATGAAATCGGCATGTCCACCGAGCTGTCGCTGAGCGACGCACCGGACAGCGTCCTCGATCCACTGCGGCAACTGATCGTTCCGGTGTTCGAGGGGGCTGCCGAGGCCGGCCATCTGCTGGTGGAGCGGCGCAACAGCCGGGCACTGGATGTCGAGCAACTGAGCGCCGTGGTCGACCGTCTGGCCGATGCCCAGCGCCGCTTGCAGGAGGTGTTGGCCAGCGCCTCCGCGCAACTTGAAGTGAACCGCTTCCAGCGGGTTCAGCAATTGGTCGAAGACTTTCACCAGTTGGCCCGCAAGCGTCTGCTGATCGCTCTGCCGGAACCGGAAGAGGTTCCCACCGCAGCCATGGCCAGGCTCGATCCGGCACCGTCGACATCGCGCGGGATCGGCAAGGTGAGCAAGTCACGGCCGCGCATCATCGAAACACCACGGGCAGCGTCCCCTGACAAACCCCAGGCGACGGAAGACATGCCGGTGATCCGCTCCGTCATCAAGCGCCCCGCCGTCGTCCCGACGCTGGACGATGCGCAGATGATCGGCAATGCGATGACCCTGGTCGCGGAACTGGACGCCTTCATCAAACGCCTGCGCACCGATGCGCAGCGGCCTTCGCGCATCCCGGCCGACATGCAGGATCTGTTCGATCAACAGGCAACCCGTTTCGATCAGGCAGCGGTAAACGTTCAGGCAATACTTGTCCGAAAAAGCGCTGAATTTCCAGTCGGCAGACTGACGACCGACTTGCGAGAAGCCGCTGCCCGCCTGCGTCGTGAAGGCATCAACGTCTACGGCAGCATGCTCACCGCGCGCAAACCCCGGGAGAGCTATCTGAAATGGCTGCACGAACACCATCTGGTGCAAATCGTCAAAGACCCGCGCGGACGCATCCGCACCCGGCAGCGCAAGGACTTCTTTCAGGAGTACCGGATCCTCGACAAGACGCGCAACGACCAACCGTTGTGGGTCGCGCACTTTCATTACGACACGCTGACCGATCCGAGCGACCGCTTCACGGCTGCTCACCTAAAGGTTGCCGATGGCTTTTTGCAGGAGCTGCCAGCGAAAGTGCGCCAGGAACTGGACAGCTTCGATGCCGTGGATAACGTGCTGCGCCGGATCACTCGTCCGGCGGTGCGGGATCTGTTCCTTCACCCACGCCATGCGGGAGCCGACGAAAGCTGACGCTCAGTCGCACCAGACGCTGCGGAGCCGTGCCAGAGCGCCCTGGATATCGACCTCCGGCACGGCGGCAAATCCCAGCACCAGACCGGCGCGCTGATCCGCCGGGGTTTGGGAGTCGGGTAGCCAATAGCTGCTCAGGCCATTGACCTCGACCCCGACACTTTCGGCTTTGGCGATCAGCTCACGCTCGCGGGCAACGTTGTCCACTGCGACCGTCAGGTGCAACCCGGCAGCCACGGCGGGCAGGCCTGCGACGCCCTCGACGTTGTCCGGCCAATGCGCCAGCAGGCAGTTGCGCCGACTCAGGGCGGCGCGCCGCATGCGCCGGATATGCCGTTGAAAATGTCCGGCCGCCATGAATTCGGCCATCACTGCCTGGGTACTGACTTCCGAATGCCGCACGTCCACCGCACGGCGCCGCGCGAAGGCTTGCACCAGTCCCGTCGGCAATACCAGATAGCCCAGACGCAACGCCGGAAAAGCGACCTTGCCGAACGTCCCGACGTAGAGCACCCGGCCCTGACGATCCAGCGCTGCCAACGGAGCCAGCGGTGCGCCGCTGTAACGGTACTCGCCGTCGTAATCGTCTTCGATGATCCAGCCCTGGCTGCGCTCGGCCCAGGCCAGCAGCTCAAGCCGACGGGCGAGGCTCATGACCACGCCGGTCGGGTACTGGTGGGAAGGTGTGACATAGGCCAGGCGGCAGTCGGCAATTTGCCCCAGCGCTGTGCAATCAATGCCGTCCTGATCCACAGGTACCCCGTGCAACCGGCCGCCGGCCACCGCAAAAGCATGGCCAGCCGCGCGGTAGCCCGGATTCTCGATGCCCACCGCATCGCCCGGCTCCACCAGCAGCTGTGCACAAAGGCTGATGCCCTGCTGCGCGCCACTGGTGATCACAATTTGCTCAGCGGTGCATTGCATGCCGCGTGAGCTGCGCAAATACGCAGCGATCAATCCACGCAGGCGCTGATCTCCGGCCGGATCGCCGTAACACAATTGCTGCAGATCGGGTTTGCGCCAGAAAGCCGCGTTGAGCTTGGCCCAGACCTCGAACGGGAACAGATCGAAGGCCGGAACACCGACCCGAAATGCCTTCGGCGGACCACTGGGGGGCAACGATAAATGGTTGTTTTCCAGGCGCTGCACAGCACAGCTGTGGATAACTTTACTGGATGAAATCACAGGTAAATCCAGCCAATTTGTGGATAAGGCTGTGGGTAAGCCTGTTGAAAACCCTGTGGATACTTTTGTGGACAGTTTTTTCGTGGGCAATGCGCTTTGCGGCAATTGGGCGACGTACGTGCCGTCCCCGACCCGGCCTTCGATGAAGCCTTCGGCGTACAACTGATCGTAGGCGCGCACCACGCTGTTGCGGGAAATCGCCAACGCCGCCGCCAGATCACGGCTGGCCGGCAGCCGCGTGCCACTGGCCAGACGCCCGTCCAGCACGCGCAGACGCAGCGCCTGATAGAGCTGGCGGCTCAAACCCTGACGGCGGTCGAGTTCGATACCGGCCGGATTGAATGGCATGGACAGCGTGGGCGATTCGGGCATGACAATGGACCTATGAAATTAGTCATCAATGGCTCTTACAACAGACCAATAGCCTGCCTAGGATGCAGGCATTCGCCAAGGAAAATCTCTCCATGTACACGCCCCGCGCCTTTGCCATCGACGAACTGTCGCAACTGCACGAACTGATCCTCGCCAGCCGTCTCGCGATTCTGGTGAGTAACGGTGAAAACGGTCTGCAAGCCAGCCATGTGCCGGTGCTGCTGCACCGCGAACAAGGCCCGAACGGCACGCTGTACGGGCACTTGGCCAAAGCCAATCCGCAATGGAAAGACCTGCGCGATGGCGCTGAAGCGATGCTGATATTTGCCGGCCCCGACGCCTATGTCAGCCCGGGGTTTTACCCGAGCAAGGCCGAGCACGGCAAAGTCGTGCCGACCTGGAACTACGTCGCCGTGCACGCCTACGGTCACGCCGAAACCTTCAGCGACGGCGGGCGCCTGCTCGACATCGTCAGCACGCTGACTGATCGCCATGAAGCCGGTCGCGCGCAACCGTGGAACGTCGACGACGCGCCGGCCGACTATATCGACGGCATGCTCAAGGCCATCGTCGGTTTCGCCATCCCGATCGACCGCCTCGAAGGCAAACGCAAGCTCAGCCAGAACCGCAGCGCCGAAGACATTGCCGGCGTGCGCGAAGGCCTGACTGCCAGCCCCGACATCAATGACCAGACCCTCGCCCACTTGATGCGTTAAGGAAATCAGCATGAGTCAGATCGACATCCGCCCTGTCACCGCCGGCGACCACGCCGCCTGGCTACCTTTGTGGCAAGCCTATCTGGGCTTCTACAAAGGCGAACTGCCAGACGCAGTGACCCACAGTACCTGGCAGCGCTTCCTCGACCCGAGCGAACCGACCCACGCCGCCCTCGCCTGGGCCGATGGCAAGGCAGTGGGCATGGTGCATTTCATCTACCACCGCTCGAACTGGAGCATCGAAAACTCCTGCTACCTGCAAGACTTGCTGGTCGAGGAGCACGCGCGCGGCACTGGCGTCGGTCGCCTGCTGATCGAACACGTCTACGCCACCGCCAAGGCCGATGGTTGCTGCAAGGTGCATTGGCTGACTCACGAAACCAATGCCACCGCGATCCAGCTCTACGAGCGCATCGCCGAGCGCCCGGGATTCATCCAGTTTCGCAAAGCCATTTAAGGAACCGCGTACATGACCACTTCACTTGCCGACTGGAAAGGCGTCCCCGCCCCCACCGCGACCTTGCTCGAAGGCCGTTTCATCCGTCTGGAACGACTCGATCCGGCACGCCACGGCGACGATCTGTTCAATGCCCTCGAAGGCCCCGGCGCCGACCCGAAGCTCTGGGATTACTTGCCCTATGGGCCGTTCCCCGAGCGCAGCGTTTTCAATGACTGGCTGAACAATCATGCGGCCAGCAGCGATCCATATTTCTTCAGCGTGATCGACCGCGCCACAGGCCAGGTGCAAGGCATCCTCAGCCTGATGTCGATCATCCCGGCGCAAGGCCGCATCGAGATCGGCCACGTGACCTTCGGCGCGTCGATGCAACGCTCGCCGAAGAGCACCGAAGCCGTTTATCTACTGGCTAAACACGCTTTCGAGCTGGGCTACCGGCGCCTGGAGTGGAAGTGCAACAACGGCAACGCCCGCTCCAAATACGCCGCCGAACGCCTGGGCTTCAGCTTCGAAGGCGTGTTCCGCCAGCACATGGTGGTCAAAGGGCAGAACCGCGATACCGCGTGGTATTCGATCCTGGATTCGGAGTGGCCGGCGATTGCGGTAGGGTTCGAGCAGTGGTTGAGCGATGCCAACCAGACGCCGACCGGGCAGGTGAAAGGTTTGGTCGAGTGCCGTTCCTGAGTCTGTAAATGCAAAAGATCGCAGCCTTCGGCAGCTCCTACAGGGGTGTAACCGACCTGTATAGGAGCTGCCGCAGGCTGCGATCTTTTGATCTTCAACCAATGTCACGGCGGATTTTTACGACACCCATCTTCATCCCGAACGGACCAAATACCGCGTTCAGCGACTTCAGCGTCTGGTTACCTTCACCATGCTCGATATGCACCAGCGTGCGGACCGAGATTTTGCACATCTTCGCGAACTGGGCTTGATGCAGCCCGGTGACTTCCACCCGCAAACGGCGAACGGCTTCGCCGATCTCCAGTGTCCCTTGAGTCAGCGCCTCCTGAATGCTTTCGATGAGCATTGTGCGCTCGGCAACCGTCATGCTCATTTCAGATCCCACTCTTTCAAACGCTGCTCCAGATTTTTCAGATGAACGCCCGGATGGTTCATAGTTCTGTCAGGCAAACCGCTGGCAGTCAGAATGTCCGGCAGCGCTGCCAGGTGTCGTGCGTCTTCGCGCAGCCGTTCGAAAAGGACGGGCGCATCAGATAGCGCCGCCATTGGCTCGTCCGGTTCGACGATATCCGCCAATGCGCGGCAAACTCCCAGCCAGTCGACGTCTCCCGCCCTCTCCAGCTCCTTGGGCCATTTGGTCGTACGGGTCACACCTTCGTCGTCCATGACCATGGGGGCCAGGTCGTAAATCGGTGCGAGGCGAAATGTATTTGCCTGACGGATAATTGCGGTGTTTCGACCATGGTTATCCGAGTTGCCGAGGATCTTGTTGATCAAGTCCCTACGCAAGTAATCAGCTACAAGATCAGGTACCTGACTTGCCTGCCCCGCTTTACGCCAGAGCCCGGCCAGCATGCGGATAACCTCCATATGATTCATCGCGCTTCCCGGTATCGTCACTTGGGCCAGGGAATAGATCGACTCGACGGCAAGACGCGACACGCATCCGTCATCCACTCTGCGATCAAAGCGCTGCATCCACAAACTCGGCTTGTTCGCCTCTTCCAGTGCCAGGCCCTCGACCGCGATCGTTTCGATACCCAGTTTCTGAAGCGCCCTGTAGTAATGAAATTCGCTTCGCAGGATGTCCTGATCAGTCAGACCTCCCCAGTTTCTGGAAAACTTCACAAACCAGTGCTGTCGGACTTCTTCGTCGCCCAATACTGCATCGGGGTACAGAAGACCGGCCTTGTTCTCGGCCAACAACAGCTTCGGTGCTTCGCCACCAGCGCCCGTAGCACCGCCAATCGCCGCACCCAGTTCGTAGGCGTATTCAAGAAAACGGTTATCGCGATGAATGACATCCTCACGCTTGAATCCGATGGGCTTACGCTCATCTACGGCCTCGGCCGACTCTTTGATTCGCATGTTGCCGATAGGAGCGGGAGTGCTACGGCCAAGCAGATATAGATCGGCATTGATATCGGCCGGCTTTTCTTGCCCCAGTCGCGCAAGCAAAAACCTCTTGGCCGCGCCTGCAGGAGCGATGTCGTGCACAAAGGATGGCGTGCCGGAGCGCCGACCTTCCCAGTCCAGAGGGTACAGCGCACTGACTGCCTGCGAAAACGGCGACCCTATGGCGTCAATATTTTCGACAAGGTATGCCGCTTCGTAACCAAAACTGCAGCGACTTTCAAAACCCTTTTCGGGATCATCGAAGCTCAGCACCATGGCGTCGTGCCATTCACTGGCCGTATATATTTGCAATGTCAGCTGGTACATGCCTTTCACCTGCATTTAAATGCATTTCTACATGGCTAGCTTTGATAGTAGATGCAATATAGTGCATTCCATCAGTCGGCAGAGAAATTAAATCTGCAACAAAATGCAGATTCAGCCGCTTCCCATGCAGCCTATCCGCAAAATAATGCAGACAGGGCTCAATACATCATTCTGTAAAAACCCTTCGCTATACAGGACGGCCCGCTTATAACAAAAGGCCGTTCACTCATGACCTTCCCGCCGCAGCGCTTGTCCCTCGCCGCCGTTTTGCTGATTACCGCTGGCACCGCCCACGGCAAAACCGTGCAGATCGACAGCGCCACCACCGCTTCGCAAACCCTTGGCGGCAGCGACACGCTGACGATTTCGGCACCGGGCAGCATCACCGGCAGCGGCAAGGCTGTGAGCCTTAAAGACCAGACCAGCGGCGCCGGTGTGGTCATCGATAACGCGGGGAAAATCGTTTCGACCGGGGGACGGGCCATCGACAGCAGTGGTGACGAAACCAAGGCGCGTAATTACACCATCTACAACCGCAGCGGCGGGCAGATTCTCGGTGCCAACGACGCGCTGCGTATCGACAGCAATTTCGTCAGCGGCAGCCTGTTGATCGACAACAGCGGCGTGATTCGCTCCACCACCGGCCAGGGTCTGGACCTCGATGCCCTGCGCAGCGACGGGGTCAGGACCACCATCATCAACCGTGCGGGCGGGCTGATTCGCGGCGATGCCAGCGACGGCATGAAGACCGGCGCCAACGCGACCATCACCAACTACGGCGAAATCTCCACCGGTGACTCGCACAACGCCGACGAGAAATTCGACGGTATCGACATCGACTCGGCCAGCGGTGTCAGCGTGACCAACTACGGAGTGATTTCCGGCGGCCGCCATGGCATCACCACCGACCTGGGGGCGACGCTGGTCAACTATGGGCAAATCACCGGGCGCAACGGTTCCGGGTTCGGCTCCGACGGCGACGGCACGGTGATCAACCACGGCACCATTACCGGCGCCTACTCTGGGCTGCAAGCGAACGGTGATGGCGATGGCGTGGACATCGACAAGATCGCTCACATCGAAAACTACGGCACCATCCAAGGCGTTGGCGCCGGGGGCGTGGACAAGGGCGGGTTCGCCAACGGCAGTGAGGGCATCGCCCTCGGCGGCGGCCATATTCTCAACGCCAATGGCGCACTGATCAGCGGCGCCAACAGCGCCATTCTGGTGGACGACGGCAGCGGCGGATCGGGGCTGGCGGCGACCACTCTGGAGAACTACGGCACCATTCAAGGCCTCGACGGCTTCGGCGTGACATTCGTCGGCGAGTTCGCCGACACCGTGATCAACGGCGGCACCATCAGTGGCAGCAACGGCCTGGCGCTCGACCTGGGCGGCGGCAATGACAGCCTGACCCTGCGCAATGGCAGCCGTTTCGTCGGCGTGGTCGATGGCGGCAGCGGTTATGACCGGGTGGTGATGGACGACGTGGCGGGCGGCAGCTTCGGTGCCAGCCGCGATTTCGAGTGGCTGGAAGTCCGGCAAGGTGCGTGGACACTCACCGGCAACGGCGATTTCAGCGACGGCGGTGCGGTGCGCAATGGCGCCACCCTGATCAATCAGGGCGGCATCGCCGGCAACCTGACGGTAGACGCCGGCGGTGTGTACGCCGGTGGCGGCTCGGTGGGCAGCCTCAACGTCAACGGTACGCTGCGTACCGACACCAGCCTCGGTCGCGCAAGCATCGTGCATGATTTGAACATGGGCAGCGGATCGACCCTTGCCTACGGCGTCAACGCCGACGGCAGCAGCGCCGACGGCAGCAGCGCCCCGGTGCAGGTCGGCGGCATTGCCTTTCTCAACGGTGCGACCCTGGCGGTGAATCCCGGCAGCGGCACCTATCCGTGGCAGAGCCATTACACCGTGCTGCAAGCGGCCAGCGTCAACGGCACGTTCGGCAAGGTCACCAGCGATTACGCATTCCTCACGCCTACCCTGGCCTACACCCCGACGCAGGTCGATCTGACCTACACCCGCAATGACGTAGCCTTCAGCCAATTCGCGGCAACCGGCAACGGCGGCAACGCGGCCAGCAGCCTCGCTTCAATGGGCAACAACAACGCGCTGTACAACGCCTTGCTCAACACCACCCAAAGCACCGCTGGCGCGGCGATCGAGCAACTGGCCGGCGCCAGCAATGCCAACCTGACCAGCGCCACCCTCGGCGCCAGCAGTCAAGTGGGCAACAGCATGCTTGCGGCGATGCAGCAGATGGGCGGCAGCCCGGGATTGATGGTCGGCCTCGATCAGCGCGAAACACCGGTGCTGGCGGCCAATGGCATACCGACCGAGGCGCGCAATCTGAATGATCCGAATGCGCGCGGACGCCTGTGGCTGCAAGCCATCGGCGGCTACGGCAAGCTCGACGGCGAGCATGGCAACAGTGGCCTGGAGCAACGCACCAAGGGCAGCGTGCTGGGTGCCGACTGGGCGCTGAACCCGCAATGGCGCCTCGGTGTGCTCGGTGGTTATTCGAAGACTGATCTGGACGCGACCGGTGTCGATGGCAACGTCGAGAGCTGGCACGCCGGCGTCTACGCACTGCGCCAGAGCGGCCCGTTTTCTCTGCGCCTTGGCGCGGCGTACAGCGGCCATCAGGGCGAAAGCAGACGCACCGTGGCGTTCAACGGTTTCAGTGATCGGCCCAAGGGCGATTATGACGCCGACAGCCAGCAAGCCTTCGCCGAACTCGGCTACGCCATGGGCAGCGGCCGTCTCAGCGCCGAGCCGTTCGCCAGCCTCGGCTACCAGCGCTACCACCGCGACCGTTACCAGGAAAAGGGAGGTGCCGCCGCACTGGACGTCGACAGCCAGACCCAGGACAACTTCAGCAGCACCCTCGGCCTGCGCCTGGCGCACCTGAGCAGCCTCGACAACGGCATGAGCCTGACCCCGCGCCTGGCCGCAGGCTGGAAGCACACCTACGGCGATGTCAGCAGCTCGACGCGTCAGGCATTCGTGGTCGGCGGCACGGCATTCAATGTTGATGGCAGCGCGCTGGATCGCGACAGCCTGGTACTTGAAGCAGGGCTGGATGTGGGCATTTCGGCACGACACTCCCTGGGGCTGGGCTCTATAGCGGCGAGATCGGCAGCAACAGCCGCAACCATGGACTGATCGGGCAGTGGCAGATGAGTTTCTGATCCTTGAACAGCCGGCGGCGTCTGGATCTGGTGTAGGAAAAGGCCCCGCGGGGTTCGAGTAAAAACACCGATCGCAGGTCTTGCGACCCTTTTCTACGGTGAAGCTCCGATGTCGCCTGCAAGGCTGCGAGAAGCAGCCGACAGCGGATTTTTTGCAGCAAAAATAGAGTGGGGTCTCCTATCCAGAGAGGCCCGACTCATGCCCGGACACTACCAGCTTCGCCCCCTCCAACTCGCCGTGGCGATTGCACTGGCAATCGGATGGAGCAACGTTTCCATCGCCCAACAACCGGAGATTCCGGTCGTCGAAACTGCAGTAGAAGCCAAGCCCAAAAAGCCGCGTAAAACAAAGCCAAAGCCGCCCGTCGAGTCGGGCGGCCTCTCCACGATTGAAGAAGTTATCAGTCCAAGTCCAGCCCAAACTGCCATCGAACCATTGGCGGGCAGCTCTTCCAGCAATGGAGAACATCGCACACCCGATCAAGGGATGCCGGTTGAGCCTTTGCATGACAGGCCTCTGGAGCATCTGGCAAACAGCACGAATGCTCAGAAACTTGCAAAAAGCCTTGAAGGAAATTCCGTTCCACCACAGCAACCGCAGCAACCGCAGCAACCGCAGCAACCGCAGCAACCGCAGCAACCGCAGCAACCGCAGCAACCGCAAGAGCCTGGGACATTGCCCCAACCAGTGCAGCCCGAAACGCCTGCCGCGCAGTCAAATATCGCCATCAGCGCCCTGCTTGACGCCAGCACACCAACGGCGAGCCTGGCACTCGAACAACTTGCCGCCGGCAGCAACGCCAACCTCGCCAAAGCCACACTGAGCAGCGCCGCTCCGGTCAGCACCAGCATGCTCTCGGCGATGCATCAGCTGGACAATCGCAAAGCTGATGGTTCCGGGCGAGTCTGGCTGCAAGCTCTGGGACATGGCGGCACGGTCGATCGTGATTACGACAGTGCCCTCAAACACTCCACCCAAGGTTTGGTCCTGGGGGCCGACTGGCAATTCGACGAACAGTGGCATGTCGGCCTGATAGGGGCGAAAGCGCAAACCCGGCTTGATGCCCAACAGTTTGACGGTGATCTCGACAGCTGGCATCTCGGCGCCTACGCGCTGCGGCAGGACGGACCGTTTGCCCTGCGCCTGGGGGCCTCGTACGGCAGTCATGACGGTAGCGGCAAACGTCGCGTTGCCTTCGAGGGTTTCAGCGACAGGCTCAAAAGCCGCTATGACGCCAGCACCCAGCAGATGTTTGCCGAAGTCGGCTACAACCTCGGTCGTGGCAACGTCAGCTTCGAACCGTTCGCCAGCGTCGGTTATCAACGCTACCAGCGTGATGGTTACACCGAGAAAGGTGGCGATGCGGCGCTCAAGGTTCAGGGGCAAACCCGGGCGAACCCGAGCAGCACCATCGGCCTACGCCTGGCGAAAACCAGTCACCTGACCAACGGCATGCAGTTGACGCCGCGCCTGAGCGCGAGCATGAAACACACCTACGGCGAGCTCGATAACGCAACGCGCCAGCAACTGGTCAAGGGTGGCAAAAGCTTCGAGGTGATCGGTGCCGGGATGGATCGCAACCTCTTTACCCTGGATGCAGGTCTGGACCTGACGCTGTCCACTCGCAACACCCTGGGCGTCGGCATCAGCGGCGACGCCGGCTCTGATAGCCGCAGCTACGGCGTGACCGGCCAGTGGCGAATGGAGTTCTGATACAACGCTCGTGTAGGAGCTGCCGCAGGCTGCGATCTTTTGACTTTGCTCTTGAAGGTCAAAAGATCGCAGCCTGCGGCAGCTCCTACAGAGGACGGTCAATTGCAGGCGAAAAAAAAGGGGAGCACATGCCCCCCCGAGGTTTAAAACGTTGAATCGCGGCAGTTATCTCAGCCTTCGATCTCGATCAGGATTTCACCCGGATTCACCCGGTCGCCCTTGGCCACATGAATGGCGGTGACCTTGCCGGCAATCGCTGCCTGGACTTCGGTCTCCATCTTCATCGCTTCGGTGATCAGCACGGCCTGGCCAGCCTTGACGGTGTCGCCTTCCTTGACCAGCACATCGACGATGTTGCCCGGCATGGTGGTGCTGACGTGGCCTGGTGCCGACGCTTGCTTGCGTTTGCTGCTGCCGCCGCCGACGAATTCGTTGAGCGGCTCGAACACCACTTCTTCCGGCATGCCGTCGATGGACAGGTAGAAATGACGCTTGCCTTCAGCCTTCACACCGACACCGGTGATGTCGACGCGATAGGTTTCGCCGTGGACATCGATGACAAACTCGGTTGGCACGCCTTCGCCGCCGGCCTTGGCCACACCACCGGCCTCAGGGATCGGCAACAGCACTTCCGGAACGAGGGTGCCGGCGGCACGCTCTTCGAGGAATTTGCGGCCGATGTCCGGGAACATGGCGAAAGTCAGTACGTCTTCTTCGGACTTGGCCAGTGCGCCGATGTCGGCACGCAGCTTGGTCATTTCCGGCTTGAGCAGATCGGCCGGACGTACGTCGATCACCTCTTCGCTGCCGATGGCCTGACGACGCAGCTTCTCGTTGACCACGCCCGGCGCCTTGCCGTAGCCGCCTTGCAGGTAAAGCTTCACTTCGTTGGTGATGGTCTTGTAGCGCTCGCCGGCCAGGACGTTGAAGAACGCCTGAGTGCCGACGATCTGCGAAGTGGGGGTCACCAGCGGCGGGAAGCCGAGGTCTTCACGCACCCGCGGGATTTCCGCCAGCACTTCGCCCATGCGATTCAACGCGCCCTGCTCTTTCAACTGGTTGGCGAGGTTGGAGATCATCCCGCCCGGTACCTGGTTGACTTGCACACGGGTGTCGACGGCAGTGAATTCGCTTTCGAACTGGTGGTACTTCTTGCGCACGGCGTAGAAGTACAGACCGATTTCCTGCAGCAGCTCCAGGTTAAGACCGGTGTCGTACTCGGTGCCCTTGAGCGCAGCGACCATCGACTCGGTGCCCGGATGGCTGGTGCCCGAGGCGAAGCTGGAGATGGCGGTGTCGATGTGGTCGGCGCCGTTTTCAATGGCCTTGAGCTGGCACATGGCAGCGAGGCCAGCGGTGTCGTGAGAGTGGATGAACACCGGCAGCGACTGCTCGGCTTTCAGTGCGCGCACCAGTTCGCCGGTGGCGTACGGTGTCAGCAGACCGGCCATGTCCTTGATCGCCACCGAGTCGCAACCCATGGCTTCCATCTGCTTGGCCTGCGCCACAAACGCGTCGATGGTGTGCACCGGGCTGGTGGTATAGGCGATGGTGCCCTGAGCGTGTTTGCCGGCAGCCTTCACTGCTTCGATCGCCACGCGCAGGTTACGCACGTCGTTCATTGCGTCGAAGATGCGGAACACGTCGATGCCATTGACCGCGGCCTTGGCGACGAACGCTTTGACCACGTCATCGCTGTAATGGCGGTAGCCGAGCAGGTTCTGCCCACGCAAGAGCATTTGCAGGCGGGTGTTGGGCAGCGCGGCGCGCAGTTGACGCAGGCGCTCCCATGGGTCTTCTTTCAGAAAGCGTACGCAGGCGTCGAACGTCGCGCCGCCCCAGCACTCCAGAGACCAGTAGCCGACTTTGTCGAGCTTGTCGCAGATCGGCAGCATGTCTTCGGTGCGCATGCGGGTGGCGAGCAGCGATTGGTGAGCGTCGCGCAGGATGGTATCGGTGACAAAGATCTTCTTGGACATTGTTGTATTCCTCACAGGCCTGCGTGGGCGGCGATGGCGGCGGCGATGGCCAGGGCCAGCTCTTCGGGTTTGCGCTTGATCGAGTAGTTGGTCAGTTCAGGATGGCTTTCCACGAAGCTGGTATTGAACTGGCCGCTACGGAATTCCGGGTTGCGCAGGATTTCCTGGTAATACGCGGCGGTGGTTTTCACGCCTTGCAGACGCATGTCGTCCAGCGCCCGCAGGCCACGGTCCATCGCCTCTTCCCAGGTCAACGCCCAGACCACCAGTTTCAGGCACATCGAGTCGTAGAACGGCGGAATGGTGTAGCCGGTGTAGATCGCTGTATCGGTGCGCACGCCCGGGCCGCCGGGGGCGTAGTAACGGGTGATCTTGCCGAAGCTCGGCAGGAAGTTGTTTTTCGGGTCTTCGGCGTTGATGCGGAACTGCAACGCGAAACCACGGTGCTGAATGTCTTCCTGCTTCACCGACAGCGGCAGGCCGGAGGCGATGCGGATCTGCTCACGAACGATGTCGATCCCGGTGATTTCTTCGGTGATGGTGTGCTCCACCTGCACCCGGGTGTTCATCTCCATGAAGTACACCTCGCCCTCGGCGAGCAGGAACTCCACGGTGCCGGCATTCTCGTAGCCCACGGCCTTGGCCGCACGCACCGACAGGTCGCCGATGTAGGCGCGCTGTTCCGGGGTCAGTTGCGGGCTCGGGGCGATCTCGATCAGCTTCTGGTTGCGGCGCTGAATCGAGCAGTCACGCTCGAACAGGTGCACCACGTTGCCGAAGCTGTCACCAAGGATCTGCGCTTCGATGTGCTTGGGATTGACGATGCATTTTTCCAGGAACACTTCCGCCGAACCGAAAGCCTTGGTCGCTTCGGAGATCACCCGAGGGAAGTTCTGTTCGAGTTCTTCACGACTGTTGCAGCGACGGATACCGCGACCGCCACCACCGGAGGTGGCCTTGAGCATCACCGGATAACCGATGCGGTCGCCCTCGGTCAGGGCTTCTTCGATGCCCGACACGTTGCCTTCGGTGCCCGGGGTGACCGGCACGCCGGCCTTGATCATGCTGCGCCGGGCTTCGGTCTTGTCGCCCATGCGGCGAATGACTTCTGCCGACGGGCCGATGAATTTGATCCCGCGTTCGGCGCAGATGTCTGCCAGCTCGGCATTTTCCGAGAGGAAGCCGTAACCGGGGTGCAGTGCATCGCAACCAGTTTCCACCGCCAGGTTCACCAGCTTGCGCGGGTTGAGGTAACCGGCCAGTGGCTCGGCACCGATGCTGTGGGCTTCGTCCGCACGCTTCACATGCAAGGCATGGCGGTCGGCGTCGGAAAAAATCGCAACCGAGCGAATGCCCATCTCGGCGCAAGCTCGCACGATTCGTACGGCAATCTCACCACGGTTGGCGATCAGGATCTTTTTTATCACTTGGAAATTCCCTTGAGCCGGTGGCACCACGACCTGCTAGACCCAGGTCGACGCGTGACCAAATGTTTCAATCTGGTCGCGACCCCACACTAGCCCTCGCAAGGGATTAACAAAAATGAATAAAAATTGGGTCAGGCATAAGCAAAGACTTATAGTTAAACCATCAGCCTGCCGTCAGAGCCCATAAAAAATGCGTAAGTCCTTGATGCGTATGACATTACGCCAATTGCAGATCTTCAACGAAGTGTGTGATCTGCGCTCCTACAGCCGCGCCGCCGATGAAATGTCTCTCACACAACCGGCCGTCAGCCTACAGATTCGTCAGCTGGAAGAGCTGATCGGCCAGCCATTATTCGATTATGTCGGCAAAAAACTCTACATGACCGAGGCTGCCGAAGCCCTGCAGCGCGCGAGCCGGGACATCTTCGGACGCCTGGAAAACCTCGACATGCAGCTGTCGGACATGCAGGGCTCGCTGCAAGGCCAGTTGAAACTGGCGATAGAATCCAGCGCCAAATACTTCGTGCCGCACCTGTTTGCCGCCTTCAAGCGCCAGCACCCGGAAGTGAACTTGCAACTGACGGTGGTCAACCGCGGGCAGGTGATTCGCAGGCTTTCGGACAACCGCGATGATCTGGTGATCATGTCGATGGTGCCACAAGACATGGGCCTGGAATTCCTGCCCTTTCTCAATAACCCGATTGTTGCCGTGGCACGCCCGGATCACCCGTTGGCGCATATGGGACCGCTGCGTTTGCAGGATCTTGAACCTTACACGCTGCTGATCCGCGAACCGGGTTCGGGCACACGCCTGGCGTGCGAAGAATACTTCAAGGAAAAACGCGTGCACTTCACCCAGACCCAGGAAGTGGCCTCGGCCGAAGCCCAGCGTGAATGCGTGGTGGCGGGTCTGGGCCTGGCGCTGTTGACGCGCCACGCCCTGAACCTGGAACTGGCGACCGGCGGCCTGGTCGAGCTGCCGGTCGAAGAGTTGCCGCTGTTCCGTAGCTGGTGCCTGGTGCAGGCCAAGGCCAAACGCCTGTCACCGGTGGCGCACGCCTTCCTGGCGTTTATCCGCAGCGAGCGGGTGCAGATCAGCGCGCTGGTTGAGCGCTTCGACGGGAAGCTGCCGGTGCGGCCTGCCAGTAGTTGAGTTCGATGTCCTCGGGAAAATCGCTGATTTCGCTTTGAAGCTGACGGAGTTCGAAGCGATCTTCGATCGCGCGACGGAATTCCATGCGGCGCTGGTCTTCCTGCTGACGACGGGTTTTCGCGGCGCTGTTGCGTTCTTCGTAGGGCTGAGCCATTTCGAGTCTCCCAAGGCGAGTACGGGAGTTTCACGATAGGCGGGACGGATGACGGTTTGGCTGCGCGGGGATGACAGTGCGATGAAACTTTGCCGATTGCGTTTCATTGTGGCGAGGGAGCTTGCTCCCGCTGGACTGCGAAGCAGGCCCGGCCTTTCAGGGCCGCTGCGCGCCCCATCGGGAGCAAGCTCCCTCGCCACAAAAGCAGGCTTCAGTCATCCAGGGCTTTCACGGCCTTGGGCGACAGGCGCAAGCTGCGCAGACTGCGCTTCACGCTCTTGAGGTGATTGACCAGACTCGGCCCACGCGCCATGGCCACGCCCATTGCCAGCACGTCGATCACCACCAGGTGCGCAATGCGCGAGGTCAGCGGCGTATAGATTTCGGTGTCTTCGTGCACATCGATCGCCAGGTTGACGGTCGACAGCTCGGCCAGCGGAGTCTGGCTCGGGCACAGGGTGATCAGCGACGCGCCGCTCTCGCGAACGAGGTTGGCGGTGATCAGCAGATCCTTGGAGCGCCCGGACTGGGAAATGCAGATCGCTACATCGGTGGGCTTCAAGGTCACCGCCGACATCGCCTGCATGTGCGGGTCGGAATACGCCGCCGCCGTCAGCAGCAAACGGAAGAACTTGTGCTGCGCATCCGCCGCCACCGCGCCCGACGCACCAAAGCCGTAGAACTCGACACGCTGCGCCTGAGACATCAGCGTCACCGCGCGCTGCAATTCCACCGGGTCGAGCTTCTCGCGAACCTCCATCAGGGTGTGCAGGGTGGTGTCGAAAATCTTCAGGCTGTAGTCGGCGACCGAGTCGTCTTCGTGAATCGCGAACTGGCCGAAGCTGGCGCCGGCGGCCAGGCTCTGCGCCAGTTTCAGCTTGAGATCCTGAAAGCCGGAACAGCCGATGGCCCGGCAGAAACGCACAATGGTCGGCTCGCTGATACCGACACTGTGGGCCAGATCGGCCATGGAACTGTGCATCACCGCCGCAGGGTCAAGCAGCACGTGGTCGGCGACCTTGAGCTCCGACTTGCGTAACAGGTGACGTGACTGGGCGATGTGTTGCAGCAGATTCAAGGGGCTGGACTCTTCTTATGGGCAAGGATGTAGCACGCTTGTAGTTATACTACATGAATTGGCTTTTTGCCTGCTCAATGCGTAACTCCATGTCCCCGTATCAGGCACGATGGAGTGCATGTAGCCCTTAAAGCGGATTTCCCTGTTCGCGTAAAAGCCCAGCCAGACGCTCAGCCTCCACCGGGCGGCTGATCAGGTACCCCTGAACTTCGTCGCAGCGCTCGGCACGTAAAAATTCCAGCTGTTCTTGCCGCTCGACACCTTCAGCCACCACTTTCAACGACAGCCCGTGAGCCATGGCGATGATCGCCCGGGTGATCGCCGCATCCTCACTGCCCTGCCCCAATCCGCGAATGAACGCCTGATCGATCTTCACGTAATCCACCGGAATCCGTTTGAGGTAACTCAGCGACGAATAGCCGGTGCCGAAATCGTCGATCGCCAGCTTCACCCCCAGATCACGCAGTTGCTGGAAGGTCGCGATGATGTGTTCGACGCTGTCGAGCAACTGGCTCTCGGTGAGTTCCAGTTCGAGGTAGTGCGGCGCCAGCCCGGTTTCCTCCAGCACCTGGCGCACCAGACTGACCAGTTTGCCCTGACGCAGTTGATGCACCGACAGGTTCACCGATACCCGAATCGGCTCCAGCCCTTGCCGCTGCCACTCGCACGCCTGCCAGCAGGCCTGGCGCAGTACAAATTCGCCGATCGGGCCGATCAGTCCGGTTTCCTCGGCCAGACCAATGAAGTCCCCCGGCGGCACCCGGCCCATGGTCGGATGATCCCAGCGCACCAGCGCCTCCGCCGCATTCAGGCGCCCGGTTTGCAGGCACAGCTTCGGCTGGTAGAACACCTTGAGCTGTTTGTCTTCGATGGCTTTGCGCAGCTGGTTTTCCAGTTGCAGGCGCTCAAGGGTGCTGGCCTGCAGGCTGTCGGTGTAGAACTGGAAATTGTTGCCGCCCAGATGCTTGGCGTGTTGCATCGCCATGTTCGACTGACTGACCAGCGCAGAGATTTCCCGGGCGTTGTCCGGCAGCATGCTGATGCCCATCGAGGCACTCACCACCAGCTCATGCCCTTCGACCGTCAACGGCAGGCGCAGCTTGCTCGACAGCCGCGTGGCGACCCGCGCCAGACTCGACAGGTTGCCGTAGGCATCGAACAGCACGGCAAACTCATCGCCGGACAATCGGGCGATCGTGTCCGCTTCCGGCAAGGCATTGACCAGCCGCCGGGCCATTTTCTGCAGCAACTGATCTGCCACCTCGTGGCCGAGGCTGTCATTGAGCAGCTTGAAGCGGTCCAGGTTGATGTGCAGCAACGCCAGACTCCGGCGTCCACCCTGACGCACGCGCTGATGGGCTTCGTGCAGACGTTCGCGGAACAGTGAGCGATTGGCCAGTCCGGTGAGTTCATCGTAGTGCGTCAGAAAACGCATGCGCTCTTCGGATTCACGCCGCGCGGAAAGATCGGCGAAGAAGCCGACGATATGGCTGACGTTTCCCCGACTGTCGCGCACCGCGTTGAGTTGCAGCCACTGCGGGTACAGCTCGCCGTTCTTGCGGGTTTCCACCAGTTCGCCCTGCCAACTGCCATGCTGCTCCAGTGCATGACGGATCGCGACGTAATGCCGGCGGGCATCACGACTGCACGGCAGTTCGACGACGTTGCGCCCGAGCATGTCTTCGATGTCATAACCGGTGACCCGGCTGAACGCCTGATTGACCGCAATCAAGGCGTAGTTCGGATCAAGAATGACGATGCCTTCGCTGGCCGCTTCGAACACCGTGGCCGCCAGTCGCTGTTGTTCTTCGAGGCTTTTGCTCACGCTGATG
This sequence comes from Pseudomonas sp. LF020, assembly GCF_053456425.1. Classification (NCBI taxonomy): domain Bacteria; kingdom Pseudomonadati; phylum Pseudomonadota; class Gammaproteobacteria; order Pseudomonadales; family Pseudomonadaceae; genus Pseudomonas; species Pseudomonas sp. LF020. Next base: position 185,268 of record NZ_JBRFIX010000010.1, read on the forward strand.
TCGCGCCGGGTACCGACCATGCGGATCACCTGCCCGCTATCGCTGCGCTCCACCGCGCGGCCGCGGTCTTCGATCCACACCCAATGACCGTCGCCGTGACGCACGCGGTATTCGATCTGATAATCCTCTGTGCGGCCCTTCAGGTGCTCGATCAGCGCCTGCTTGAGCGACGGCACATCCTCGGGGTGCAGGCGCGGCTTGAGGTCGCGCAGGATCGCCGTGACGTATTCCGGCGCGAGACCGAACAGTTCCTGAATCTGCGTATGATGAACTTCGTCGGTCTGCAGGTTCCAGTCCCACAGCCCCAGCTCACTGGCCTTCAGAGCCAGGGCCAGCCGGGCTTCGCTTTTGCTCAGCGCCTGATTGGCCACGTCCAGTTCGCGGCTGCGCTGGGCCACGCGATCTTCCAGCTCGACCTGCGCCTCACGCAATTGACCCTCGGCACAGCGCCGCTGTTCGATCTCCTTGGCCAGCGCCTGATTGAGCTGGTCGCTGCGGTTCTGCGCTTGCTGAAGATGTTCGATCAGGTGCTGGTTCTGAAAGCGCCGCAGCAAGCTGCGATCAATCAGTCGATTGACCTGCCAGGCCACCACGCTCAGCGAACCGAGCAAAATCAGCCCGAGCCAGCCCCAACCGCGCGCCTGCTCATCACCGCCCCAGAACAGGTAGCCGATCGCCGGCAGCAGGCACGGCAAGGTAAAGGACAGAAACGCCGGCAGGCTGACGGCGTAGGCGACGCTGGCCGATAGCGTCGCGGCACCGATCAGGCCGAACACCCAGGCTTGCTGCATGAAGTTGTCGGCGGGCACCAGGGCGATGCCGGCGCCAGCCAGGGTCAGACCGGTCATGGTCGAGCCGAGCAGGAACATGCGGAACCAGATCGGCTGGGCCTGACGGTCCGGGATCGCCGAATCGAACGCCGCGACCTGAATCACCCGAAGCGCCACCAGCGACAACAACCAGACCAGCCAGATGCTGACCACGAAATAGCGCTGCGGGCTCCAGAGCAAAGCGGCGCAGACCAGACCATTGAGCAACATGAACATCGTCGGCAGCAGCGAGCCCTGATACAGCAGGCGCGTGCGTTCGACCGCCATTTCGATGGCGTAATGCTTGCGGATGACCCGGGGTTCCACAGAGGGGCCCGACAGGTCTGAGCTGAGGGTCTTGTGCAATGTTGTTGTTCTTATAGGAGTGAGCATGGGCCCGAAACGTGGACGGAGCATACACAAGCCGATCCCGTTGCCAAACTGCTCCAGATCATAATTTGCCGGAAACTTTCCGCCGTCCGATCACCGGCAAAACCCGCAGAGTGAGGCGGGCCGAAGCCTGTAGCCAGTGACCGACCGGTCGTCATCGGCGGCACTTTCATCGGCTAATGCAAAGCTCGGTTTGCCCGGGCCTGCGGCGCACCCTAGAATGCCCCGATGCGCGATGATCTCTCCCTTCTGCTGAACTCCCTCAACGATGCCCAACGCCAGGCCGTAGCAGCCCCCGTTGGCCGTCAGTTGGTCCTGGCCGGTGCCGGTTCCGGTAAAACCCGAGTGCTGGTGCACCGTATCGCCTGGTTGATCCAGGTCGAAAACGCCTCGCCCCACTCCATTCTGTCGGTGACCTTCACCAACAAGGCCGCTGCCGAGATGCGCCATCGCATCGAGCAGTTGCTGGGCATCAACCCGGCCGGCATGTGGGTCGGCACCTTCCACGGCCTGGCGCACCGCCTGCTGCGGGCGCACTGGCAGGAAGCGGGCTTGAGCCAGACTTTCCAGATTCTCGACAGCGACGACCAGCAACGGCTGGTCAAGCGGGTGATCCGTGAGCTGGGGCTGGACGAGCAGCGCTGGCCGGCCCGTCAGGCGCAGTGGTTCATCAACGGGCAGAAAGACGAAGGTCTGCGCCCGCAACACATTCAGGCCAGCGGCGACTTGTACCTGGCGACCATGCGCGGCATCTATGAAGCCTACGAGGCGGCCTGCCAGCGGGCCGGCGTCATCGACTTCTCCGAACTGCTGCTGCGCGCCCTCGACCTGTGGCGCGATCACCCGGGTCTGCTGGCGCACTATCAGAAGCGCTTCCGCCACATCCTCGTCGACGAGTTCCAGGACACCAACGCCGTGCAGTACGCCTGGTTGCGCCTGCTCGGCAAGGGCGGCGACAGCCTGATGGTGGTCGGCGACGACGACCAGTCGATCTACGGCTGGCGCGGGGCGAAAATCGAGAACATTCATCAGTACTCCTCCGACTTCCCGGATTCGGTGACCATTCGTCTGGAGCAGAACTACCGCTCCACCGCCGGCATCCTCAAGGCGGCCAACGCCTTGATCGCCAACAACACCGGACGTCTCGGCAAAGAGCTGTGGACCGACGGCGGCGACGGTGAAGCGATCAATCTGTACGCCGCGTTCAACGAACACGACGAAGCACGCTACGTTGTCGAAACCATCGAAAGCGCGCTGAAAACCGGCCTGGCCCGTAGCGATATCGCGATTCTCTACCGCTCCAACGCCCAATCGCGCGTTCTCGAAGAAGCCTTGCTGCGCGAGCGCATCCCGTACCGCATTTATGGCGGCCAACGCTTCTTCGAGCGCGCGGAAATCAAGAACGCCATGGCCTACCTGCGCTTGCTCGAAGGCCGTGGTAACGACGCGGCGCTGGAGCGAGTGATCAACGTCCCGGCCCGTGGCATTGGCGAGAAAACCGTCGAAGCGATCCGCGACCATGCACGTCACAGCGATGTGTCGATGTGGGAAGCGATGCGCCAACTGGTCGCCAATAAAGGCCTGACCGGTCGTGCTGCCGGTGCGCTGGGTGCGTTTATCGAGCTGATCGAAAATCTCGCCGCCAAGTGCATGGAAATGCCGCTGCACCTGATGACCCAGACCGTCATCGAGCAATCGGGGCTGATCGCCTATCACGAAGCGGAAAAAGGCGAGAAAGGCCAGGCCCGGGTGGAAAACCTTGAGGAACTGGTCAGCGCCGCGCGCAACTTCGAGAACACCGAAGAAGACGAAGAGCTGACACCACTGGCGGCGTTCCTCGGCCACGCATCGCTGGAGGCCGGAGACACCCAGGCCGACGAACACGAAGACAGCATTCAGCTGATGACCCTGCACAGCGCCAAAGGCCTGGAATTCCCTTACGTGTTCCTGGTGGGCATGGAAGAAGGCCTGTTCCCGCACAAGATGAGCCTGGAAGAACCGGGGCGCCTTGAGGAAGAGCGGCGTCTGGCCTACGTCGGCATCACCCGGGCCATGCAGAATCTGGTGATGACCTATGCTGAAACCCGGCGCCTGTACGGCAGCGAAACCTACAACAAGGTCTCGCGTTTCGTACGGGAAGTGCCGAAGGGTCTGATTCAGGAAGTGCGCCTGTCGAACAGCGTCAGCCGACCGTTCGGCGGCAATCAGTCGATGAGCGGCAGCAACCTGTTCAGCGGCAGCGAGATTCCGGAAACCGGCTTCAGCCTGGGTCAGGCGGTGCGTCACTCGATCTTCGGTGACGGCGTGATCCTCAACTTCGAAGGCGCCGGCGCGCAGGCGCGGGTACAGGTGAACTTCAGCGAAGGCAGCAAGTGGCTGATGCTCGGCTACGCCAAGCTGGAAGCAATTTAACGCCTTGCTCGACTGCTTTTTGTAGGAGTGAGCCTGCTCGCGATAGCGATTTATCATTCAATATATTTATTGTCTGACACGCCCTCATCGCGAGCAGGCTCACTCCTACAAGGCTTTGTGTCGGCTCATCTTTAAGGATATTGCCATGGGCTCAGGCTTCTTCTCTTCCTGGACATTCTGGGCCCTGCTCTCGGCGACGTTCGCCGCGCTGACGGCGATCTTCGCCAAAGTCGGCATCGAAAACGTCAATTCCGACTTCGCCACCCTGCTGCGCACCATCGTGGTACTGGTCAGCCTGGCCTTGATTTTGTACGCCACGGGCCAATATCAGTCCTTGGGATCGATTTCTGCCAAGAGCTATCTCTTCCTGCTGTTGTCCGGCCTGGGAACAGGCGCGTCGTGGCTGTGCTATTTCCGCGCGCTGAAAGTCGGCCCGGCTTCGCTGGTCGCGCCGGTGGACAAGCTCAGCGTGGTACTGGTGGCGGTGCTCGGCGTGATCCTGCTGGGCGAGAAACTCGACCTGCGCCAATGGGGCGGCATCGGCCTGATCACCGCTGGTGTGGTGATGTTGGCATTGCGTCGATAAGCAAGTTTCCCGCTGAACCTATCCCTTTTTCCTACAGACAAAAGTACATGGCCTTATTGCTTCGACGGAGCTGAACCTAACCTGTCAGGCAAAAGCCCGAAACACTCTCTCGCTAGCCAGTAACACTTCAGCTGTGCAACATGGCGCGCGTGTCTCCACAAACGGGAATTCCCTTTATGAAACGTTTTCTTAGCATCGCCATGGCGTTGTGCATCGGCCTGACGATGAGCCTCGACGCCAACGCCAAGCGCTTTGGTGGTGGCAAAAGCGCCGGCGCTGCGCCGACGCACCAGACCAGCCAGATGGCTCCTTCTTCCCCAGGCATGGGCGGCGCAGCAGCGACCGCTGGTGCTGCCGGCGCTGCCGGTGCAGCGGCCAAGGCCGGTGGCGCTTCGAAATGGCTCGGCCCTCTGGCCGGTATCGCCGCCGGTGGCCTGTTGGCGTCCATGTTCATGGGCGGCGGCTTCCAGGGCATGCAGATCTTCGACATCCTGATCATGGCCGTGATCGCGTTCGTGATCTTCCGCTTCATCGCCGCTCGTCGACGCAAGCAGCAGGAGCATCTGGCTCCGGCCGGCGCGCCGATGCAGCGTGAAGTGTTCGAGCAGAAGCCTGCTGCCATGGGTTCGATCTTCGGTGGTTCGGCCGCGCCGGTTGCCGCTCGTCCGGTGATCAACGCACCGGCGTGGTTCAACGAGCAGAACTTCCTTGCCGCCGCGCGCAGCCATTTCCAGTCGCTGCAGCAGCACTGGGACGCCAACGAAATGGACAAGATCGCCGAGTTCGTGACCCCGCAAATGCTCGACTTCCTCAAGCGTGAGCGTGCGGACCTGGGCGACGGCTTCCAGTCGACCTACATCGACAACCTGCAGGTACAACTGGACGGCGTGGATGATCGTGCCGACAAGACCATCGCCACCCTGACCTTCAGCGGTGTGTCGAAGACCTCGCGTTTCGACCAGGGCGAAGTATTCAGCGAAAGCTGGAACATGGAACGTCCACAGGGCGAAAACCAGCCTTGGCTGGTGGCCGGTATCCGCCAGAACGGCTGATCCCCTGCGCGTTACGCATGTGGTAATAAAAACCCCGGCCTCGGCCGGGGTTTTCTATTTCGCAGTTGCATCTATAGCGAGCTACTGTATAAACCGGCCCATATAAACCGCGCCATTCAAGCAAGAGGATCCCGGACGTGGAAGAAATCATCGAACAACTGCGCGAAGCCAACGAACCCGTACCGGTTCCCCTGGAGTTGCCCGACGAAGACCAATTGGTGGAGATCGAAGAAGAACTCTTCATCAACATCCCGTTCGTCTTCAAAGAGTTTCTGCTGACCGTCAGTGATGTGGTTTACGGCAGCCTCGAGCCGGTGACCGTCACCGACCCGCAATCACACACTTACCTGCCGGATGTCGCGGCCAACGCCTGGGACGCTGGGGTACCGCGCGACCTGATCCCGATCTGCCAGGACGGCGACAACTACTATTGCGTTGAAGAAGACGGCACCGTGGTGCTGTGGTCCGGCGAAGAAGAGCTGATCACCGAAGAGTCCTGGGAGTCGGTGTGGCACTGGGCGCGGGACGTCTGGCTGGAAAGCTGATCCGCCAGACGCCCGGGTCGGTCAGTGCCCCGACGACTCCTTGTGATTGTCGAGGGTTTCCAGCAGGGCCACCTGCATCCGCGTGTGCACGCGGATGAACCAGCGCCAGAGCAGCGCCGCCACGGCGGCCGCGACCACGGCGACCAGCACCAGCAACTTGTTGGTCGGCAGGATACTGGCCGACAAGGCTGCCAACAGCAGGAAGATCACCAGCAGCGAGAGGATCGGGATCACTTCGGAGATCACCCGACGCACTCGCTGCGTGTGACGCCCGGCCATCTCCGGCTTCACACCCATCTCCGCCAACAGCATCGACAACGCCTTGAGCTTGCGATACGCCGCAATCAGGAACGGCAGCGACAGCAGCAGCGCCCCGCCCCAGATCAACGCCTTCTGCCAGCTTGGGTCAGCGATCCAGTCCTGCATCCACACCGACAGCCGTCCGGCGAAGAACGCGCCGCTGAAGAAGATCGCAATCACCAACGCCAGATTGACCCCGACCTGCAACAGGATCCGCCGGATCATCGCCGCCAGCATCGCGCCCTCGCCTTGCGGCTGAATGCTGCGCAGCCATTCGCCATACATGCCGAACACCCGGCCCAGACGCTTGGGCACCGCCGCCGAAAGCTTGATCGACAACGGGTCAGCCGCACGGATCAGGTACGGCGTCAGCAGCGTGGTGATCACCGACACCGCCACCGCGACGGGATAAAGGAAGTTGCTGGTGACCTGCAGTGTCATCCCGAGCGCGGCGATGATGAAGGAAAATTCGCCGATCTGTGACAGCCCCATCCCGACCCGCAGTGAGGTGCGTCCGTCATTGCCGGCGATAAACGCCCCGAGGCCGCAGGACAACATCTTGCCAAGCACCACCGCTACGGTAATTACCGCAATCGGCCATGCGTATTGCAACAGGATCATCGGATCGAGCATCAGGCCGATCGCCACAAAGAAGATCGCACTGAACAAATCGCGTACCGGCTCGATCAGGCGCTCGATCTTCAGCAACTGCCGCGACTCGGCCATGATTGCGCCGATCAGGAAGGCGCCGAGCACCATGCTGTATTCGAGCTTGACCACCAGCAGGCAGAAGCCGAAACACAGACCCAAAACGGTGATCAGCAGCATCTCGTTGCTTTCGAATTTGGCGACATAAGCCAACAGACGCGGCACTAGCAGAATGCCAACCACCAGCGCGACGATCATGAACAGCGACAGCTTGCCCACCGTGGAGAACACTTCGCCGGAGCTGACCGTGCCGCTGACCGCGATGCTCGACAGCAGGGCGATGATGCCGATGCCGAGGATGTCCTCGACGATCAACACGCCGAAGATCAACTGCGCGAAGCGCTCGTTCTTCATCTTCAGGTCATTGAGCGCCTTGACGATGATGGTGGTCGAGGAGATGGCGAGGATTGCGCCGAGGAACAGCGAGTCCATGGTGTTCCAGTCGAACCAGCGGCCGATTTCATAGCCGATCCAGATCATCAGGACGATTTCGAGGAACGCCGCGATAAACGCCGTGGCGCCGACCTTGAACAGCTTGCGCAGGCTGAACTCCAGGCCGAGACAGAACATCAGGAAGATCACTCCCAGCTCGGCGAGGGTCTTGATGGTTTCTTCGTCGTGGATCAGGCCGAACGGCGGCGTGTGCGGGCCAATGATGAAACCGGCGACGATGTAGCCGAGCACCACCGGCTGCTTGAAGCGGTGGAACAGCACAGTAACCACACCTGCGACCAACATGATCACTGCCAGGTCCTGAATAAAGCTGATGGCATGCATGGTGTGGGCTCCTTGTATGAACTGACCCGCAGGCAGACATCAGAAAGGTCTGAGCGAGTTGGGTAAAAATCCGCTTATCGTGTGGGAATTGCCCTTGGGCAGGGCCTTTTGCAGGTTAACACCGCGACTTCCGGCTGGAAGGCGGTGCAATATAAGGAAACAGATCGATCCCGGCGTGACGACAGCCAGCCGCCAGGCGTCCCGATAACGGTGCTTTTGAAAAAGCGGCCAGGCACCCGCAGAGGTGCTTCCAGCAATCCAGCCTTGATCCGTGAGAACGTTATGGAACCCGGAAACGCCCAACTGTCGATGACGGTATTGATGACACCCGACATGGCCAACTTCTCTGGCAATGTCCACGGCGGCACCCTGCTCAAATACCTCGACGAAGTGGCCTACGCCTGCGCGAGCCGCTATGCCGGCCGCTACGTGGTGACGCTGTCGGTGGATCAGGTGATTTTCCGCGAGCCGATCCATGTCGGCGAACTGGTGACCTTCCTCGCGTCGGTCAACTACACCGGCAACACCTCGATGGAAGTCGGCATCAAAGTGGTGACCGAGAACATCCGCGAGCGCTCGGTGCGCCACACCAACAGCTGCTTCTTCACCATGGTCGCGGTGGATGACCAGCGCAAACCGGCGGCCGTACCGCCGCTGCAACCGCAGAACAGCGAAGACAAGCGTCGTTACATGCAGGCGCAGCAGCGTCGGCAGATTCGCCAGGAGCTGGAAAAGCGTTATCAGGAGATCAAGGGCGACGCCTGAGAACAAAAGCAAAAGATCGCAGCCTGCGGCAGCTCCTACAGAGGATCAACTTTTACCTTGTAGGAGCTGCCGAAGGCTGCGATCTTTTCGCTTTTAGCTGGTTACAGGCTGATCGCGGTCGCTTCGAACTTCACCCGCGGATGCGCAATCCGGTCCTGCGCCCTGACCAGTTGCAGCTCATAGCTGGCACAGGCCTGGGTCTCCAGCAGCACCTCATGCACCGCCGCTGCGGTGAATTCGAACGCCGCCACCAGACTGTCGCCCAACAGCACTCGCGCCAGGAACAGCCCGGACGTCAGGTCGCCCACGCCCACCGGCTGGCGCGGAAACGCCAGCAACGGACGGCGCAGGTGCCAGCATTCGTCAGCCGTCACCAACAACATCTCGAAACCATCCGCCGGTTTGCCCGGATAATCCAGATGCTTGACCAGCACTGCTTTCGGCCCACGCGCCAGCAGCGCCCGGGCCATCGCCAGGCAATCGAACAGCGACTGCGGCTTGCGTCCGGAGAAACTGTCCAGCTCCAGCTGATTCGGGCACATGATGTCCGCCACCGCCGCCGCTTCTTCCAGCAGAAAATCGCTGACTTCGGCCGGCACACTGCAGCCTTTCTCCGGATGACCCATCACCGGATCGCACAGGTACAGCGCCTTCGGATTGACCGACTTGATGCGCTCGACACCCCGCAGAATCGCCCGGCCCTGTGCCGCGCTGCCCAGATAACCGGAGAGCACCGCGTCGCAATTGCCCAGCTCACCGATGGCGGCGATGCCTTCGACCAGTTCGGGGATCTGATGCGGCGCCAGCACTTCACCGGCCCACTGCCCGTACTGGGTGTGGTTGGAAAACTGCACGGTATTGAGCGGCCAGACATTCACCCCGACCCGCTGCATCGGAAACACAGCGGCGCTGTTGCCGGCGTGGCCGAAGACCACATGGGACTGGATGGCGAGCAGATGAGGCGTACGTTTCATTCGGGTTATTCCGTAAAACGATTGAAATTCAAGCCGCGCAGTATGCGACGAAACACAGCCTGTACGACAGACCGGCGACGCAGTTAAGCTGCGCCTATCTTTTGGAGTTTCCTGTTGATGCTGACCCTCGAAAACGTCTTTGTGCTGATGCTGTTCGCCGCTGCTGGCGCCTGGCTATGGCACAACCACGGCTTGCGCGAGCGGGCGCTGGAGCGGGTCAAGCAGCATTGCATCAATGTCGGTGTCGAGTTGCTGGACGGCAACGTCGCCTTGAAGAAAATCGGTTTGATCAAGGATGCCAGCGGTCGGCGGCGTCTGGCCCGGGTCTACAACTTCGAGTTCACCGTGACCGGTGAAACCCGGCACAACGGCACCATCACCCAGTTTGGCGCGCACAGCGCTTCGATCGAACTGGCGCCCTACCCGGCTCCGTTCGACGACACGCCACCGGTGGTCGAGGTCACTCGTCCACGGGCCGAAGTGATCGAGTTGAGCCAGTGGCGTCAGGAACACAACAAGTGGAAGCCTTGAGCTAACCCGCCTGAATCCGGCATTGCGCCAGGCCTGCCTGCAAATCAGCGACATTGTGCGCATCGGCAAAAATCAGCTCGATACGCGAATCCCGGCGCCACTCACTGGGCTGCCATTCCAGCTCGGCGTTATCCAGGGCATTGGCCGAAACCCAGCCCTGCTCGCTGTGGATGACCAGTTTGGCTCGCCGCCAACCCAGCGCCTTCAACCACAGGCTCAGGCGTCGAGTGTCGAACGTTTGCCCAGGGTGCCAGCGCCAGCCGATGCTCCAGCCACCCTCCTGCGCCTGACTCAGGCAAATCGGCAATGCCGGATCGCTCCAGACCGCCGCAATCGCCCCCACACCCTTCGGCACCACGAGGTTATCCGCACCCGCCACCGCTTGCGCAGCCGCGCCGGGCAACGCGTGCAAAGGCAGTTGCGCCTGCTGGGTCCAGATCAGTCTCACTGACGGCAAACGCTGCACGATGGTCTGCCGCACAGCCTCGTCCAGACCTTCTGCCTTGTTCAGCAACAGCAGACCAGCGCTGGCCAAGGCGTCCTGCTGAGCGGGCGGCAATGCTTTGCCGACGGCCAGCGCCTGGGCATCGAGCACCAACACACAGGGCTGCAGCGCCAGTACACCCAACCACGGCGCCTCGCCCAACTGCTTGAGCAACTGCGCTGGATGGCCCAGCCCGGACGGCTCGATGAACAACCGATCCGGCCGCGCCTTGCGCAGCAAACGGCCAAGACCGATCTGAAACGGCGCGCCATTGACGCAACACAAACAGCCTCCGGCGACTTCGCCCAGTGCGATACCATCGGCATCGCGGGTCAGCAGCGCGGCGTCGAGGCCGATCTGACCGAACTCGTTGATCAGCACTGCCCAGCGCTCGCCTGCCGGTCGCTGGGCCATGAGCTGGCGAATCAGGCTGGTCTTGCCGGCGCCCAAAGGGCCGGCGATGACATGGGTAGGAATGTTCTGCAACATGGCTGGGCGTTTTCTGAGGGGATTGGACATGCGTTGGATGGGATGGTCGTTGCTGTTGATGGTGCTGTCGAGCGAAGCCTGGGCTCAAGCCTGTGTTGTGCACAGCCAGGGTGAGCGGCTCGACGTCAAGGTCTGCCAGCAGAACCGCAGCATTCCCGAGAAACTGTTCAGCGACGGCTTCTGCCAGCCGACGCTGGCCGGGCAAAAAGTCGAAGTGCAGTACGTCGACCGATGCCCGAGCGGTGCTTTCGGCATGTGCAGCAACGCGCAAGTCGCCAATATGCCCTATCGCCAGGATATCCACTATTACGGTGTGGCCTCCGACGCGGCGTATCTGCAGCCGTATTGCGAAGGCCAGAGCCAGGGCCAGTGGCTCAAGCCGTAAGCTTCAGCCTAGCCAGTCGAGGGTCAGCAGCAGCCTTCGCTCACCCGGCGCCGGTTGCGGGGAGCGATGAATCAGCCCAAAGCCTTCGTTGCCGTGCCACTTTTCGCCTTTCAATAGCGCCACATCACCGCGCTTGAGTTGCTGGATCTGGCTCATGCCTTGCGGCTCGGCGTTGGCCTGGCCCAATTGGTCGCGATCCATTGCGCCTTCCTTGATCCACTGACTTCCGATTCCGCCATACGTGGTGATCAAGCGAACCGGCACGTGATCGACGTGAAAACGCGGACACATGGCTTTATCCAACACCCGCAGGCGCAAACCGATGCGGCGAGCGCCCAGCAGACAGGCGAAGGCACTCACCAGCCATTGCAGGTCAGCGACGAAGCCTTCGTAGCCTTGCAGATCACGGAACCCGGCGGCCAGTCCTTGCAGATCAGGATCGGCGTCTTCATTCGGCAATTCGATGCACAGCGCTTCCGCCAAAGGCTCGTTGAGCGAGAGCAGCAACTCTGCGAAATCGGCGATGTGCAGCGGCAGTTGACGCTGCCAGACTGCGAGATTGACGTCATCTTCGAGGATTCGCGTCAGCGTTTCGGGCGTCGGCCCCTGATGCTGATAACGGGCACGATTCTGCTGCAATTTGAGCGCGAGCATCAGGCGGCCTCATCGTGCCAAGGGCCGAACGGGTCAGGCAGCATGCGCCAACCTTCTACGCCAACAACAATCTCTTCGTCCGTGAGCAGGCAGGCCTCAAGTTCCGACCTGAGCTGTACGAAATTCATGTTCTGGCCTATGAAAACCAGCTCCTGACGGCAATCTCCGACATTGCGCGTCCAGTTTTCCAGGATCGCTGCGGTACTTTCCTGATCCTGCGGCCATTGGCTTTTCGGTACGAAACGCCACCAGCGCCCGGCAAAACCATGACGCATCAGACCGCCGGCCTGCGACCAACTGCCTGCGTCGGTGGGTTTGCTGGCGAGCCAGAAATAGCCCTTGGAGCGCAGCAGTTTGCCGTTGGTCCACGGACGATCGATGAAGTTGAAGAAGCGCTGCGGATGAAACGGGCGACGTGCGCGGTAGGCCATCGAGGCGATACCGTATTCGGTGGTTTCCGGCACGTGCTCACCGCGCAATTCCTGTAACCAGCCTGGAGCCTGAGCGGCCTTCTCGAAATCGAAACGCCCGGTGTTGAGGATCTTCTCCAGCGGCACCTCGCCCATCACCATCGGGATGATTTCCGCCTGGGCGTTGAGGCGCTTGAGGATGGCCATCAGCTCTTCGCGCTCCTGACGACTGATGAGGTCGATCTTGCTGATCAGCAGTACGTCGGCGAACTCGATTTGTTCGATCAGCAGATCGGTGATCGAGCGTTCATCTTCATCGCCCAGGGTCTCGCCGCGGGACGCCAGGCTCTCGGCAGTCTGATAATCGAGGAGGAAATTCACGCCGTCGACTACCGTGACCAGGGTGTCGAGCCGCGCGACGTCAGCAAGGCTCTGGCCCTGCTCATCGCGGAAGGTAAACGTTTCGGCTACCGGCAGTGGTTCGGAAATGCCAGTGGATTCGATGAGCAGGTAATCGAATCGTCCTTCGCGAGCAAGTTTGCCAACTTCTTCGAGCAGGTCCTCGCGTAACGTACAGCAGATACAACCGTTGCTCATCTCAACCAGTTTTTCTTCCGCACGGTTCAGGCTGACATCGCGCTGGACTTCGCTGCCATCAATATTGATCTCGCTCATATCGTTAACGATGACCGCAACACGCAAGCCTTCTCTATTACGTAGTACGTAATTCAAAAGCGTACTTTTTCCGGCGCCGAGAAATCCCGATAAAACGGTCACGGGAAGCGGAGATGACATTGGATAATCCTCATCATGTGGTGGCCGATGTGCGTTTTGGCCTGTCTTGGCGTAGCGCAGCGCGTTCTAGAGCTTCAAAACAGCGATATGACAGAAGCAGACGCTTGAAATCGACGAGCTCAGGCCTAATTCAATTTAATGTTATAGTATAACAATATGAATAAGCCAGACCCGCTCTTGCCGAAACTGATAAAGCGCTGGAAGCTGCACGCAATCTGCCCATCGGGAACCGCGATGAAAACTGCTTTGAAATGCTCGCTACTGAGTCTCGCGTTGCTGTCCGGGGCCAACGCATGGGGGCAAATTCCCGCGCTCGCCAACTGCACACGCAGCGCCAATCTGCTGGCCTGCATCGATGCGCAGGGCAATGCCTACAGCGTGAACACGGTTGGCACCACGATTTATCTGCGAGGATTTGAAAAGGAAGGCAAACGCTACTGGGCGCAGACCAACAGTCGCTTCGGCCAGCTAACGTTCTTCACCGGGATCGCCTCTGACGGCGAAGCCTGGGTCGGCTACACCCGTCGCGTCGGCTGGACGACGATCAATCGCTTTTCCAGCTCTGGCGGCAGTAGCGCCAAATTCACCTGCAGCCGAATGACCGGCTGCTAAACCTGCGCTTTTTGCTGCTCCTGCTGCCAGGCGATGTAGCTATCTGCTGGCGGATTCTTCTGAAAGTAACGCTGCAATCCTTCAAACAGACCATCAGCCACAGCTCGCTGATGTCGTGGCGTGACCAGGCGCTGACTGTCACGGGCGTTGGAAATGAAGCCGGTTTCCACCAGAATCGATGGCACATCTGGCGACTTCAAGACGGCAAATCCTGCCTGTTCCACGCGCTTCTGATGCAGCGTGGTAATACCCGCCAGACTGCCGAGAACGGTGCTGCCGAGTTGCAGACTGGCGGCGATGGTGGCGTTCATCGACATGTCGAGGATCACGCCCGCGAGCATCGGATCCTTGTCCTTGAGGTTGAGCAGACTGGTCGCCACCCAGCAGATCCGCGCCGTTCTCCCGCTGCGCCATGAAGCGTGCAGTCGCTGACGTCGCCCCACCTTCGGACAGGCAATATACCGACGCTCCCGACGCCGTCAGGCGCGGTGCCGCATCGGCGTGCACCGAGATAAACATGTCGGCCTTGTGCTGACGAGCGATGTCCACACGCTTGCGCAGCGGGACGAAGAAGTCGTCATTGCGCACCAGTTTTACGTCGAAGCCTTTCTCCCTTTTCAGGCGTTTGGCGAGCAATTGAGCGATGGCAAGAACCACATCTTTTTCCCGCTCACCCTTGGCGCCAACCGCACCTGGGTCTTTCCCGCCGTGCCCGGGATCAACGACAACGATGATGTCGCGCTTGGGGTGAGCCTGATTCGAGGGTGTTTCACGTGGAACCATTGCCGGACTTGATGCTTGTTTGGCGTTTACCAGATCAAGCACCAAGCGGTGTCCTTGGCCATCTTGAGGCGCCAAAAGGAAGCTGTTCAATAGCACCGGATGGTTCAGATCGAGAACGATCCGTGTATCACCCCGACCAAAATGCCCTGATCGAATCGAATGAATAGCCGTATCGGCAAGCGTCAATTGACTGAAATCGCCACTCAAACTCGCCCCGGGAAGGTCGATGATCAAGCGTTCTGGAGAGCTCAGCGAAAAGGTTTTGTAGCGCACCGGACCGCTAAGGTCGAAGACCAATCTCAGCTTGTCATCCGAACGCCATAGGCGCGCATTGCGAATTTGCGTAGCCGAAACGGTGAAGGGAAAAGCCAAGGCCGTGCTGGCCAGAAGTAGACTGAGCAGATGACGTCTGTGCATGTGAAAGCCTGTTCATGAAAAAGGCATCGTGATTTGAATTGTTATAATGTAACATCTAATTCAATCAACACGACGGTCCCTAACATGAATTCGCTGACACTTCCGGATATTGCAATTCAAGCCGCTCGTCAGGCATTACCGCTTGATTGGGTGGGAATGTGCGGCATTGCTCTGCCTGTTTTATTGCAAGGTCAACGTCTGGGCGCAAAAGCTGATGCAGGCGTGAGTCTCGATGATGGCGAGGCGCGCGGTATTCACATGTCGCGGCTGTATCTCGCACTGGCGGCACTTGAGCGGCAGGACCTATCTCCCTCCCTGTTACGCCAGGTTCTCGAGGATTTTCTGGCCAGCCATGATGGTTTATCCAACGGCGCCTACCTGAAAATCCACTGCGAAGTGCTGCTGAAAAGGCCTGCGTTAGTCAGCCCTCTAGCCGGCTGGAAGAGCTACCCAGTGAGTATTTCTGCGAGCCTGAAAAACAGAGTGTTCCACGTGGAACTGAAAATTGAGGTGCCCTACTCCTCAACTTGCCCCTGTTCAGCAGCTTTGGCGCGGCAGTTGATTCAGCAGCAATTCATCGATGACTTCGCCAACAAGCCACTGCAACATGCCGAAGTTTTAACCTGGCTTGGATCAAGCCAAGGCATTGTCGCCACCCCGCACAGCCAACGCAGCACCGCGCATCTGCACATGCATCTCGACGAGTTCATCGACGAGCTTCCCCTGAGTGTGATCATCAATGACGCCGAAGCGGCGCTCGGCACCGCAGTGCAAACCGCCGTGAAACGTGCCGACGAGCAAGCCTTCGCGTTGGCCAATGGGCAGAACCTGATGTTCTGCGAAGACGCCGCGCGGCGACTCAATCTGGCACTGCGTCGCTCCCCCGGCGTCAGTGGATTCCACCTGCGAGTGATCCACGCCGAAAGCCTGCACGCCCACGACGCTGTTGCCGAAAGCCATTGGCACCGAGAACTCGCATGATCCGTTGCCACACCCTGAGTTGGGGCGCACCCGGCCAACCACTGGCTTCACCACTGACCCTCTCGCTGGAACACGGCAGCCTGAGCGCCATCATCGGCGCCAACGGCTGCGGTAAAAGCAGCCTGCTGAAAGTCATAGCCGGATTGCAGAAGCCGTTATCGGGAAAGGTCGCACTGGGTGTTCCACGTCAGGGCGGTTTAGCGTTCCTGCCGCAACAGCAACACCTTGATCGGCAGTTCCCCATCAGCCTGGAAGAACTGGTAGCCGCCGGTTTCTGGGGCCGGCGCTTATCAACAAAACTGCGCGCGCAACGTCTGGCTTACGCACTCGATAACTGGCACTTGAACGGACTGGGAGCGCGTCCGCTGATGGCCCTTTCCGGTGGCGAATTGCAACGCGCCCTGCTCGCCCGCTTAAGTCTAACCGACGCCCCATTGCTGCTTCTTGATGAACCCCACGCCGCTCTCGATGAACTGGGCCAGCAATTGCTCTGGCAACACATCCAAGCCTGGCACTCGGAAGGACGGACATTGCTGATGGTCGGCCATGACCTCGCTGCCGTCCGTCAACACATTCCGCAGACACTGCTGATCAAAAACCGCGAATGCCTGTTCGGACCCAGTACCGAACTGATCCAGCAAACACCCAATATGCGGGTGGCCTGATGCTTACCGTCGCCCACCTCTGGCAACCGTTCAGCGAGTTCGTGTTCATGCGCCGAGCGCTGCTCGGCGGACTGGTATTGGCCTGTAGCACAGCGCCACTTGGCGTGTTTCTGATCCTGCGGCGCATGAGTCTGATCGGTGACGCCGTTGCCCACGGCATCCTTCCCGGCGCGGCATTGGGCTTCTGGTTCGCCGGTCTGAGTCTGCCCGCGTTGACCTTCGGTGGTCTGGGTGCCGGGCTGGGCATGGCCGGACTGGCCGCCTGGATTACCCGCCGCACCGGTCTGCGCGAAGACGCCAGCCTCGCTGCGATCTACCCGATCTCGCTCGCCAGTGGCGTGCTGATTCTTGGCATCGCCGGCAAGCGTCTGGATCTGCTGCACTTGCTGTTCGGCTCAGCGCTCGCCGTCGACGGCCCAACCCTCAACGGCATGTTGTGGGTGTCGGGACTGAGCCTAGCCGCCATGGCCCTGATCTACAAACCGCTGCTGCTCGACACCCTCGACCCGTTGTTCCTACAAACCGTCAGCCGGCTCGGCCCGCTCGCCCACGGTGTGTTCCTGACATTGGTGGTACTGAATCTGGTGATCGGTTTCCAGGCCATCGGCGCCTTGATGGTGGTCGGCCTGATGATGCTGCCCGCCGCCGCTTCGCGGTTCTGGAGTCGTCGCCTGCCTGCCCTGATTGCGATCTCGGCGCTTATCGGCTGCCTGTCGGTGTGGTGCGGATTGTTGATCTCGTTCTACTACTCGCTGCCCAGTGGTCCGGCCATCGTGCTGGTCGCGGGGATCGGTTATCTGCTGTCGGTCGTGTTCGGGCCGGTGCACGGTTTGCTGCGCCGCCCGCCTTTGCTCACATCCCCATGAGGTGTTTCCCGATGCGCGCTTTACTCGTACTGTTCAGCCTGCTGCTCTCGATGTCGTTGTCGGCGGCGGAAAAATTGCCCGTGGTCACCAGCTTCAGCATCCTCGCCGACATGGTTCACCAGGTGGGTGGCGAGCACATCCAGATCACCAATATGGTCGGCCCGGACGCCGACGCGCACACCTATGAACCGACACCGGACGATGCCAAAGCGCTGCTCAAAGCCAAACTGATCATCAAAAACGGCCTCGGTTTCGAACCATGGCTCGATCGCCTGGTGACCAGCACTGAGACCAAAGCCACGGTTGTCAGTGCCAGCCACGGAGTGATTCCTCGCTCGCTGGAGGAAGATGGCGAGACCATTCCCGACCCGCACGCCTGGCACAATCTGGCCAACACCGAGCTGTACATCGCCAACATCACCAAGGCACTGATCGCTGCCGATCCGGCGAACA
Organism: Pseudomonas sp. LF020; assembly: GCF_053456425.1. Lineage (NCBI taxonomy): Bacteria > Pseudomonadati > Pseudomonadota > Gammaproteobacteria > Pseudomonadales > Pseudomonadaceae > Pseudomonas > Pseudomonas sp. LF020. Next base: position 203,111 of record NZ_JBRFIX010000010.1, read on the forward strand.
AGGCCGACTACCAACGCAACAGTCAGACCTACCTGAAACAGATCTACGCCCTGCTCGCCGAAGCCAAGGCCAAGCTCGGTTCACTGCCGCCGGGCAATCGCAAGATTGTCACCAGCCACGATGCCTTCGGTTATCTCGGTCAGGCCTACGGCATCGACTTCATGGCGCCGCAAGGTCTGTCCACCGAGCGTGAACCTTCGGCTGCCGAAGTCGCCGCGCTGATCACCCAGATCCGTCAGGCCAAGGTCAAAGCGGTGTTCATGGAAAACATCAAGGACGCGCGCCTGCTCAAGCAGATCGCCGAGGAAAGCGGCGCGCACATTGGCGGCACGTTGTACTCCGATGCCCTCGCCGCCAGTGGCCCGGCCAGCACCTTTGCCGGATTGTTCGAATACAACCTCAACACCCTTTACGACGCGCTGAGCCAACCATGATTCGCAAAAACCCTTCCGGCGATTTGCCGCACATTGCCGAGTCGGCCTACGTCGATAAAACCGCGATCATCTGCGGCAAGGTGGTCATCGGTGAGAACGTCTTCGTCGGCCCCTACGCGGTGATCCGTGCTGATGAAGTAGACGCTTCGGGCATGATGGAGCCGATCACCATCGGCGCCAATTCGAATATCCAGGACGGCGTGGTGATTCACTCCAAATCCGGCGCGGCAGTAACCATCGGCGAATTCAGCTCGATCGCACACCGCTCGATCGTGCATGGTCCGTGCAAGGTCGGTGACCGGGTGTTCATTGGCTTCAATAGCGTGCTGTTCAATTGTGTGGTCGGTGACGGCTGTGTGGTTCGACACAACTCGGTAGTCGACGGCCGAGATTTGCCGGACGCGTTTTACGTGCCCTCCACCACCCGCATCGGCCCCAACACCGACCTCTCGCAGTTCCCGCCAGTGAGTGTCAGCGCCTCGGAGTTTTCCGAAGACGTGGCGCGCACCAACGTCGATCTGGTGCGCGGTTACAAAGCCTTGCAAAACGAGTTCTGAACCATGAGCAGCGTGCTGATTCGCAACGCCAGGCTGGTCAACGAAGGACGCGAGTACGATGGCGATCTGCTGGTCAGTCATGGCCGCATCGTCAAGATTGCGCGCAGCATCGAGGGTGAAAATGCCCGCGTGGAAATTGACGCCCAAGGTCAATGGCTGTTGCCGGGGATGATTGATGACCAGGTGCATTTTCGCGAACCGGGGTCGCCGGCCAAGGGCAGTATTCATAGCGAGTCGCGCGCTGCGGTGGCGGGCGGCATCACCAGTTTCATGGACATGCCCAACACCCGACCGGCCACCCTCACCCTCGAAGCGTTGGCGGATAAAAAGCGTCGGGCGGCGATTAACTCCGTGGCCAATTATGGCTTCCACTTCGGTGTCAGTCAGGACAACCTCGACACCGTCGCCGCACTCAATCCCTGCGAAGTGGCCGGGGTCAAAGTGTTCATGGGCGCATCCACCGGCAACATGTTGGTGGATGACCCGAAAACTCTCGAGCGTCTGTTCGCCGTAGTGCCGACGATCCTGCTGGCCCATTGCGAACACACACCGAGCATCGAGGCCAATGCAGCACGTCTGCGCGAACTCCACGGCGACCACCTGCCGGCGAATATCCATGCACTGATTCGTGATGCCGAGGCTTGCTACCGCTCCTCTTCGCTGGCGGTGGAACTGGCGAGAAAATACGGCACCCGCCTGCACGTGCTGCACCTGACCACTGCGCGTGAGCTCGAGTTGTTCGAGGACAAGCCGCTCGCGCAAAAACACATCAGCGCTGAAGTCTGCCTGCATCATCTGCTGTTCGATGACCGCGACTATCCAGCCCTCGGCAACCTGATCAAATGCAACCCGGCGATCAAGACACCAGCCGACCGCGATGCCCTGCGCGCGGCGTTACTGAGCAATCGACTGGACGTCATTGGCAGCGATCACGCACCGCATACCTGGGCAGAAAAGCAGCGCCCGTATGCCGAAGCGCCTGCCGGTTTGCCGCTGGTGCAACACGCCTTACCGGCACTGTTGGAGCTGGTGGCCGATGGCGTGCTGCCGATCACAACATTGGTGGCAAAGACCAGTCACCGAGTGGCGGATCTGTTTGCGATTCCGGATCGGGGTTATTTGCGCGAGGGGTATTGGGCGGATCTGGTGCTGGTCGAGCCAGCGGCTCTGGAAGTGTCGCGGCAGCCGATTCTGTCGCAGTGCGGGTGGACGCCGTTTGCTGACAGGAGTTTTCGTTATCGGGTGAATACTACGGTGGTGTCGGGGCAGATTGCCTGGCGGGAGCAGCGTATCAACGAAGGATGCCAGGGGCTGGCGCTGCGGTTTATGAGGTGACAACCAAGACGCCTTCGCGAGCAGGCTCGCTTGTATGTTTAGACTTGAAGGGGTGGGCGGGACTACAGACTCGATTCTGACTCTGACCAGTACAGACCGTGGGAGACTTCTCGTCCCGCCCCTTCTACCCAAAGCGCCAATAAGGAATTCA
>NZ_JBRFIX010000011.1:0-169583 GCF_053456425.1 Pseudomonas sp. LF020
CAGGCCTCGATGAACTGAAGCAAGCCGCTGTCGAAAACCGCATAACTCATTGAATCTCAAGGAGTTTTCCGTTTCGACTGCGCCGGAAGTGGGGCGAATTATAGACTTCCTGAATCTGCCGTCAACCGCTTTTTTCACTTTTCTTTCAACAACTTACAGATCGATTAAAAAACATACAAACCTCTCTATATAGAGGGAGGAAAACGACTCCTTCTATATAGAAGCGCTACTCAAAGCACTCCATCAGCCCTGAGCGCATCCACCGTACCAGCGCCCAGACCCAGCACCCGCTGCAACACCTCCAACGTATGCTCGCCCAATAAAGGAGGCGCACGACGGTACTCGACCGGCGTCTGTGACAGTCGGATCGGACTCGCTACCTGCGGCACCATCCCGGCCAGTGCATGCGGAAGCTCTATCGCTAACCCACGTGCTTTCACCTGCGGATCGTCAAACACCTGGGACAGATCATTGATCGGCCCACACGGCACGCCCGCCTGCTCCAACTGCGCCACCCATTCGGCGGTGGTTTTGAACACAGTCGCCTGACGGATCAGAGGAATCAGTACCGCGCGATTCGCGACCCGCAGCTTGTTAGTCGAGAAACGCGGATCGTCCGCCCACTGCGGCTGGCCCGCCACCTCGGCAAACTTGCGGAACTGCCCGTCATTACCAACGGTAAGAATGAAATCACCATCGGCCGTCGGGAAGTCCTGATAGGGCACGATGTTCGGATGTGCATTACCCAGACGCTTCGGCGCATTGCCAGTAGTCAGATAGTTCATCGCCTGGTTCGCCAGACATGCGACCTGCACATCCAGCAAAGCCATATCGATGTGTTGCCCACCACCGTCGTGATCACGATGAGCCAGCGCTGCCAGAATCGCCACCGTCGAGTACAGACCTGTAAGGATGTCCGTCAACGCAACCCCCACCTTCACCGGCCCGGCACCTTCATCACCTTCGGGGCGACCGGTCAGGCTCATCAGCCCGCCGAGCCCCTGGATCATGAAGTCGTAACCCGCGCGCTTGGCATACGGCCCGGTTTGACCGAAGCCGGTGATCGAGCAATAGATCAGATCCGGATTGATCGCCTTCAGCGATTCGTAGTCCAGCCCATAGGCAGCCAGCCCACCGACCTTGAAGTTCTCGATGAGAATGTCCGACTTCGCCGCCAGCTCCCGCACGAGGCTCTGACCTTCAGGCCGAGTGAAGTCGATCGTCACCGATTGCTTGTTGCGGTTGGCCGACAGGTAATAGGCCGCCTCGCTGGTGTTCTCACCATAGGCGTCCTTAAGGAAGGGTGGCCCCCAGGCGCGCGTGTCATCGCCATTGCCAGGGCGCTCGACCTTGATCACCTCGGCGCCAAGGTCGGCGAGAATCTGCCCGGCCCACGGCCCGGCCAGCACGCGTGATAAATCCAGTACCCGCAGATGCGACAGCGCGCCCATGGTCGCTCTCCTGTTAATAGAACGCCTGCAGACCGGTTTGCGCACGACCGAGGATCAGCGCGTGAACGTCGTGAGTACCTTCATAAGTATTCACCACTTCCAGATTGACCAGGTGACGGGCCACGCCGAACTCGTCGGAGATACCGTTGCCGCCCAACATGTCACGAGCCATGCGAGCGATATCCAGCGACTTGCCACAGGAGTTGCGCTTCATGATCGAGGTGATTTCGACCGCTGCAGTGCCTTCGTCCTTCATGCGACCCAGGCGCAGGCAGCCTTGCAGCGCCAGGGTGATCTCGGTCTGCATGTCGGCCAGTTTCTTCTGAATAAGCTGGGTGGCAGCCAATGGACGCCCAAACTGCTGACGATCAAGGGTGTACTGGCGAGCGGTGTGCCAGCAGAACTCGGCAGCGCCCAACGCACCCCAGGAGATGCCGTAGCGTGCGGAGTTCAAACAGGTGAACGGGCCTTTCAGACCGCGCACATCGGGGAAGATGTTTTCTTCCGGAACAAACACGTTGTCCATGACGATTTCGCCGGTGATCGATGCGCGCAGGCCGACCTTACCGTGAATCGCCGGAGCGCTCAGGCCCTTCCAGCCTTTTTCCAGTACGAAGCCACGGATGTCGCCCGCATCGTCCTTGGCCCAGACCACGAACACATCGGCGATCGGGCTGTTGGTGATCCACATCTTGGCACCGGTCAGGCTGTAGCCGCCGTCGACTTTGCGCGCACGGGTGATCATCGCGCCCGGGTCGGAGCCGTGGTTTGGCTCGGTCAGGCCGAAGCAGCCGATCCATTCACCGGAGGCCAGTTTCGGCAGGTATTTCTGTTTCTGTGCTTCGGTGCCGAATTCGTTGATCGGCACCATTACCAGCGACGATTGCACACTCATCATCGAGCGGTAGCCGGAGTCGACACGTTCTACTTCGCGAGCAATCAGGCCGTAGCTGACGTAGTTCAGGCCGCTGCCACCGTACTGCTCAGGGATGGTCGCACCGAGCAGGCCGACTTCGCCCATTTCGCGGAAGATCGCCGGATCGGTTTTCTCATGGCGGAAAGCTTCGAGGACACGTGGCGCCAGGCTCTGCTCAGCGAACTGGGCGGCGGTGTCACGGATCATGCGCTCCTCTTCGGTGAGCTGTTGATCCAGCAGCAAGGGATCGATCCAGTTGAAGCTAGCTTTACCGCCCATGAGTGTGTCCTCGCAAATCGGTGAATTAACGTGGCATTGATCCTAGGCCCGGCTCGTCAGCACGGCAAACGAGGATTTCGCATCCTGTTGTGCTAATTTCTCACTCCGAAACGTCGCTGAATGCCTTTTACGCGGCGCATTAGTGAGGTTGACGTACATGCGCAGGAAGATCCCCAGCACCACGGCCCTGATCAGCTTCGAAGCCGCCGCTCGTCATGAGAGCTTTACCAAGGCCGCCGAAGAGCTTTCCCTCACACAAGGCGCCATTTGCCGACAGATCGCCAGCCTTGAGGACTTCCTCAGCGTGGAACTGTTCCGACGCTCGCGGCGCGGAGTGAAGCTGACCGAAGCCGGCCTTTCCTACAGCCGTCGGGTGGCTACGCAACTGGACGCCGTCGAGCGCGACACGCTCTCAGTCATGGGCCAGCAAGGCACCAACGTGATCGAGTTGGCGGTAGTGCCTACGTTCGGCACTCAGTGGCTGCTGCCACGCCTCAAGGATTTCCAGCTCAAGCACCGGGAAGTGACGGTCAACCTGACCAACCGCACCCGTCCGTTCCTGTTTGCCGACACCGATTTTGACGCGGCGATCTACTTTGGCGACGCCGATTGGTCGGGTACCGAATCCCACAGGTTGATGGGCGAAAATCCGATGCCGGTCTGCAGCCCTGCCCTGCTCGGCAACAGAACGCAGCTGACACCCGACGAAATCGCCGAGTTGCCGTTACTGCAACAGACCACTCGCCCCTACGCCTGGCGCCAGTGGTTCAACGCTCGGCACCTGAACATTCCACGCGACATGACAGGCCCACGCTACGAGCTATTCTCCATGCTGGCTCAGGCGGCCATGCATGACATGGGGATTGCACTGATCCCACCGTTCCTGATCCAGCGTGAACTGGCCGAGCAACGGCTGGTGATCGCCAACCCGAATGCGCTCTCCAGCATCAAGGCCTATTACCTGATGATTCCGGAGCGAAAGGTCGAATCGGCATCACTCAAGGCCTTTCGCGATTGGCTGGTGAATCAGGCAAACAGCTACAGCCTAGAAGGATAAAGGCTTACGGCGATTACTAACCCGGTAGTCAGGAAAATCAAAGCCCTACAGATATAAGTATTTGTCGCAAAATCACAGACTGTATCCGAAAGTCGTACAGACGTCACACAAGCGCCTGCCGACGTGGCTTTGAGCCTCCATCCGCGACTCATTGCGGCCTATTCACGCCGCCGATGAGAAAATTTTTCAAATTCAGCCAGAATCCTTACAAGGCACGGCCTGCAAGGGATTCAACTGGCCATCTGCGACATTCGGTCACGGGATGACTTGTAGTTAATTTTCCGTCACCCGTCATAATCCCTTGAAGGGCATAAAGTTCGCCTGCAAAATGCCGCGCCCCGCCCTGATTTGGCGGGATCGTGCTGATCGGCCGCCCCAGTCGCACCATCCGCAGTGCCTGGGTTTACTCAATAAGATCACGCAGGAGATTTGACGTGCACATTGGTGTTCCTCTCGAAACCCAGACCGGTGAAACACGGGTTGCTGCAACCCCGGAAACCATTAAAAAGCTGATCAGCCAAGGTCATAAGGTCACTGTGCAAACCGGCGCCGGCGTCAAAGCCAGTGTTGTTGACAGTGCCTATGAAGCGGCGGGCGCAACCATTGGCAGTGCCAACGATGCGTTCGGTGCCGAGCTGATTCTCAAAGTGGTCGCTCCCAGCGATGCCGAACTGGCGCTGATCAAGCGCGGCACGGTGCTGGTGGGCATGCTCAACCCCTTCAATAACGACACCATCGCCAAAATGGCCGAGTGCGGGATTACCGCGTTCGCCCTGGAAGCGGCGCCGCGCACCTCTCGGGCGCAGAGTCTCGATGTGTTGTCGTCGCAGGCGAACATCGCCGGCTACAAGGCGGTGTTGCTGGCTGCGCACTACTATCCGCGCTTCATGCCGATGCTGATGACCGCTGCGGGCACCGTGAAAGCGGCGCGCGTGCTGATTCTCGGCGCCGGTGTGGCCGGGTTGCAGGCGATTGCCACGGCGAAACGTCTGGGTGCGGTGATCGAAGCGTCTGACGTGCGTCCGGCAGTGAAGGAACAAATCGAATCCCTCGGCGCCAAGTTCGTCGATGTGCCTTACGAGACTGACGAAGAGCGCGAATGCGCGGTCGGTGTCGGCGGTTACGCGCGCCCGATGCCGGCGAGCTGGATGCAGCGTCAGGCCCAGGCCGTGCACGAACGCGCCAAGCAGGCCGATATCGTTATCACCACTGCGCTGATTCCGGGCCGCAAGGCGCCGACACTGTTGAGCGCGGACACCGTGGCGCAGATGAAGCCAGGCTCGGTGGTCATCGACCTCGCGGCAGCTCAGGGCGGCAACTGTCCGTTGACCGTGGCCGATCAGGTGGTGGTCGAGAACGGTGTGACCATCGTCGGCCCGACCAACCTCGCCGGTGAAGTCGCCGCAGATGCTTCGGCGCTGTACGCCCGCAACCTGCTGGACTTCCTCAAGCTGGTGTTCACCAAAGAAGGCCAGTTCGACGTCAACCTCGAAGACGACATCGTCGCCGCGTGCCTGATGTGCCGCGACGGCCAAGTCATCCGCAAAAACGCCTAAGCAGGGATTCAGACGATGGAAGAGCTTATCTCCCCCGGTATCTACAACCTGATCATCTTCGTGCTGGCGATTTATGTCGGTTATCACGTGGTCTGGAACGTTACACCTGCGCTGCACACGCCGTTGATGGCGGTGACCAACGCCATTTCGGCAATCGTGATCGTCGGCGCCATGCTCGCTGCTGCGCTGACCGTCACGCCGCTGGGCAAGACCATGGGCACCCTCGCCGTGGCACTGGCGGCGGTCAATGTGTTCGGTGGCTTCCTGGTCACCCGCCGCATGCTTGAGATGTTCAAGAAGAAAGCCCCGAAAGCAAAAGAAGAGGCGCCGAAGTAATGAGCATGAATCTCGTCACGACGCTCTACCTGATCGCGTCGATCTGTTTCATCCAGGCCCTCAAAGGCCTGTCGCACCCGACCACCTCGCGGCGCGGCAACCTGTTCGGCATGCTTGGCATGGCGCTGGCCATTCTTACCACCATCGGCCTCATCTATAAGTTGGGCGCAGAGCTGGCGACTGCGGGTATCGGTTACGTCATCGTCGGCCTGCTGATCGGCGGCACTGCCGGTTCGATCATGGCCAAGCGCGTCGAAATGACCAAGATGCCGGAACTGGTCGCGTTCATGCACAGCATGATCGGTCTGGCGGCAGTGTTCATCGCGATTGCTGCGGTGGTCGAGCCGCAATCACTGGGCATCGTCAAGCAACTGGGCGACTCGATCCCCGCGGGCAATCGTCTGGAACTGTTCCTCGGCGCGGCGATTGGTGCAATCACCTTCTCCGGCTCGGTGATCGCGTTCGGCAAGCTGTCGGGCAAGTACAAGTTCCGCCTGTTCCAGGGTGCTCCGGTACAGTTCGCTGGTCAGCATAAGCTGAACGCGGTACTCGGTCTGGCGACGCTGGTGCTGGGCGTGACCTTCATGCTCACCGGCAACCTCGCCGCATTCGCGCTGATGCTGGCCCTGGCATTCGTGATGGGCGTGCTGATCATCATCCCGATCGGCGGTGCCGACATGCCGGTGGTGGTGTCGATGCTCAACAGTTATTCGGGCTGGGCGGCAGCGGGTATCGGCTTTTCGCTGAACAACTCGATGCTGATCATTGCCGGCTCGCTGGTGGGTTCGAGCGGCGCGATTCTCTCGTACATCATGTGCAAGGCGATGAACCGTTCTTTCTTTAATGTACTGCTCGGCGGTTTCGGCAACACGGCCGACGCAGGACCTGCGGGTGCGAAAGAGGCGCGTCCGGTGAAGTCCGGTTCCGCCGACGACGCGACCTTCCTGCTGACCAACGCCGACACCGTGATCATCGTCCCGGGTTACGGCCTGGCGGTGGCCCGTGCGCAGCATGCATTGAAAGAGCTGACCGAGAAACTGACCCATCGCGGCGTGACCGTGAAGTACGCGATCCACCCGGTGGCCGGTCGCATGCCGGGGCACATGAACGTGCTGCTGGCCGAGGCCGAAGTGCCTTACGACCAGGTGTTCGAGATGGAAGACATCAACTCCGAGTTCGGCCAGGCCGACGTGGTGCTGGTACTCGGCGCCAACGACGTGGTCAACCCGGCCGCCAAGAACGATCCGAAATCGCCGATTGCCGGTATGCCGATTCTCGAAGCGTTCAAGGCCAAGACCATCATCGTCAACAAGCGCTCGATGGCCAGCGGTTATGCCGGTCTGGACAACGAGCTGTTCTATCTGGACAAGACCATGATGGTGTTCGGCGACGCGAAGAAAGTCATCGAAGACATGGTCAAAGCGGTGGAGTAATCCTCCGCAGCTGCACCGGACGCCCCGACTTGTCGGGGCGTTTTTGTTTGCGCACAGCGTCGGACAATTTGCCACGTTGTTGCAGTTCCGGTAACGGTGTTTTACTTCAAAGCCGCTAAATAGACGCCTCGTTTGCGACCTTGGTAGCGGGACAGGCGCCCGCGAAATTCACTAGACTGCGCATCCTGCTACTCGCTTCCCGAGAAAATAATCCATGTACCGTGACCGTATTCGCCTGCCTTCGTTGTTGGATAAAGTGATGAGCGCCGCCGACGCCGCCGCGCTGATTGAAGACGGCATGACCGTCGGCATGAGCGGCTTCACCCGCGCCGGCGAAGCCAAAGCCGTCCCTCACGCACTGGCCGAGCGAGCCAAGGTCACGCCGCTGAAGATCAGCCTGATGACCGGCGCGAGCCTGGGCAACGACCTCGACAAGCAACTGACCGAGGCCGGTGTGCTGTCGCGGCGCATGCCGTTCCAGGTCGACAGCACCTTGCGCAAGGCGATCAACGCCGGCGAAGTGATGTTTATCGACCAGCACCTGTCGGAAACCGTCGAGCAACTGCGCAACCAGCAACTGAAGCTGCCGGACATCGCGGTGATCGAAGCCGTGGCCATCACCGAGCAGGGCCACATCGTGCCGACCACCTCGGTAGGCAACTCCGCGAGCTTCGCGATTTTCGCCAAACAGGTGATCGTCGAGATCAACCTGGCGCACAACGCCAACCTCGAAGGCCTGCATGACATCTATATCCCCACCTACCGCCCGACGCGCACGCCGATCCCGCTGGTAAAGGTCGACGATCGCATCGGCAGCACCGCGATCCCGATCCCACCGGAAAAGATCGTCGCCATCGTCATCACCCAGCAGGCGGATTCGCCGTCCACGGTGTCGACCCCGGATGTCGATACCAATGCCATCGCCGAGCACCTGATCACCTTCTTCAAGCAGGAAGTCGACGCCGGGCGCATGACCAACAAGCTCGGCCCGTTGCAGGCCGGGATCGGCAACATCGCCAACGCGGTGATGTGCGGCCTGATCGATTCGCCGTTCGAAGACCTGACCATGTATTCCGAAGTGCTGCAGGATTCGACCTTCGACCTGATCGATGCCGGCAAGCTGAGCTTCGCTTCGGGCAGCTCGATCACTTTGTCGGAGCGGCGCAACAGCGACGTGTTCGGCAACCTGGAGAAGTACAAGGACAAACTGGTGCTGCGCCCGCAAGAGATCTCCAACCACCCGGAAGTGGTGCGTCGTCTGGGCATCATCGGCATCAACACCGCGCTGGAGTTCGACATCTACGGTAACGTCAACTCCACCCACGTCTGCGGCACACGGATGATGAACGGCATCGGTGGCTCGGGTGATTTCGCGCGCAATGCGCACCTGGCGGTGTTCGTGACCAAGTCGATTGCCAAGGGTGGAGCGATTTCCAGCGTAGTGCCGATGGTCAGCCACGTTGACCACACCGAGCATGACGTCGACATCCTGGTGACCGAAATCGGTCTGGCCGACCTGCGCGGCCTGGCACCGCGCGAGCGCGCCCGGGTGATCATCGACAACTGTGTGCATCCCGATTACCGCCGGGCGCTGAATGATTACTTCACCGCCGCCTGCGCCATCGGCGGGCACACACCGCACATCCTGCGCGAAGCCCTGAGCTGGCACATGAACCTGGAAGAAACCGGTCGCATGCTCGCGGTGTAATCCGCACAGTCGAACCGCTGATGCAAACATTGTTTGTGTCAGCGGTTTTTTCATTGCCCCTTTCTGGCAAAAACTGTACTGCTGTACCGGTGATTTCCTATAGCTTTTGCCTACCCCAACCCCGAGATTGCGCAAAAATGCACCACTTAAGTGCGGACAGGTACAGTTTGCTCGATTTTGACCCGTACACCCCCTATAAACAGTTAACTGGTCACTCACAATACAGTTGAACTGTATCTAGAGAGACTAGGCAAACGAGAGGATCATGGGCACCAGTCAAACCACTACCTGATCCCGCCACAAGCGGAAGGATGTCAACCATGGAACGTACACTCAGTTCCGAACTGTTCTTCGAAGACAAAGCTGCAAAAAACCAGGCTTCCCTGCCTCTGCGCGTTATCGCCAACCTGATGTTGTGGCAGCGCCGCATCTCCAGCCGCCATCAACTGGCTCGTCTGGATTCGCGTCTGCTGGCTGACGCCGGTATCAGCGAAGCACAACGCTACGAAGAGCTGAGCAAGCCGTTCTGGCGCTAAGTAGCGTCGCTGGCTCTGGTCATTAGACCCACCGCCAGCAACCCGAATTGAACAAACAAGACCCGTCGCGGGAAACCGCGACGGGTTTTGTCGTTTCAGGGTTTGAAAAGCGCCCATACAGCAACCCAAATCAACAACAGGTACAGTTTATATATTCCTTGATCTGAACCAGTACAATTTCATCTGAGTGTATCTGCTACTCCCACTGCTTCGCGCGCAGCATGTCCTTGATCCGCTCTCGGTTTAAGGAATACGCCATGAAAGACTTACAGGATGTTTCAACAACTTCGATTCAGACCCACGCTTACCCTTACTCATTGCGACGCCTGCTACATGACTTGTGGCAAGCAATGGAACGCGCCAGGACGCGGCGCTTGCTGGCTCAGCTCGATCAGCGCGATCTCGCGGATCTGGGCTTAAGCCAAGCCGATCGGCTCAATGAACTGGAAAAACCCTTCTGGCGCTAGCATTCTGCCCACTGTCCGAACCCCGCGCGCAGGCCTAATATCCACGGCAGAACGTGGCGAATCTTCTGTAACCCGCGTCTGACTCATCAGACACAAGCCACCTCTCAATACGGTTTACTATCAGGAGATCCATCATGTCCCGTCTTCGCCTGCTCAGCGCTGCCGCCTTGCTGGCCGTGGCTGCCAACGCCAGCGCATCCAGTTTCATCGTCACCACCGATGCCGTGGTTGGCGCGCTGAAGTCCTCTTCGGACGCCACTTCCGACGTCAGCTCTTCGTTGCGTGACAACAAAGTCGTGATCGCCGCCCGTGACGATGCCGCCAGCTTCGTCGCCAGCGAAGGCCAGATTCGCGGCGTGAAGCTGGAAAGCGCGCTGGACCTGATCCGTCATCAGGCACCGCAACTGAACGCAACCGACTTCCAGCTGGCGCAAGCCATCCTGGCGATCTGATCGCCGTTGCCGAAGGGACACGTCAGTCGTGTCCCGATGTTTCGCCGCTGGCTCTGGCCCGGGCATTTGCGCTAGCCTTGAGGCTCGTTAACCGTTACCGAGTCTCATGCGTTTATTCAAACTGCTTTTCCCTTCTTTGTTGATCAGCGCCTTCTGGGCGACCTCGGTCGATGCCTTTGATGTCTCCACACAAAACACTGTGGTCAGCCTTTGGGCGACCGGAATGGTGTCTTCGGCGCCATTCGACCGTAAACTGATCATCGCCGCTCACGATGACGCGGCGGCGTTCGTTGCCAGTGACGGTGAATTGCGCGGCGCGCAGCTCGAATCCGCACTGCATTACCTGCGCAAATCACGACCAAAACTTCATGTCAGCGACCTTGAACTGGCACAGGCAATTCTCGTCCAATAGCTATCCTGATCCCTCGTTATCATTGCCCTCCGGAGTCGTTCCATGCGTAGCCCGCTGATTGCTGCCGCCCTTGGCCTGTTTTTGTTGGCCGACGTGGCCCAGGCGCACACCCTGGTAGCCACCAGTAACATCATCGTTCGTGCCTCCCAGCGCACCATCGATTTCACCTCCGATACCACCACGTCGATTCGCGATTCGAAAATCATCCGCGAAGCTCACGACGACGCCGCCAGCTTCGTCGCCACCAACGGCGATATCCGCGGTGCGCACCTGGAAGCCGCCCTCAACACCTTGCGCACCCGCGTGCCGGAAGCCCGCGACGCCAGTGACCAGGTGCTCGCCGAAGCCATTCTCGCCCTGTGAAGTCACTCGGCGCCTGGCTGCTGGCCGGGGCGTTGTTGCTGCTTGGCAGCAGCGCCCACGCCAGCCTGCAATTGCGGCTCAAGACCGACGGCCTGAGTCCCGCCCAGCAGCAGGCCAGCCAGGCGCTGCTAGATGAAGCCATGCACAAGTTGCCGCCCAGCTTCGTCGAACAGCTGGACCGGCGCATCGATGTCGGCTGGACCGACGATATGCCCGGCAACGCCTACGGTCAGGCGACCCTGGTTGCCGAACTCGACCTGAACCGCAAACTGCTCGCCGGCCTCACCGACGGCAGCGCGGCCAAGGAAAAAACCAATCGCCCCCACGGCACGGTGCGCCAAGAACTGCTGGCAACGGTGCTGCACGAACTCACCCACATTTATGACCGCGCACGCCTGTGGCCCGCCGCCGAACGCACGCTGATCCAGCGCTGCACCCGTCGCAGCAACAGCGCCGGGCTAGTCGGCCTTCCCGATGAGTGTCGCGGCCAGACTGAACGACGTTTCACCCTCAGCGATGACCCGCGCCTGCTCGACCTCGCCGGTTGGCAACAGTACGTCGGGCGCCGTGGTGAGCGTGAACAACACAATCGTCAGGTGGCCCGCAGCCCGGACCTGTACGAGATTTCCAGCCCGAAAGAGTTTGTCGCGGTCAACATGGAGTATTTCCTCCTCGACCCGAGCTACGCCTGTCGCCGTCCGGCGCTCTATCGCTACTACAAGGAGCGTTTCGGCTGGGCACCACCGGCCAAGGACACCTGCAGCAATACCTTCGCCTTTCTCAACGCCGGCAACGATTTCGCCAAACAGCCCTTGGGCCAGGTCGACCCGGAGCGGGTGTACGCCGTCGATTATCTGCTGGCTGAGGCCAACCAGAACTGGGTCAGCCGCTGGGGCCACAGCATGCTGCGCCTGGTGATCTGTGCACCGGGTCGCCCGCGTGGGCCGGATTGCCGGCTCGATCTGGACCAGCATCTGGTGCTGTCGTACCGCGCCTTTGTCGGTGACGTGCAGCTGTCGAGCTGGGACGGTCTGGTCGGCAAATACCCGTCGCGGCTGTTCGTGCTGCCGCTGGCACAAGTGATCGACGAGTACACCAAGACCGAGCTGCGCAGTCTCGCCTCGGTGCCACTGAAGCTGTCACGCGACGAGATCGAAGGTGTGGTCGAACACGCTGCCGAAATGCACTGGAGCTATGACGGCAACTACTTCTTCCTCTCCAACAACTGCGCGGTGGAAGGCCTGAAACTGCTGCGCAGCGGCAGCAACAACAAGCAACTCGTCGGCCTCGACAGCATCATGCCCAACGGCTTGCTGGAGGTGATGAAAGGTCGCGGGCTGGCCGACACCAGCGTGCTCGACAATCCCAAGGAAGCGTTGCGCCTGGGCTACCGCTTCGACTCGTTCCGCGATCGCTATCAGGCGATGTTCGATGTGTTGAAGAAGCAGTTGCCGATCAAACAGACCAGCGTCGAAGATTGGCTCTCACTTTCCGCCGAAGAGCGTCGCCAGTGGTTCGAACGTGCAGACCTGCGTACCAGCGCCGCATTGCTCCTGCTGGAACAGGCGAGTTATCGCCGCCAGTTGTTGCTGGCCCAGGACGAGGTCAAGCAGCGCTACCTCGGCGCCCGGGAGCTGGAAAACGGCGGCATGGACAAGGCCAACGCCACCCTGCAGGAAATTCTCGCCAACAGCGGCTTCCTCAGTCGTCCGGCAGAACTGCTCGACAGCCGTGGCTACGGGCTGCCGCAACCAAGTGAGTTCAAGCGCCTGCAGGACGAAAGCGCCCAACGCCAGAAACAACTGCTGGCACTGAGCGGCGATCTGGACAAGGAGGTGCGCAAGTTGCTGGAACCCAAGCGAGCGGCCGAAATTGCCGCCAGTGAAGCCAACGTGAAGCAGATTGGCGAGCATCTGCGCAAACTGCACAAGGCATCTGGCGGACTGGAACTACCCTGAGACAGAAGACTGGAACTGAATCTTGTGGCGAGGGAGCTTGCTCCCGCTCGGCTGCGCAGCAGTCGTAAATCGGTTGAATGCCGAATTTTCAGGGCCGCTCCGCGCCCCAGCGGGAGCAAGCTCCCTCGCCACAGATGATCGTGCCAAATCAGTACAAAACACCGTCCAGAATTTCGTAAACGATCCCGGTGCCTACCGCGATCAGCACAATGTCACCCCCGGCCCGGCGCCACTCGTAACCCGGATACACCGGCAGACGACTCAGCGCCCGACCATCCAGTCGCTCGCCGTAATACCCGTGCGGCAACGGCCGGCCGCGTTCCAGATGGATACCCGGAGGTGGCGGTGCGCCGCGCACGAAGTAGCCGTGATTGTCGCGAATGGTCTGACGGATCGGCCCGAAGTCGCGCGGCGGGCCGCCACGGTGGTCGTTCTGCGGGCCACGGTGATCGTCGCGATGGTCGTTGCCATGGTTGTTGTACTGGCCCTGCTGCGGGCCGCCGTGGTCGTGATCATCGCGTGGATCGGCGCTGGCCAGCAGCGGTGTCGCACTGATCATCAGCACACCCAGTCCGGCAATCAGACGTTTCGGCATTTTCATCGGGTCTTTCCTCACTGCACCAACAGCAAAAAGGGATTCAGAACGTGGTTCTGAATCCCTCGGTCTTGCTCAATTAGGCCGTGGTGTGAGGCGCTAATTCCTCTGTATCAGGAATTTTACCTTCAGTTGACGCGGGCCTGACGCACGCCTTCGGACAGTGCCTTGCACAGACCCAGCACGCCATCGACAGCCTGGGCTGGCGTGGTCGCATTGGCGATGTGATCGATCAGTGCCGAACCCACCACCACCCCGTCCGCCAAACGAGCGATGGACGCCGCCTGTTCCGGAGTACGGATACCGAAACCGATGCTGATCGGCAGATCAGTGTGGCGACGCAGACGGTTGACCGCTTCTTCGACGTGTTCCAGAGTCGCCGCACCGGCGCCGGTCACGCCGGCCACCGACACGTAGTAAACGAAGCCCGAACTGCCATTGAGCACTTTCGGCAGGCGCGCATCGTCAGTGGTCGGGGTGGTCAGGCGGATGAAGTCCAGACCGGCAGCCTGTGCCGGGTCGCACAGCTCGGCGTTGTGCTCCGGCGGCATGTCGACCACGATCAGACCATCAACGCCCGCCGCTTTGGCATCAGCGATGAAACGCTCAACGCCGTACATGTGAATCGGGTTGAAGTAGCCCATCAGCACCAGCGGCGTGTCGCTGTTGCCTTCGCGGAACTCGCGAACCATCTGCAGGGTTTTCGCCAGATTCTGCCTGGCGCCCAAGGCACGGATATTCGCCAGTTGAATCGCCGGACCATCGGCCATCGGATCGGTGAACGGCATACCCAACTCGATCACATCGGCGCCAGCGCCCGGCAGACCTTTGAGGATTGCCAGCGAGGTGTCGTAGTCCGGGTCACCGGCGGTGACGAACGTCACCAACGCAGCGCGGTTCTGTTGCTTGAGGTCGGCAAAACGGGTTTGCAGGCGGCTCATCAGTGTTTCTCCTGCTTGGACTGTTCCATATGGTGCATGACGGTCTGCATGTCTTTATCGCCGCGACCGGAGAGGTTGACCACCATCAGGTGATCCTTCGGCAGTTTCGGTGCGCGTTTGAACACTTCAGCCAGCGCATGAGCGCTTTCCAGTGCCGGGATGATGCCTTCGAGGCGGCAGCACTGGTGGAACGCAGCGAGGGCTTCGTCGTCGGTGACCGAGGTGTACTGGACGCGGCCGATGTCATGCAACCAGGCGTGCTCAGGGCCGATGCCCGGGTAGTCGAGGCCGGCGGAAATCGAGTGAGCGTCGATGATCTGGCCGTCGTCGTCCTGCAGCAGGAAGGTGCGGTTACCGTGCAGCACACCGGGTACGCCGCCGTTGAGGCTCGCCGCGTGCTTACCGGTTTCGATGCCGTAACCGGCCGCCTCGACGCCAATGATTTCAACGCTCTGATCGTCAAGGAACGGGTGGAACAGGCCCATGGCGTTGGAACCGCCACCGATGCACGCCACCAGGCTGTCCGGCAGACGACCTTCCTGGGCTTGCAGCTGCTCGCGGGTTTCCTTGCCGATCACGGCCTGGAAGTCGCGCACCATCGCCGGGTACGGGTGCGGGCCGGCCACAGTGCCGATCAGGTAGAACGTGCTGTCGACGTTGGTCACCCAGTCACGCAGCGCTTCGTTCATCGCGTCTTTCAGGGTGCCAGTACCGGCCACCACCGGAATCACCTCGGCGCCCAGCAGCTTCATGCGGAACACGTTGGCCTGCTGACGCTCGATGTCGGTGGTGCCCATGTAGATCACGCAATCCAGACCGAAGCGCGCAGCCACGGTGGCCGTTGCCACGCCGTGCATGCCGGCGCCGGTTTCGGCGATGATGCGTTTTTTGCCCATGCGCCGCGCCAGCAGGATCTGGCCGATGCAGTTGTTGATCTTGTGCGCGCCAGTGTGGTTCAGCTCTTCGCGCTTGAGGTAGATCTTCGCGCCACCGCAAAACTCGGTTAGGCGTTCGGCGAAATACAGCGGGCTTGGACGTCCGACATAGTCACGCTGGAAGTAAGCCAGTTCTTCCTTGAACGCCGGATCTTCCTTGGCCGCTTCGTATTCACGGGCCAGATCAAGGATCAACGGCATCAGGGTTTCCGCCACGTAGCGGCCGCCGAACGCACCGAACAGGCCGTTATCGTCAGGGCCGCTGCGCAGGTTGGAGGTGTTCGAAGTCTGGGTCATGATGTGCTCCAGGTGAATTCGGGTGAGAAGACAATGGCGTCCACTCTACCCCTGACCTTCCAGGCTGAAAACCGATAAGATCGCCACAACCTGTCAGGAAAACTCACAGATACCATGAGCCATGACCTTCCCCCGCTGAACGCCTTGCGCGCATTCGAAGCCACCGCCCGGCTGAACAGCGTCAGCCAGGCGGCCGAACAGCTGCACGTCACGCATGGTGCAGTCAGCCGTCAGCTCAAAGTGCTCGAAGAGCATCTGGGCGTGAGCCTGTTCGTCAAGGATGGTCGCGGCTTGAAACTCACAGATGCCGGTGTTCGACTGCGAGATGCCAGCAGTGAAGCCTTTGATCGGTTGCGCAGTGTGTGTGCCGAGCTGACGCAAAGCACCGCTGATGCGCCGTTCGTTCTTGGCTGCTCCGGCAGTCTGTTGGCGCGATGGTTCATCCCACGCCTGGGGCGGCTCAACGCCGATCTGCCGGACTTGCGTCTGCACTTGTCAGCGGGTGAAGGTGATCTCGATCCACGGCGCCCAGGTCTCGATGCCTTGTTGCTGTTCGCCGAGCCGCCATGGCCGGCCGACATGCAGGTCTACGAACTGGCCGCAGAACGCATCGGCCCGGTGATGAGTCCGCTGTTCAGCGGTTATCAACGCCTGCAATCCGCGCCGGCCGCAGCCTTGCTCAGTGAACCGCTGCTGCACACCACTTCCCGCCCACAAGCGTGGCCGAGCTGGGCACAGCAAAACCACCTCGACGCCAAGGCGCTGAAGCTCGGGCAAGGTTTTGAGCATTTGTATTATCTACTGGAAGCCGCAGTGGCCGGGCTTGGCGTGGCAATCGCGCCGGAGCCGTTGGTGACAGAGGATTTGAAGGCCGGTCGCCTGGTTGCGCCATGGGGCTTCTGCGAAACCCCGGCGCAACTGGCGTTGTGGCTACCCAAGCGCGCCGCAGACGGGCGCGCCCGGCAACTGGCGCAATGGCTCAAGAACGAGCTGCGCCAGAGCGATCACTCGCCGCGCTTGAACAGCAAATAAGCGGCGAGCAGACCGATTGCACCGACCGCCACACCGGCGGTGGTCCAAGGGTGTTCCTGAGCGTAATCGCGGGTGGCGATGCCGGTCTCGCGGGTTTTTACTTTGACTTCTTCATAGGCATCGCTGAGCAGGCTGCGCGAGTGCTTCAGTGCGCTTTCGGCGTTGCTTTTGAGCGCCTTGAGGGTCTTGCGCGACTCGTCCGAAGCGTCGTCTTTCAAGCTTTCCAACGATTTGAGCAGACTCTCGATCTCGGCTTCCATGCTTTGCAACGAGGCTTTACGTAAAGAGGTGTTGGCCATGGTGGCTCTCCTGCATTGGTGATGAGTGGCGTGTGTTGGTTGGGACTTCAGCGGTTTGAGAAAGTGCAGAAAATCTGAACTTCGCTTGCGCCGGGCCGCCGAAATCAACAGTGCAGATTCACTGCTAGTCTCAAATCCACACGTCAATTCCAAACGCCAAGGAGATCGCCATGAGTGACCATCACACGTACAAGAAAGTCGAGCTGGTCGGCTCGTCCACCAGCAGCATCGAAGACGCCATCAACAACGCGCTGGCTGAAGCGAACAAGAGCATCAAGCATCTGGAATGGTTTGAAGTGGTCGATACCCGTGGCCACATCAAGGACGGCAAGGCTGCGCATTTTCAGGTAACACTCAAAGTGGGCTTTCGCATTGCCAGCAGCTGACTTTGGGCTACGCTTCTGAACTTGCGCGCTGGCCGAGTGCCATAGGAATGGCAAAGCGCTACAAGGTGAGTGCATCGGGAGACCTGATGCCCACCTCTTTTAATCCGACCAGGGAGTGCGACCGATGAAGAAGTTCATATTGGCAGTAGGTTTGTTGAGCCTTGCGGGTGGCGCGTTGGCTGCTGGCAAGCCTTGTGAAGAGTTGAAAAGCGAGATTGCGGCGAAGATTGATGCCAAAGGTGCCTCCAGTTATTCGCTGGAGATTGTCGACAAGGGTGCAGCCGCTGGCGGCAAGGTCGTTGGCAGTTGCGAAGGTGGCACCAAGGAAATCGTCTACAAACGTGGTTGATCGCGCCTGAAATGCAAAAGCCGACGCGAAGGCGTCGGCTTTTTTGTGGGCGATGATTTACCTGTAGGCGCTGCGGCACGCTGCGATCTTTTGATCTTGGTTAAAAGAATCAGATCAAAAGATCGCAGCCTCGTTTCACTCGACAGCTCCTACACGGGGGCCGCGTTATCCTTTCATGACCTGCGCCAGCAGTTCGTAGGAATGCACGCGATCGGCGTGTTCATACAGGTCGCAGGTGAAAATCAGCTCGTCGGCCTGGGTCTGCTCGACCAGCACCTCCAGCTTCGCGCGGATTTTCTGTGGGCTGCCGACCATCGCCAGACCGAGGAAATCTCCAACCGCCTCGCGCTCATGGGGCAGCCACAGGCCGTCCATGGTTTTCACCGGTGGACGCTGCACCAGGCTCTGCCCACGCATCAGCGCAAGAATGCGCTGGTACACCGAAGTCGCCAGGTAATCGGCCTGCTCATCGGTATCCGCCGCCACCAGCGGCACACCGAGCATCACGTACGGCTTGTCGAGCACCGCCGATGGCTTGAAGTGGTTGCGATAGACGCGGATCGCCTCGTGCATGAAGCGCGGAGCGAAGTGCGAGGCGAAGGCGTAAGGCAAACCGCGCTCACCGGCCAGTTGCGCACTGAACAGGCTGGAACCGAGCAGCCAGATCGGCACATTGGTGCCGGTGCCGGGCATGGCGATCACCCGTTGATCCGGGGTGCGCGGGCCGAGAAAACGCACCAACTCGGCGACGTCTTCCGGGAAATCATCGGCGCTGCCGGAACGCTCGCGGCGCAAGGCGCGGGCGGTCATCTGGTCGGAACCCGGCGCGCGGCCCAAACCGAGGTCGATGCGCCCCGGATAGAGGCTTTCGAGAGTGCCGAACTGCTCGGCGATCACCAGCGGCGCGTGGTTGGGCAGCATCACCCCACCGGAGCCGACGCGAATCGTCGAGGTGCCGCCGGCCAGATAACCCAGCAGTACCGAGGTGGCAGAACTGGCGATACCGTCCATGTTGTGGTGTTCGGCGACCCAGAAGCGGGTGTAGCCGAATTTCTCGACGTGCTGCGCCAGATCCAGCGAATTGCGCAGCGATTGTGCCGGGCTGCCGTTCTCGCGCACCGGCACCAGATCGAGGGTGGAAAATTTTACATCGGACAGTTGCTTCATAAACCTGCGTCTCCGAGTGGTCTGCAGGTTTTTTCTTGCGAACGAAAACCTGCCGAATTCATAAGCGTGTTCTGTGCAATGAGGGCATATACCCGAGTTTCAATAGCTGAGAGAAAAATCCTACTAAAAAAGTCAACGATTCACTCGGGCTGAACTTTGTTCCGGCGTCTATCCTCAGAAGCCTTGCAAGCAAAAACCACGACGGCGCGGCGTTCCGCGCCAGATCTTGAGGAGGCAGATATGGCTATCGTGAAGAAAGCATCCGCGCATTGGGCAGGCGATCTGAAAACCGGCATCGGCTCGATCTCTACCGAGACCGGCGTCCTCAGAGAAGCACCCTACGGCTTCAAGGCCCGCTTCGAAGGCGGCAAGGGCACCAACCCGGAAGAACTGATCGGCGCCGCACATGCCGGCTGTTTTTCCATGGCGTTTTCGATGATTTTGGGCGATGCGGGCCTGAAGGCCGAGAGCATCGACACTCAGGCAGAGGTTACGCTGGATCAGGTCGAGGGTGGCTTTGCCATCACTGCGATCAAGTTGATCCTCAAGGCGAAAATCCCTGGCGCTACTCAGGCGCAGTTTGAAGAACTGAGCAACAAGGCCAAGGAAGGGTGCCCGGTGTCCAAGGTATTGAATGCGAAGATTACCCTTGAGGCATCATTAGTCAGTTGAGTCATCGCTGACAGGATCTGATGCCATCGCGAGCAGGCTCACTCCTACAGGAATCTCGGTTGTTCACAATTGTTGTGTCCGCTGGAGATCGAATGTAGGAGTGAGCCTGCTCGCGATGGCGATCCTAAAAGCACCGTAGAGCCTGAAGATGTGAGCGAAGTCAGAACCCGCGCTGCAAAAATATGGTCGAATAAGTGACAGCAGCTTCAGCGCACGCCCGTGCGCGCTGCCCCATGGAGCTTCAAGATTATGAAACGTATTGGCTTGGCGATCCTCTGCAGTGCATTGGCCACAACGGTTCTGGCCGCACCGAAAGACTGTGAAGAACTCAGGAAAGAAATCGAAGTAAAGATCCAGGCGAACGCCGTGCCGTCCTACACGCTGGAAATCGTCAGCAAGGAAGAGGCCGACAAACACGACGTGGCCATGGTCGTCGGCACCTGTGAAAACGGCACCAAGGCAATCATTTACCAGAAGAACGACAACTGATCCGTCTCAGCTGAGGCAATCCATGTCGTGATCCTCGGCAACGATCTCACGCTTGGCGTTGTACAGACGGGCGCTCGGCGTGAACCCTAGCGAACGCCCCTCCAGCAGATAACGCTGCCCGGCCTCGAAATGGTCGTAGCGGATATACAAATAGCACAGCCGCTCGACGGGACCGGTCATCAGACTGCCGCCGCCACCAAACACCTCGAAATCAAACCGCACCCGCAGCTCATGGCTACCGGGGGTGACCTGGAAGAAACGCCCGTCGCTCAGGCGCTGATTATCCAGGCGCTCGGCCATGAGCAGTTTTCCGCCGGGGGTCGGGGTCGAGAAATCGACCCAGGCCATTTGCGGATCAATCGGCGGCAATGGGGTCTGACAGCCAGCGACAGCGCCGACCGCGAGCAACAACATCAACTTGCGCATGATGGATGTCCAGGGATTCAGACCTCCAGCATAGCGCTGATCAGGTGCGCTGACAGCCTGCCGGCGTGCCCTGACCGACCACATTGTGCTGCTCGTCATAGAGCTTGGCCCATGGCCGGAAACCGATGCTGCCAGCTTGCAGCTGATAACGCTGGCCGGCATTGAAGTCCTTGAATTTCACCTTCAACTGGCAGTCGCGCCACAGCGGTTCGGCATCGGGGCCGATGTTGGTGGCTTCGACCGGGAACTGATAACGCACCTGCAATTGGTGACTGCCGGGCTCGACTTCAAAATAACGTTTGTCGACGGTCGTCTTGTCATCGACCTTCAGCGCTTGCAGCGCTGTGTCCTGTTGCCGGGCATCGAGATCGATCCAGGCTTGCGAGGGGTCAGGATCGGGCATTCCGAATCCGGCACAACCGGCCAGCGTCAGCAGGCCTCCAGTCAGCAACAACATGCGCATAGCGAAGCTCCAGATGGCGGGATAGTCTTGCGGGCAGACTTTCCAAAGGATTTTTATTTTGAGCAGGCCGCTTCCAAGCCATGGGGTACTTGATCGCGTTTTTCGGATTTTGTTTCCGGGTGTGATGTTTTTGTTGCTCAACGGTTGTTCCAGCGTCAGCTATTACAGCCAATTGGCCGGTGGTCAGTTGCAGCTGCTGCGGGCACGTGAACCGGTGGCCAAGGTGATTGCTGACCCCAGTCGCGACGCATCGCTGCGCACGCACCTGATCCAGTCGCAGAAAGCCCGCGCATTCGCCAGCGAACACCTGCACCTGCCCGACAACCAGAGCTATCGGCTGTACGCCGACATCGGCCGGCCGTATGTGGTGTGGAACGTGTTCGCCACCCCGGAGTTTTCCCTGACCCCGCAGAACCATTGTTTCCCGATCGCCGGTTGCGTGGCCTATCGCGGCTACTACAGCCAGAGCGCCGCGCGCGGCGAAGCGGCGATCCAACGTCTGCAAGGCATGGACGTGTCGATTGGCGGCGTCGAGGCCTATTCGACCCTCGGCTGGTTCAATGACCCGATCCTCAATTCGATGATGGGCTGGGGCGATGAGCGTCTGGCCACGCTGATCTTTCATGAACTGGCGCATCAGCGCTTTTATGTGAAGGACGACACCGAGTTCAACGAGTCCTTCGCCACGTTTGTCGAGCAGGAAGGTACCCGGCAGTGGCGGGCGTTTCGTGGTCTGCCTGCGGATTCCGACTCGCGGCTCAAGCAGCGGGATCAATTCATCGAGCTGGTACTCGAAACGCGGTCGCGGCTTGAAGCGCTTTACGCCCAGCCGCTGCCGGCCGAGCAGATGCGCGAGCGAAAGGCGGCGCAATTCGAGCGGTTTCGGCGCGATTACCGGGTGATGCGCGACAGCCAGTGGGCCGGGGACAAGCGCTATGATGCGTGGGTGAACATGCCGCTGAACAATGCGCGGCTGTTGCCGTTCGGGCTGTATGACCAGTGGGTACCGGCGTTTGCGGCACTGTTCAGGCAGGTTGGGGGGGATTGGGTGCGGTTTTATGCTGAGGTCGAGAAGTTGGGTGGTTTAGCTGTCGCGGAGCGTAAAGCGGCCTTGAAAGCTTTGGCCGGATCTTGAATTGATGTCGGCTGATCCGGCTTCATCGCTGGCAAGCCAGCTCCCACATGGATTCAGGTGAAAGTGCGCCCACTGCTCACCTGTGGGAGCTGGCTTGCCAGCGATGGCCGACTCATCAGCGCCGCAGAAACGCCTGATGCAACTCAGCCAAAGTCTCAAAATGATAAGCCGGCGCCTCGGCATTCAACTCTTCAAAACTGCCAAACCCATATCCCACCGCCGCCGCATCCACGCCGTTGCTGCGCGCGCCGATCAAATCATGCTTGCGATCACCGATCATCAGCGTATTGGCCGGGTCCAGCCCTTCTTCGGCGATCAGGTGCGCGATCAGCTCGACCTTGTTGGTTCGCGTGCCATCCAGTTCACTGCCATAGATAACCTTGAAATGCTTGGCGAAGTCGAAGTGCCGGGCGATCTCCCGGGCGAACTCCCACGGCTTGGACGTCGCGATATACAGCTGTCGCCCTTGGCCGCTCAGGGTTTCCAGCAACGGCGTGACGCCATCGAACACCCGGTTCTCGTACAGGCCGGTGACCTTGAAGCGCTCGCGATAGAAATTCACCGCCTCCCAGGCCTTGGCCTCATCGAAGCCATAAAACTGCATGAACGCCTGCAACAGCGGCGGGCCGATGAAGTGTTCGAGTCTGGTCAGGTCCGGCTCATCAATGCCGAGTTTGCCGAGGGCGAACTGAATGGAACGGGTAATGCCCTCACGCGGGTCGGTCAGGGTGCCATCGAGGTCGAACAGTACGGTCTGGTAATGCATGAGAAATCCTGAGCAGGTGTAGGTCGATTCAGAGCTGGTCGTAGCCTTCGGCCAGATGCAGGTCCTTGAGCTTCACGTAGTTGGCGGCGCTGTAGGTGAAGAAGGCGCGTTCCTTGTCGGTCAACGAGCGGACTTGTTTCACCGGGCTGCCCACGTACAGAAAACCGCTTTCCAGGCGCTTGCCCGGCGGTACCAGGCTGCCGGCGCCGATGATCACATCGTCCTCGACCACCGCGCCGTCCATGACGATGCTGCCCATGCCGATCAACACGCGACTGCCGACGCTGCAGCCATGCAGCATGACCTTGTGGGCGATGGTCACGTCATCGCCGATCAGCAGCGGGAAACCGTCCGGATTGAACGGCCCGGCGTGGGTGATGTGCAGCACGCAGCCGTCCTGCACGCTGGTGCGCGCACCGATGCGGATGCGGTGCATGTCGCCACGGATCACGGTCAGCGGCCACACGGAGCTGTCTTCGCCTATTTCGACGTCGCCGATCACCACCGCTGAGGCGTCGACAAACGCGCCTTTGCTCAAGCGAGGGGTGTGATTCTGGTACTTGCGAACGGACACGATAAGTTCTCTCTCTGTCGCCGATAGCTGCGGTGAGTGCCGATTGTAATTAAGATGGGCGCATGTTTCTCCCAGCCAAGGTGCCAACCGTGAGCGTGAACAACCCTCTTCTGCAGTCCTACGACCTGCCGCCGTTCTCCACGATCCGTGCCGAACACGTGCTGCCAGCCATCGAAACCATCCTGGCCGACAACCGCGCCGCCATCGCCGAAATTCTCAAGACTCAGGTTCAAAACCCGACCTGGGCCGGCCTGGTACTGGCGATGGACGAACTCAACGATCGCCTCGGCGCTGCCTGGAGCCCGGTCAGCCACCTCAACGCCGTGTGCAATAGCGCCGAACTGCGCGAAGCCTACGAGTCGTGCCTGCCGGCCCTGAGCGCCTACTCCACCGAGATGGGCCAGAACCGCGAGCTGTTCCAGGCCTATGAGGCGCTGGCCAACAGCCCGGAAGCCGCCGGTTTCGACGTGGCGCAAAGAACCATTCTGGAACACGCCCTGCGTGATTTTCGTCTGTCGGGTATCGATCTGCCGGAAGCCGAACAAAAGCGTTACGCCGAAGTGCAGAGCAAACTGTCCGAGTTGGGCAGCCGCTTCTCCAACCAGTTGCTCGACGCCACACAAGCCTGGACCAAGCACATCACCGACGAAGCTGCCCTCGCCGGCCTGACCGATTCGGCCAAGGCGCAAATGGCTGCTGCCGCACAGGCCAAAGGCCTCGACGGCTGGTTGATCACCCTGGAATTCCCGAGCTATTACGCGGTGATG
Source organism: Pseudomonas sp. LF020 (assembly GCF_053456425.1). Classification (NCBI taxonomy): domain Bacteria; kingdom Pseudomonadati; phylum Pseudomonadota; class Gammaproteobacteria; order Pseudomonadales; family Pseudomonadaceae; genus Pseudomonas; species Pseudomonas sp. LF020. Next base: position 24,218 of record NZ_JBRFIX010000011.1, read on the forward strand.
ACTTACGCCCAGGACCGCAAGCTGCGTGAAGTAGTCTACGCCGCCTACTGCACCCGTGCGTCGGATCAAGGCCCGAATGCCGGGCAGAACGACAACGGCCCGGTGATGGAAGAGATCCTCGACCTGCGTCAGGAACTGGCAAAACTCTTGGGCTTCACCAGTTTCTCCGAGCTGAGCCTGGCCACGAAAATGGCCGAGTCCAGCGATCAGGTGCTGAGCTTCCTGCGCGATCTGGCCAAGCGCAGCAAGCCGTTCGCCGCGCAGGATCTGCAGCAACTGCGGGCCTACGCCGCCGAACAGGGCTGCGCCGATCTGCAAAGCTGGGACAGCGGTTTCTACGGGGAAAAACTCCGCGAGCAGCGCTACAGCGTCGCTCAGGAAACCCTGCGCGCCTACTTCCCGATCGACAAGGTTCTCAGCGGTCTGTTCGCTATCGTCCAGCGCCTGTACGGCATCGAAATCGCCGAACTGAAAGGCTTCGACACCTGGCACCCGGACGTGCGCCTGTTCGAAATCAAAGAGAATGGCCAGCACGTCGGCCGCTTCTTCTTCGACCTGTATGCTCGCGCCAACAAGCGTGGCGGTGCATGGATGGACGGCGCCCGCGACCGTCGTCGCACCATCGATGGCGTGCTGCAAAGCCCGGTCGCCAACCTGGTGTGCAACTTCACCCCGGCGGACAGCGGCAAGCCTGCGCTGCTGACCCACGATGAAGTGACCACCCTGTTCCACGAATTCGGTCACGGCCTGCATCACCTGCTGACCCGCGTTGATCACGCCGGTGTCTCGGGGATCAACGGCGTGGCGTGGGATGCGGTCGAGCTGCCGAGCCAGTTCATGGAAAACTGGTGCTGGGAGCCGGAAGGCCTGGCGCTGATCTCCGGTCACTACGAAACCGGCGAGCCGCTGCCGCAAGACCTGCTGGAAAAAATGCTCGCGGCGAAAAACTTCCAGTCCGGGTTGATGATGGTCCGTCAGCTGGAATTCTCGCTGTTCGACTTCGAACTGCACGCCACTCACGGTGACGGCCGCAGCGTGGCGCAAGTGCTGGAAGGCGTGCGCGACGAGGTGTCGGTAATGCGCCCACCGGTGTACAACCGCTTTCCCAACAGCTTCGCGCACATCTTCGCCGGCGGTTACGCGGCGGGCTACTACAGCTACAAGTGGGCGGAAGTGCTGTCGGCAGATGCCTTCTCCAGGTTCGAAGAAGACGGCGTGCTCAACGCCGAAACCGGTCGCGCCTTCCGCGAAGCGATTCTGGCCCGTGGCGGCTCGCAGGCACCGATGGTGCTGTTCGTCGACTTCCGTGGTCGCGAGCCTTCGATTGACGCACTCTTGCGCCATAGCGGCCTGAGTGAGGACGCGGCAGCATGAGTGAGGCACCTGTGATTACCAAGAAGCGCTTTATCGCCGGGGCTGTCTGCCCGGCGTGCAGCGAGCCGGATAAACTGATGATGTGGAACGAGGACAGCGTGCCGCACCGTGAGTGCGTGGCCTGCGGTTACTCGGATACGCTGAACGAGCAGGGGCTGTCGGTTCCCAAGGAACTGGGCACGCGGGTCAATACCAGCGCGCTCAAGCCAGCGCCGGACAAAACCGTCCAGGCCGTGCAGTTCTTTCCGAATCCGAAGCTGAAGAAAAAGTCCGAGGACTGAGCCGGCGAATGACCCTCCACGGTGCAATGCCGTGGAGGGTGCGGCTTACTTGAGGTTGACCGACTGGAACCAGCTCTTCATCGAGCAGGTGGCAAAGGCACTGGTGCTGCAATCGCCGTTGGCCAACGCGGTGCGCAGTTTGTCGACATCGGCTTGCATCACGTAACGCACGCCATCCTTGAAATGGCCGCTTTCACCAAAACCGCCCTGCGTCATTTCATTCAGCGCGTCTTCCTTGCTCCAGCCTTGCACCACAATCCGATACATCGCCGCCATCAGGCCGGTGCGGTCGGAACCGTGTTTGCAGTGCATCAGCACCGGGCCATTGGCTTCGGCAGCCTGAATCGCGCGCAAGGTCTTGAGCACATCGGCGTCATCGACGTGGTTGGTGCGATAGGGCAGTTGCACTTGATTGATGCCCGGCTCGGACAGCCAACTGCTGTCAGCTTCCGGCAAGAAGTTGATCACCGTCGCCACTTTGAGATTCTTCAGCAATGGAACCACGCCACCGTCGGGCAAGGCGCTGCGGTAAAGCGTTGGTGACATCTGGAACAGGTTGTATTGCACTTCAACCGGTTGCGCCCACTCCGGCGGGCGCGATGTGACAGCGGCGTCAGCCTGGGCCGGCATCAAGTGCAACAGGGCAACAAGCGACAAACACAAAGCAGGAAAAAGGCGCACTCGAGACATGCTGGGCTGACCGTATCGGAATTCATCAATGAAAGGCCTCGCAGCTTCCACGTCTGCCGGTCAAAGCCCTGTGAGGCACTTGTCAAAGAATCGTGAATCCGGGCGATTTCATTGAGCGCCCGCTAAAAAAACCGCAGCTTTTTCCGCTGAATCGGTTCATCCCGATGTGTAGCCTGCTACCATTTGTCACACGACGTTGCAGGCGTCCCCCTTTTCCCGGTCAATCACCGGGCCACGCCGCAACGAAAAAATGCTCACGCCGTTCGCAGAAACGGCGGAAAACCATCAATGCCTGATGAGGTGCACCCCCATGTCTGATGCAGATCGAGACAACCCGCGGCGTGAGTTCTTGCGCAAATCCCTGACCCTGATTCCCGTGGTCACCCTCGCCGGTAGCGGTCTGGGCAGCAGCGTCTTGCAAGCTGCGCCTGAAGCGGCCCCGGCGGCGCCCGCAGCCACACCGGCCAAGGCTGACGCCAGCGCTTACCAGCCGAGCTATTTCACCGCCGAGGAATGGGCCTTCATCAACGCCGCCGTGGCGCACCTGATCCCCAACGACGAGCAAGGCCCGGGTGCCCTGGAAGCCGGCGTGCCGGAATACATCGACCGCCAGATGAACACCCCGTACGCCGCCGGTGCCCTGTGGTACATGCAAGGTCCGTTCAACGCCGACGCTGCGCCGGAGATGGGCTGGCAGAGCAAGCTGGTGCCCAAAGAGATCTATCGCCTGGGCATCGCTGCCACGGATCAGTGGGCAAAATCGCTCAACGGTAAAACATTTGCCGAGCAAGACAGCGCTACCCGAGAAGATTTGCTCAAGCAACTCGAAGCCGGAAAACCGCAGTTCGCTGCAGTCCCCGCGAAGATTTTCTTCAGCCTGTTGCTGCAAAACACCAAGGAAGGGTTCTTCTGCGACCCGATCCACGGTGGCAATAAAGGCATGGTCGGCTGGACCATGATCGGCTTCCCCGGCGCCCGCGCCGATTTCATGGATTGGGTGGAACGCAACGAGCAATACCCCTTCCCGGCAGTTTCGATTCGCGGCGAGAGGGCTTGAGCATGGCAACCGTAATGAAGAAGGTCGACGCAGTGATCGTCGGTTTCGGCTGGACTGGCGCGATCATGGCCAAAGAGCTGACCGAAGCCGGGCTCAACGTGCTGGCGCTGGAGCGCGGGCCGATGCAGGACACCTACCCCGACGGCAACTATCCGCAGGTGATCGACGAACTCACCTACAGCGTGCGCAAAAAACTCTTTCAGGACATCTCGAAAGAAACCGTCACCATCCGCCACAGCGTCAACGACATCGCCCTGCCGAACCGCCAGTTGGGTGCGTTCCTGCCGGGCAATGGCGTCGGCGGCGCCGGTTTGCACTGGTCGGGCGTGCACTTTCGCGTCGATCCGATCGAACTGCGCATGCGCAGCCATTACGAAGAGCGCTACGGCAAAAACTTCATCCCCAAGGACATGACCATCCAGGACTTCGGCGTCAGCTATGAAGAGCTGGAGCCGTTTTTCGATTTCGCCGAAAAAGTCTTCGGCACCTCCGGCCAGGCCTGGACCGTGAAGGGCCAGCTGGTCGGGCAAGGCAAGGGCGGCAACCCTTACGCACCGGATCGCTCCAACCCGTTCCCGCTGGAAGCGCAGAAGAATACGGTTTCCGCACAACTGTTCGGCAAAGCGGCGGCAGAGGTCGGTTACAAACCCTACAACCTGCCGTCCGCTAATACCTCGGGGCCGTACACCAATCCCTACGGCGCACAGATGGGCCCATGCAACTTCTGCGGGTTCTGCAGCGGTTACGTGTGCTACATGTATTCCAAGGCGTCGCCGAACGTGAACATTCTGCCAGCGCTCAAGCCGTTGCCGAATCTCGAACTGCGGCCCAACTCCCATGTGCTGCGGGTCAATCTCGACAGCACCAAGTCCAAGGCCACCGGCGTGACTTACATCGACGGCCAGGGCCGCGAGATCGAGCAACCGGCGGATCTGGTGATCCTCGGCGCCTTCCAGCTGCACAACGTGCGGTTGATGCTGCTATCGGGCATCGGCAAGCCTTACGACCCGATCAGTGGCGAAGGCGTGGTCGGGCGTAACTTCGCCTACCAGAACATGGCGACCATCAAGGCGTTCTTCGACAAGGACACCCACACCAACAATTTCATCGGCGCCGGCGGCAACGGCGTAGCGCTGGACGATTTCAACGCCGACAACTTCGACCACGGCCCGCATGGCTTCGTCGGCGGCTCGCCAATGTGGGTCAACCAGGCGGGCAGCCGTCCGATTGCCGGCACCTCGAACCCGCCCGGCACGCCGGCCTGGGGCAGCCAGTGGAAACGCGCGACCGCCGATTACTACACCCATCAGGTGTCGATGGACGCCCACGGCGCGCATCAGTCCTACCGTGGCAACTACCTCGATCTGGATCCGGTGTACCGCGATGCCTACGGTTTGCCGCTGCTGCGCATGACCTTCGACTGGCAGGAAAACGACATCAAGATGAACCGTTTCATGGTCGAGAAAATGGGCAAGGTCGCCCAGGCCATGGGTCCGAAAGCCATCGCGGTGATCGGCAAGCAGGTTGGTGATCACTTCAACACGGCGGCCTACCAGACCACCCACCTCAACGGTGGCGCGATCATGGGCACCGATCCGAAGAAGAGCGCGCTGAACCGCTATCTGCAGAGCTGGGATGTGCACAACGTGTTCGTACCGGGCGCGTCGGCGTTCCCGCAGGGCCTGGGTTACAACCCGACCGGACTGGTTGCCGCTCTGACCTACTGGTCGGCCAAGGCGATCCGCGAGCAGTACCTGAAAAACCCCGGCCCGCTGGTTCAGGCATAAGGAGCGATGACCATGAAAAATCTCGTTATCGCCACTTTGGCCCTGCTCGGCAGCACGGCTGTACAAGCCGTCGACGTCGATCAATCGTTGATCAAACAAGGCGAATACCTCGCCCGCGCGGGTGACTGCGTTGCCTGCCACACCGCCAAGGGCGGCAAACCGTTCGCCGGCGGCCTGCCGATGGAAACGCCGATCGGCACGATCTACTCGACCAACATCACCCCGGACAAAACCGGCGTTGGTGATTACAGCTTCGAGGACTTCGACCAGGCAGTACGTCACGGCGTCGCCAAAAACGGTAGTACGTTGTACCCGGCAATGCCGTATCCGTCCTACGCCCGTGTCAGCGAAAGCGACATGAAAGCGCTGTACGCCTACTTCATGCACGGCGTCGAGCCGGTGGCGCAGGAGAACAAGGCCAGCGACATTCCGTGGCCGCTGAGCATGCGCTGGCCATTGATGGGCTGGCGCTGGCTGTTCGCGCCGAAGGTCGAGGATTACAAGGCCACCTCGGATGATCCGGTGATCGATCGCGGCGCCTATCTGGTCGAGGGCCTCGGCCATTGCGGCGCCTGCCATACGCCACGAGCCCTGACCATGCAGGAAAAATCCCTGAGCGCGGCAGACGGCAAGAACTTCCTCGCCGGCAGTGCGCCGCTGGAAGGCTGGATCGCCAAAAGTCTGCGCGGTGATCACAAGGATGGCCTGGGCAGCTGGAGCGAAGAGCAGCTGGTGCAATTCCTCAAGACCGGCCGCAGCGACCGCAGTGCAGTGTTCGGCGGCATGAGCGATGTGGTCACCCACAGCATGCAGTACATGACCGATGCCGACCTGACGGCGATTGCTCGTTACCTCAAGTCGCTGCCGGCCGTTGATCCAAACGATCAGCCGCACCAGTACGACGAGAAAGCGGCCAAAGCCCTGTGGAACGGCGACGACAGCCAGCGTGGCGCAGCGGTGTACATCGACAACTGCGCGGCCTGCCACCGTACCGACGGCCACGGCTACACCCGGGTGTTCCCGGCGCTGGCGGGCAATCCGGTGCTGCAATCGGAGGACCCGACCTCGCTGATCCACATCGTACTCAAGGGCGGCACCCTGCCGGCCACGCACACGGCACCATCGACCTTTACCATGCCGGGTTTCGACTGGCGCTTGTCGGATCAGGAAGTGGCGGATGTGGTGAGCTTCATCCGTGGCAGTTGGGGCAACAAAGGGGCGCCGGTGAACGCTGCCGACGTCGAAAGCCTGCGCAAGAATGATATGCAGACCACTTCCGGGGATGATCTGGGGCAAGTCACTTCGCATTAACGAGATTGGATACCGCTGACATGGCATTAATGCTTTGTTGTGTCAGCGGGCAATTCAACGCCTGGACTGAAAGCCCTTGAACTGCGCAAAAGCGTCGGCCAACTGCAAGTACAGCTTCTTGTCGTATTTATCGACGTCGCCATCGCCATCACCATCGAGGACCTCTTCGGAAATCAAGTCATAACGACCGTTAGCTTCCGACGAAGAAGCGAACAACGAGTAGTCGTAATCCATCATTTCGGTGGCGTCTTCATTGAAGTGATAAATCGCGACTTCCGGATTTCCGTCTTGGTCCATATCCGCAATTTCCAGCAATATCCTGATAGTCATGCAGTCAATCCTTCAGTTGATTGCACTGCGCCAATCGGCAATCTGTCGCAGTTTTCCGGAAGTTAACGAGTGGGGGAAATCCGGTCTACTGTCAGACCTGACAGGGTGTACAACCATCCAGCAGTAAACTTGAGCGCTGTAAATGCATATACCTGTCAACTCTGACAGTAGTCGCTCGCTCCTATTACACCCAGGCAGACGACCTCGCCTCTGCTTTGGTCGGTTTGAGTACCGTCGGTGCCGGCCGTCTTTACAGATGCATACTTTTATCGTTTGCAGACAACGCGCCAGGGAGCAAACTTGCCGACGTCAACATTACCTCAATGAGAGATTTTAAATTTTGAGTTAAATGCTGACATGCTGACATGCTGACATGCTGACATGCTGACTACGGTATCGACGAAACACTGTCCGAAAAAAACCCTGCATGCGTGAATCATGCAGGGCTTTTTGCATTTATAGTCGTAAGCTTATGGATTAACGATACTTACATAAGCCTTGGCCAGCGCCAGCAACTTGGCCTTGTCATCTGCATCGATATCACCGTCACCATCGACATCCTTGTCATTGCGCACGTCGAAGGTTTTGCCCCCGTCATAGGACGACGCAATGATAATCCGCGAATCCAGCAGGGAGTCGGTAGGCACAGCATTCTCTGCATCCCATCCGGATTGCTTCAGCGCAAACTGCATGGACACCAGTACTTCATCCGGGTCAACCGGAGTCGGACCAAGTTTCTGTAGAAAGATGCCGCGATGGTTAAAGTTAGACACATTTAATTCCTTTTAAACATTGATTAGCAGAAGTGCAACACGGCGAATACTAACGACATTGCAAGTTGTACTGCTACTTGAAACATGTGTCTCCGGGTTGCAATAAAAGGAGTAGTCAATAAACCGGATACCCTTTTCACATATCCCGAATCGCCGAACGGCACTGGCTGTTTGCTCGCGCCAGCGATACTGTACGCACATACAGTCATCAGGACCTTTGCGATGCACACGCCCTTGCCTCCTCGCGGTCGCGGCACTGCGACCAACCCGCACAACCGTTTCGCGCCGAACCGTTCGGTGGCCGAGGACGACGGCTGGTATCAGGAAGTGCCCGAGACGCAGAACACTGAAGTGATGATCGAGACCGCAAAAACCATCATCACCCGCAACACCTCGCCGGATCTGCCCTTCGATCGCTCGATCAATCCCTATCGCGGCTGCGAGCACGGCTGCATCTATTGCTATGCGCGACCGAGCCACGCTTATTGGGACATGTCGCCGGGGCTGGATTTCGAAACCCGGCTGATCGCCAAGACCAACGCCGCCCAGGTACTGGAAGAACAGCTTGGGAAAAAAGGTTATCAGTGCGCGCCGATCAACCTTGGCTCCAACACTGACCCGTACCAGCCCATCGAACGTGAACACCGGATCACCCGCCAGACCCTTGAAGTATTGCTGCGCTATCGGCACCCGGTGACCATCGTCACGAAAGGCTCGCTGATTTTGCGCGACCTTGACCTGCTCACCGAACTGGCACAGCAACGGCTGGTGGCGGTGATGATCAGCCTGACCACGCTGGACGATGAACTCAAACGCATCCTCGAACCGCGAGCCGCTGCCCCGAAAGCACGGCTGCGGGCGATCCGGGTGATGCGCGAAGCAGGCATTCCCGTGGGGGTGCTGTGTTCGCCGATGATTCCGATGATCAACGACAGTGAAATCGAGAGCCTGCTGAACGAGGCCCACGCGGCTGGAGCACAGAGTGCCGCGTACATGATGCTGCGCCTGCCACTGGAGGTGGCGCCGCTGTTCGAAGAGTGGCTGCAGGCGCACTATCCGCAGCGCGCGGCCCATGTCCTGAGCCTGATCCGCCAGAGCCGTGGCGGCGAGCTTTACGACAGCCGTTTCGGTGCGCGGATGCGCGGCGAAGGGCCATTCGCCGACCTGCTGGCGCAACGCTTTGCCAAAGCGATCAAACGGCTCGGCCTCAACCATCGCGAGGGCTATAACCTGGACTGCACTGCCTTCTGTCCACCGGGTCGCCAGATGTCGTTGATTTAGCGACAATCAGTTTATGGTTGAGGGTCAGAATCCTTCCGTTGAAATACGCCAGTCACGTTTTTGTGACCTGGAACACACGTTCTAGAGCGCTCGATTCAGTTTGAGTTAAGTTTCGGCGGCTACCTTGTTCATCGAGTGACTGACGGGTCTGGATGACCCGGATGTTTTAAACAGCCACTGGCTTCACACCGGAATACACGGGAATGACTCCCCGAATCCGCCAAAGAGGATGAATCATGAGTGACAAGGATAAACAGCCGTTGGCTGCGTCGGCGCAAGCCGTCCCTGGGGCGGAATCCGCCGATGCAGCGCTGCGTACGATCGTTGACGGCTTTTTGCATTTTCATCATGAGGTCTTCCCGCAGCAGGAAGAACTCTTCAAGAAACTCGCCACGGCGCAATCGCCACGGGCAATGTTCATCACCTGTGCCGACTCGCGCATCGTGCCCGAGCTGATCACTCAGAGCTCCCCCGGGGATCTGTTCGTGACCCGTAACGTCGGCAACGTTGTACCGCCTTACGGCCAGATGAACGGTGGCGTTTCCACTGCCATCGAATACGCGGTACTGGCGCTGGGCGTGCAACACATCATCATCTGCGGCCACTCCGATTGCGGCGCCATGCGCGCAGTGCTCAATCCGGACAGCCTGGAAAAAATGCCGACGGTCAAAGCCTGGTTGCGCCACGCCGAAGTGGCAAAAACCATGGTGCACGAAAACTGTAACTGCACCGACGAAAAAGAAAGCATGCCGATCCTCACCGAGGAGAACGTCATCGCCCAACTGCAGCACTTGCGTACTCATCCTTCGGTAGCCTCACGCATGGCGAACGGTCAACTGTTCATCCATGGCTGGGTCTACAACATCGAAACCAGTGAAATCAAAGCTTACGACGCGGATCAGGGACGCTTCCTGCCGCTCGACGGCAGCCATCCGATTCCGGTGGCGACGCCCAAAGCGCGCTTCTAAATCCTCCTAAAAATCTGTGTGGTTTGATGCCGACCGCTGTTTCAGCGGTTCGGCGAAGCCATGCCTGAAGAAAGCTTCGGGAGAGTCACCATGCGTGCTGCTCAATTGAAAGCGGTGTTGCCACGGGAGCTGCTGGCTTCGGTGGTGGTGTTTCTGGTCGCGCTGCCGCTGTGCATGGGCATCGCGATTGCGTCAGGGTTGCCGCCAGCCAAGGGCCTGATTACCGGGATCATCGGTGGCCTGGTGGTGGGTTGGCTGGCGGGTTCGCCGTTGCAGGTCAGCGGCCCGGCGGCGGGGCTGGCGGTGTTGGTGTTCGAGTTGGTGCGCCAGCACGGGATCGAGATGCTCGGGCCGATTCTGTTGCTCGCCGGGTTCCTGCAACTGGTGGCCGGGCGCCTCAAGCTCGGTTGCTGGTTTCGAGTGACGGCCCCAGCAGTGGTCTACGGCATGCTCGCCGGAATCGGTGTGCTGATCGTGCTCTCGCAAGTGCATGTGATGCTTGATGCCAAGCCACAACCGTCCGGGCTGGATAACCTCACGGCGTTCCCCGGGGCGGTAGCGCAAGCCTTGCCGTCGTTCGGCTGGCAGGCCGGCTTGCTCGGGCTGTCGACCATTGCGGTGATGTGGCTGTGGGAGAAATTTCGCCCGCATTCGCTACGCTTCGTTCCCGGTGCGCTGCTCGGTGTCGGCCTGGCCACGGGCGCCAGTCTGCTGCTGGCATTGCAGGTGAAACGGGTCGAGGTGCCGGAGAATCTGGCCGAAGCCATCGACTGGCTGAAACCGGCGGACTTGCTCAGCCTTGCCGACCCGACCCTGCTGATCGCGGCATTCGCGGTGGCGTTTATCGCCAGCGCCGAAACGCTGTTGTCCGCCGCAGCGGTGGATCGCATGCACAGCGGCGTGCGCTCGGACTTCGACCGTGAGCTGTCGGCACAAGGCGTCGGCAACATGCTCTGCGGTCTGGTCGGTGCGCTGCCGATGACCGGGGTGATCGTGCGCAGTTCGGCCAACGTCCAGGCCGGCGCGACCACCCGTTATTCGACGATCTTCCATGGTCTGTGGCTGCTGGCGTTCGTGCTGTTGCTGTCGAGCGTGCTGCAAAGCATTCCGGTGGCGAGTCTGGCCGGGGTGCTGGTGTATACCGGGTTCAAACTGGTGGACTTGAAAGCCTTTCGCGGCCTGGGCCGTTACGGGCGGATGCCGATGTTCACCTACGCCGCCACGGCGCTGGCGATCATCTTCACCGACCTGCTGACCGGTGTGCTGATCGGTTTCGGTCTGACGATGTTGAAACTGGCGTTCAAGGCTTCGCGCCTGAAGATAAGCCTGATCGACCTGCCGCAGGACGGCGAGATGGAGTTGCGTCTGGTGGGCGCGGCAACCTTTCTCAAGGTGCCGGCACTGACCCAGGTGCTGGGCAGCATTCCAGCGGGGACGACGGTGCATGTGCCGCTTAATAATCTGAGCTACATCGACCATTCGTGTCTGGAGTTGCTGGAGGAGTGGGGCCGGGCAAATGCGGCGAAGGGGTCGAAGTTGTTGATCGAGTCGCGCGGGTTGAAGCGACGGTTGGAGGGGCGGGTCCGGACCAATACCGGGATCGGTGCGGCTGGTTAAATCCCTCATATACAAATAAACCATGTGGGAGCTGGCTTGCCAGCGATGGCGGTCTTTCAGTCACTGAAAATGTCGACTGATCCACCGCTATCGCTGGCAAGCCAGCTCCCACAGGTATTTGTGTGGAACGCGGATTACGCGGCGGGCTGATCCAGCTCCAGGCCCACGCCGAGGCGACGGCCCATGCACGGCCAGCGTTTCCACGCCGCACCGGTGTCCGGGCTGCTCAGTTTGTCACGGTAGGCCTCTACCGATTCCAGCGCAAAACTCTCGTCGTCGAGCATCTCGTCGATGGTGTGATGCACCACTTCGTCCAGTTGATTGGCAAACTCCTCACCGAGCAATTGGTGAGCAATCAGATTGGCGACCGTCATGTCCAAGGGGATCAGTGGCTGGCCGAGGTGCTTGATGTACAGGTCGTTGACCTCTTCGACAAAGCGGTGCGCCAGATAAGCTTCGTCGAGCAGGCTGTCCAGACCGACCGGCGGCTGGAGAAAGTATTGCTCGGCGATTTTCAGCACCGGTTTGATCTGCGACTCGATTCCCGCTTCCCTGGCAACTTCATTGGCTGCGTCCAGCATGTCTGGTACTTCATCGATGTAGGCGGTGACGAAACTGGTCAACGCTTCTTCGCGGTTGGCGTCTGGCAACTGGATCGCCGAATGCAGATGAGGCAGTTTGGCTTCCAGCTGACGCTTGAGCCGTCCGGTTTCGTTTTCGGTTTGTCGGGCTTTTTGGATCTGCTCGCGCAATGCGGCGGTGTTCATGAAAACTCCAGGAAACAAGGCAATGAAATAGGGAAGACATAACTTAGCTGGCTTACGAAAAATGCTAAGACGCATTTGTCATAATTATTTCATCCTTGATACACCTGCGTTATATCAGTTTGCCGCCACTCGTCTGCATCCTTCTCCATTCGCACCCTTGAGCGCAAGCCCCGGCTGTTTCAGATGATTTACGCGTCGACATTGCAATTCCCGATGGCTGTCTATACTCGCCATTGAATGGAGTTAGCTGATGACGCCCGACTGCCCACGCAGCAAGGCCCGGCAATTCAAGTTCGTAGTCTGATGCAGCCGCTCCCTTGCCGAAGGCGTTGCGCCTACGGGATAACAAGAACGATAAGGGGAACCCGCAATGATGCGACATCCACACGTCTGGATGGGCCTCCTGTTGTGGTCGATTTTCAGCCCGGCCCATGCGGCCTGGACTGTGAATATGGCGCCTGGAGCGACTGAAATCAGTCACGCAGTATTCGACCTGCACATGACCATTTTCTGGATCTGTGTGGTGATCGGGATCATCGTCTTCGGCGCCATGTTCTGGTCGATGATCGTGCATCGCCGCTCGACCGGGCAGGTCGCCGCAAAATTCCACGAAAGCACCACCGTCGAAATTCTCTGGACCGTCGTGCCGCTGCTGATTCTGGTGGCGATGGCCGTTCCGGCGACCGCCACCCTGATCCGCATGTACGACACCAGTGAGCCGGATATCGATATCCAGATCACCGGTTATCAGTGGAAGTGGCACTACAAATACCTGGGTCAGGACGTCGAATTCTTCAGCAACCTGGCCACCCCCGCCGAACAGATCCACAACAAGGAAGCCAAGGGCGAGCACTACCTGCTCGAAGTCGACAAGCCGCTGGTGCTGCCGGTCGGCGCCAAGGTGCGCTTCCTCGTCACCTCCGCCGACGTCATTCACTCATGGTGGGTACCGGCCTTCGCGGTCAAGCGCGATGCAATTCCGGGATTCGTCAACGAAGCCTGGACCCGCATCGACAAGCCCGGTCTCTACCGTGGCCAGTGCGCCGAACTGTGCGGCAAGGATCACGGCTTCATGCCGATCGTGGTCGACGTCAAGGAGAAGGCCGACTACGACAAGTGGCTCGCCGACCGCAAAGCCGAAGCCGCGCAGCTCAAGGAGCTGACCAGCAAGGAATGGACCCTCGACGAACTCAAGGAGCGCGGCGACAAGATCTATCACACCACCTGCGTGGCCTGTCACCAGGCTGAAGGCCAGGGCCTGCCGCCGATGTTCCCGGCGCTCAAAGGCTCGCCGATTGCCACCGGACCCAAGGCCGACCACTTGCACCGCGTGTACTTCGGCAAGCCCGGCACTGCGATGGCGGCGTTCGGCAAGCAGTTGTCGGAAGTCGATATCGCAGCGGTCGTGACCTACGAACGTAACGCCTGGGGCAACAACAAGGGCGACATGGTCACGCCAAAAGAAGTGCTGGAGCTCAAACAGGCGGAAAGCAAATGAGCCGGTCCATCGCGTATTTCGTGAACCGGCCGGGGCACCGCGCCCCGGCCAGCCCCGTCCACTCACGTAAAGGAGACCGGCCATGAGCGCTGTAATCGATGACCACGGTCATGCCGACCACGCCCACGGCCCCGCCAAAGGCCTGATGCGCTGGGTGCTGACCACCAACCACAAGGACATCGGCACGCTGTACCTGTGGTTTGCGTTCTGCATGTTCCTGCTCGGCGGCACGTTCGCCATGGTGATCCGCGCCGAGCTGTTCCAGCCCGGGCTGCAGATCGTCGAACCGGCATTCTTCAACCAGATGACCACCATGCACGGCCTGGTGATGGTCTTCGGCGCGGTGATGCCGGCGTTCGTCGGCCTCGCCAACTGGATGATCCCGCTGATGATCGGCGCGCCGGACATGGCCCTGCCACGGATGAACAACTTCAGCTTCTGGCTGTTGCCGGCGGCATTCCTGCTGCTGGTCTCGACCCTGTTCACCGCCGGTGGCGGGCCGAACTTCGGCTGGACGTTCTATGCGCCGCTGTCCACCACCTACGCGCCGGAAAGCGTCACCTACTTCATCTTTGCCATCCACCTGATGGGGATCAGTTCGATCATGGGCGCGATCAACGTGATCGCCACCATCCTCAACCTGCGTGCCCCCGGCATGACCCTGATGAAAATGCCGCTGTTCGTCTGGACCTGGCTGATCACCGCGTTCCTGCTGATCGCGGTGATGCCTGTGCTGGCCGGGTGCGTGACGATGATGCTGATGGACATCCACTTCGGCACCAGTTTCTTCAGCGCCGCCGGTGGCGGTGACCCGGTGCTGTTCCAGCACGTGTTTTGGTTCTTCGGCCACCCCGAGGTGTACATCATGATCCTGCCGGCCTTCGGCGCCGTCAGCCAGATCATCCCGACCTTCTCGCGCAAGCCGCTGTTCGGCTACACCTCGATGGTCTATGCGACGGCGAGCATCGCGTTCCTGTCATTCATCGTCTGGGCGCACCACATGTTCGTGGTCGGCATCCCGCTGGTGGGCGAGCTGTTCTTCATGTACGCAACCATGCTCATCGCCGTGCCGACCGGCGTGAAAGTGTTCAACTGGGCCAGCACCATGTGGCAAGGCTCGCTGACCTTCGAGACGCCGATGCTGTTTGCCGTGGCGTTCGTGATCCTGTTCTCGATCGGCGGCTTTTCCGGGCTGATGCTGGCCATCGCCCCGGCGGACTTCCAGTACCAGGACACCTACTTCGTGGTCGCGCACTTCCACTACGTGCTGGTGCCGGGGGCGATCTTCGGGATCTTCGCCTCGGCCTATTACTGGCTGCCGAAGTGGACCGGGCACATGTACGACGAAACCCTCGGCAAGCTGCACTTCTGGCTGTCGTTCGTCGGCATGAACCTGACCTTCTTCCCGATGCACTTTGTGGGGCTGGCGGGGATGCCGCGGCGGATCCCGGACTACAACCTGCAGTTCGCCGATTTCAACATGGTCTCGTCGATCGGCGCGTTCATGTTCGGCGCCACGCAAATCTTCTTCCTGTTCATCGTGATCAAGACCATTCGCGGCGGCCCGCCAGCCCCGGCCAAACCGTGGGATGGTGCCGAAGGCCTGGAGTGGAGCGTGCCGTCGCCGGCGCCGTATCACACCTTCACCACGCCGCCGGAAGTGAAATGAAACGCTCCTCTGTTAACGCGACCCCTGTGGCGAGGGAGCTTGCTCCCGCTTGGGCGCGCAGCGCCCAAAAAATCTTTGGGGCTGCTGCGCAACCCAGCGGGAGCAAGCTCCCTCGCCACAAAGGCTCACTCGCACCTTCGAGGGAGGCATGACTCATGGCTGACTCGATCTCGCTGAAAAAACTGGTCACCCGCCTGCTCGGGGTCGTGGTCGCCATGTTTGTCTTCGGCTTTGCCCTGGTGCCGATCTACGACGTGATGTGCAAGGCCTTCGGCATCAATGGCAAAACTGCCGGGCAGTACGAGGGCGAGCAGGTGGTGGACAGCTCACGGCAAGTGCGCGTGCAGTTTCTCTCGACCAACAACATCGACATGCCGTGGGAGTTTTACCCCAAGCACGACGAGCTGACTGCCAACCCCGGCGCGGTCAACGAGATGATCTTCATCGCCCGCAATCCCACCGACAAACCGATGAGCGCCCAGGCCGTGCCGAGTATCGCGCCCAGCGAAGCGGCGGCGTATTTCCACAAGACCGAATGTTTTTGCTTTACCCAGCAGGTGCTGCAGCCGGGTCAGCAGATCGAGATGCCGGTGCGTTTCATCGTTGACCGCGACATGCCCAAGGACGTGAAGCACCTGACGCTGTCCTACACGCTGTTCGATATCACCGCCCGACATCCTCCGGTGGCTGCAAACACTGGCGGTTAAGCGTGCCCGATAAGGAGAACAATAAATGGCAACTCATGAGCACTATTACGTCCCGGCCCAGAGTAAATGGCCGATCATCGCCACCTTCGGCATGGTCATCACCGTGTACGGCCTGGCGACCTGGTTCAACGATCTGAAGGCAGCGCGTCCGGAATCCCACGGCCCGTACATCTTTTTCGTCGGCGGGCTGTTGCTGGCGTACATGCTGTTCGGCTGGTTCGGTGCGGTGATCAAGGAGAGTCGCGCCGGGCTGTACAGCCCGCAGCTCGATCGCTCGTTCCGCTGGGGCATGAGCTGGTTCATCTTTTCCGAGGTGATGTTCTTTGTCGCCTTCTTCGGAGCGCTGTTTTATGTGCGCCACGTCTCGGGGCCCGCTCTGGGTGGTGAAGGTCCGAAAGGCATCGCCCACATGCTCTGGCCGAACTTCCAGTTCACTTGGCCCCTGCTGCACACCCCGGACCCGAAACTGTTCCCGCCGCCCAAGGAAGTCATCAGCCCGTGGGGCCTGCCGCTGATCAACACGATTCTGCTGGTCAGCTCCAGCGTGACCATCACCATCGCCCACCATGCCTTGAAAAAGGGCCATCGCGGCGCACTGAAAATCTGGCTGGCGATCACCGTTCTGTTGGGCTGCGGCTTCCTCGCCTTGCAGGCCGAGGAATACATGCACGCCTACCACGAACTGGGGCTGACTCTGGGTTCGGGCATCTACGGCGCGACGTTCTTCATGCTCACCGGTTTCCACGGCGCCCACGTGACCATCGGCACGATCATTCTGTTCGTGATGCTGATGCGCATCATGAAGGGGCATTTCGATGCCGAGCATCAGTTCGGCTTCGAGGCGGCGAGCTGGTACTGGCACTTCGTTGATGTGGTGTGGATCGGCCTGTTCATCTTCGTTTATGTGCTCTGAGCACTGATCACCAAGGCGCGTGCGACACCAGTTGGCCGCTGTAGAAGCCCCAGGCAATCAAGCCGACGGTGGCAGCGGCCAGTGCCACCCGAACACTCAAGGCGATCACCAGGCGATTGGAACTGCTGTCGTCCTTGACCAGGAAAAACAGGCCGCTGAACAGGCTGATCACCGTGGCAATCAGCAGCACGACAATGGCTGCCTTGAGCATGGGAAGAACTCCGGGGGACAGGCGATGCAGTTGAGTATAGCGAGCGCGACGACTGCCTTTGTGGCGCGGCCATGAAGCGCTTTCGGCCGGGCGTGATACCGACCGTGGTGGTGGCGCTGTTGCTGCCGCTGCTGGTGTCGCTGGGTTTCTGGCAATTGGGCCGGGGCGCGGAGAAAACCGCCCTGCTCGCCAGTTACGCCGAACGCCGCGCCGCCGAGCCGATGGCCAGCAGCGAGTTGCTGCACAGCGCCGACCCGGCCTTTCGCCGCGTGCATCTGTACGGCCAGTTCGATGCCGCGCACAGCCTGCTGCTCGACAACCGCCAGCGCAACGGCAAGGTCGGCATCGAGTTGCTGCAACCGTTTCAGGATCGGGCCACCGGCCAGTGGCTGCTGGTCAATCGCGGCTGGCTGCCATGGCCGGATCGCCGGGTAACGCCAAAATTTTCCACCCCCGCCGACGCGGTCAACCTGGACGCCTGGGTCTATGTCGCCCCCGGCGCAACCTTCCAGTTGCACGCCGACCCGGCCAGCAGCACCTGGCCGCAAACCATTACCGCGGTCGAGCCGGCCAAGCTGTGGAAAACCCTCGAACGCGACGGCTTCGCCTACGAACTGCGCGCCGAACCCGGCCCTGCCAGCTACGAGGTCGACTGGCCGGTCGTGGCCATGGGACCGGAAAAACACCTCGGTTACGCCGTGCAGTGGTTCGCCATGGCCACCGCCCTGCTCGGCCTCTACATCTATTTGGGCTTGCACAACGCAAAGGAGAAAACCCATGGGAACGGCCATGAATCCACCCAGCATGTCTGAGGCAAAAATCCCGGCCACCCGCCGTCGCGGGCGGATCCAGCTGTTGCTGATTGTGCTCGGCGTGGTCGGCCCGATGATCCTCGCCACCGGCATGTACAAATTGCAGTTCTGGGTGCCGGAAGGTCGCAGCTACCACGGCGAACTGATCGGCAACGGCCAGACCCGCGCCGACCTCGGCGTGCAAGCCGATGAACAGCGCTGGCAGATGCTGGTGACCGCGCCGAAGGATTGCGCGGTGGACTGTCAGCAACTGGTGTACCTCGCCCGCCAGATCCAGATCGGCCTCGGTCGCGACGCCGGTCGCGCCAGCCACGCCCTCGCCGCCGCGCAACCGTTGAGCGCCGACTACGAGGCCAAGCTGACCCGCGAATATCCGCAGCTGCAACGCTACCCGCTGGACAGCGCAGCGTTGAGCAAGGCCACCGGCGACAAGGCCACACCGCAACTGTGGATCATCGACCCCCACGGCAACCTGGTGCTGCGCTACGACCCGAGCGTGAAGGGCAAGGATCTGCTCAACGATCTGCGTCACCTGCTGAAACTGTCGAACATCGGATAAGGGCATCGTCATGGCCAAACCTGGATTTCGCCTCGCGTTGTTTGCCACCCTGCTGGCACTGATCGTCGTGCTGCTCGGCGCCTACACCCGCCTGACCCATGCCGGCCTCGGCTGTCCGGACTGGCCGGGCTGCTACGGGTTTATCAGCGTGCCGAAAAGCGAAGCCCAACTGGCCCATGCCGAACTGCATTACCCCGACTCGCCGGTGGTGGCGCACAAGGGCTGGAACGAGATGATCCACCGCTACTTCGCCGGCACTCTCGGCCTGCTGATTGCGATTCTGGCCGGGCGCGCCTGGGTCAATCGTCGCCATCCGGGGCAGCCGCTGAAACTGCCACTGTTTCTGCTGGCGGTGGTGTTCGCCCAAGCGGCGTTCGGCATGTGGACGGTGACGCTCAAGCTCTGGCCGCAAGTGGTCACCGGGCATCTGCTCGGCGGCTTTGCGACATTGAGTCTGCTGTTTCTGCTGACCTTGCGCCTGTCCGGCGTGCTGCCGGCGCTGACCGTGCCCAAGCGCTTGCAGTACTGGGCGACGGCAGGGCTGTTGCTGGTGATCGGCCAGATTGCCCTCGGCGGCTGGGTCAGTTCCAACTACGCGGCAGTGGCCTGCATCGACTTCCCGACCTGCCACGGTCAATGGCTACCACCGGCGGACTTTGCCAACGGCTTTCACCTGACCCAACACATCGGCCCCAATTATCTCGGCGGTCAGCTCGACAGCGATGCGCGCACGGCAATTCACCTGACTCACCGCATTGGCGCGCTGCTGGTGACGCTGGTGTTGCTCGGTCTGGCCTGGCAACTCAGGGCTGTCGGCATGACACGTTTGGCCGGGCTAGTCGTCATCGCCCTCGCCGCACAAATCACCCTCGGCATCAGCAACGTGTTGTTCCATCTGCCGCTGCCGGTGGCCGTGGCGCACAACGCCGGTGGCGCCGCGCTGCTGCTGACCATGGTGCTGGTCAATTATCACGCGCGCACCAGCCTGGTTCGGGTCAAACAGCCGATGTTGGCGCGCTGGCGTCTGAGCCCGCGTAAACATTCGGCTGCGCCTATCACGATAAAAGGAGAAACGCCATGGCGCTTCTGATCAGCGAACGCCCTGCGCAAGCGCTGTGGCGTGACTATCTGGAGCTGACCAAGCCGAAAGTGGTGGTGCTGATGCTCATCACCTCGCTGGTCGGCATGTTCCTCGCGACCCGCGCCGGGGTGCCGTGGACGGTGCTGGTGTTCGGCAATCTGGGGATTGCGTTGTGTGCCGGCGGCGCGGCGGCGGTCAACCATGTGGTGGACCGGCGCATCGATGCGGTGATGGCGCGCACCCACAAACGGCCATTGGCCGAGGGCCGGGTTTCACCGGCAGCGGCGCTGACCTTTGCGCTGGTGCTGGCGCTGCTCGGTCAGGCTTTGCTGCTGACCTTCACCAATCCGCTGACGGCATGGCTGACACTGGCTTCGCTGCTGGGTTACGCGGTGATCTACACCGGTTTCCTCAAACGCGCGACGCCGCAGAACATCGTCATCGGTGGCCTCGCCGGCGCGGCGCCACCGCTGCTCGGCTGGACCGCCGCCACCGGCCATGTCAGCGCCGAACCGTTGCTGCTGGTGCTGATCATTTTCGCCTGGACCCCGCCGCACTTCTGGGCGCTGGCGATTCATCGCAAGGAGGAATACGCCAAGGCCGACATCCCGATGCTGCCGGTGACCCACGGCGAGCACTACACCAAGGTGCACATTCTGCTGTACACCTGCGCCCTGCTCGCGGTGAGCCTGCTGCCATACGTGATTCACATGAGCGGCGTGCTCTACCTGATCTGCGCCCTCGCGCTGGGCGCAAGGTTTCTGCAATGGGCCGTGGTGCTGTACCGTGGCACTCGGCCGCACGCGGCGATCAACACCTTCAAGTACTCTATTTATTACTTGTTCCTGTTGTTCATCGCCCTGCTCGTAGACCACTACTTACTGTTGAACCTATGACTCGAACCCAGAAAACCGTTTTCATCCTCGTCGCCGTGATCGCGCTGATCCTGGGACTGACCGTCAACAAAGTATTGAGTGGCAAGGGCCAGGGCGATCCCACCGCGCTGATCGACGCCGGCATCATCCTGCTGCCGCAGAGCCGCACGTTGCCGGGTGTGACCATGACCAATCAGGACGGCCAACCGGTCGCCATCGACGAGTTGAAAGGCAAATGGAGCCTGCTGTTCTTCGGCTACACCTTCTGCCCGGACATCTGCCCGACCACCCTCGCCCAGCTGCGCCAGATCAAGAGCGAGTTGCCCAAGGATGCTGTGGATAAACTGCAGATCGTGCTGGTCAGCGTCGACCCGAACCGCGACAACCCGCAGCAGTTGAAACAGTACCTGGGCTACTTCGATCCGCAGTTCGTGGGCCTGACGCCGAAGTCGATCGAAGAACTGCAGAAAGTCGCGAATGCGGTGAGTATTCCGTTCATACCGGCCGATACCAGCAAGCCGAATTACACGGTGGATCACAGTGGCAACCTGGCGGTGATCGGCCCGGACGGCACGCAACGCGGCTTCATCCGTGCGCCGCTGAACAACGCCAAACTGGTGGCGCAGCTGCCAGTAATGCTCAACCGTAAATAGCCAAGATCAAAAGCCACCCCTCACCCTAACCCTCTCCCGGAGGGAGAGGGGACTGACCGAGGGATGCTGACGAAATACGCCGACCTGTAAGTCCTTTGCCGAATCCATAATCGACCCAATCTTTCAGGTCGATTTACAACGCAAGACACCTCGGTCGGCGCCCTCTCCCTCCGGGAGAGGGCTGGGGTGAGGGGCGAATACACAGCAGGTCCAAAACCGAACACTCGGCCACAAAAAAAGGGGACGCCATTGGCGTCCCCCTTTTCATTGCAGCTATCTGTATCAGAACGCCGGCAATACCGCGCCTTTGTACTTCTCGGTGATGAATTTCTTCACTTCCGGGCTGTGCAGCGCAGCCGCCAGTTTCTGCATCGCGTCGCTGTCCTTGTTGTCCGCACGGGACACCAGGATGTTCACGTACGGCGAGTCATTGCCTTCGATCACCAGCGCGTCCTTGGACGGATCGAGCTTGGCTTCCAGCGCGTAGTTGGTGTTGATCAGCGCCAGATCGACCTGGGTCAGCACGCGCGGGATGGTCGCGGCTTCCAGTTCACGGATTTTCAGGTCTTTCGGGTTCTCGGCGATGTCCTTCGGGGTCGACAGGATGTTGGTCGGATCCTTCAAGGTGATCAGGCCGGCCTTGGCCAACAGCAACAGCGCGCGGCCGCCGTTGGTGGCGTCGTTCGGGATCACCACGTTGGCGCCGCTTGGCAGGCCCTTCAGATCCTTGATCTTGTTCGAGTAGGCGCCCAGTGGCTCCAGATGCACGCCGGTCACCGCCACCAGGCTGGTGCCCTTGGCCTTGTTGAACTCATCGAGGTACGGCTGGTGCTGGAAGAAGTTGGCGTCCAGGCGCTTTTCAGCCACCTGCACGTTCGGCTGAATGTAGTCGGTGAAGACCTTGACCTTCAGATCCACGCCTTCTTTGGCCAGGGCCGGCTTCACGAACTCGAGGATTTCCGCGTGCGGCACCGGAGTGGCGGCGACAGTCAGGGTTTCAGCGTGGGCCGAAAAAGCGGCTACGGCAGCGAAAGCAGCGATCAGTTTTTTCATTCAGCTAACTCCTTATGAGGCGCCCGTGTGGCGCCTGCCAGCGAATGGCCGGCTCATCTCTTGATTACAAAAACCGGTTATTTGCGCGAGAAATGCACGACCAGACGGTCGCCCACCATTTGCAGCACTTGCACCAGAATCAGCAGCAATACCACGGTGACGATCATCACGTCAGTCTGGAAACGCTGGTAGCCGAAGCGGATCGCCAGGTCACCCAGACCACCGGCGCCGACCACACCGGCCATCGCCGTGTAGGACACAAGCGTAATCGCCGTCACCGTAATCGCCGCGAAGATGCCCGGACGGGCTTCCGGCAGCAAGGCATTCATGATGATCTGCCGGGTGGTCGCGCCCATCGACTGGGTGGCTTCGATGATGCCGCGATCGACTTCACGCAGGGCGGTTTCCACCAGACGCGCAAAGAACGGCGTCGCACCCACCACCAGCGGCGGAATCGCACCGGCCACGCCCAGCGAGGTGCCGGTGATCAGCACGGTGAACGGGATCATCACGATCAACAGAATGATGAACGGCAGCGAGCGCAGGATGTTCACCGCCAGCGACATGATTGCGTACAGGCCGCGGTTTTCCAGCAACTGGCGCGGGCTGCAGAGAAACAGCAGCACGCCCAGCGGCAGGCCGAGCAGCACGGTGAACAGCAGCGAACCGCCAAGCATCAGCATGGTGTCACCGGTGGCCAGCCAGATTTCCAGCCAATCGATGTTTTCGAAGAAAGCCTTGAGCATTTCCATTAACGCAGCACCTCCATGTGAACGTCAGCGGCGGTGAAGCGGGCGAACGCCGCTTCCATGTCGCCACCGGTGACGGCGAGGGTCAACTGCCCGTAAGGAATGTCTTTGATGCGGTCGATGCGACCGGCAAGGATGCTGTAGTCGACCCCGGTTTCCCGGGCCACGGTACCGAGCAACGGCGCGTAGGTCGCTTCCCCCTGGAAGGTCAGACGCACAATGCGACCCGGCACGTGAGCGAAGTCGTCGCGCTGTTCGCTTTCGTCGATCTGCTCGCTTTCCTGGACGAAACGCTTGGTGGTCGGGTGCTGCGGATGCAGGAACACATCGGCCACCGAGCCTTGCTCGACGATCACCCCGGCGTCCATCACTGCTACTTGGTCGCAGACGCGACGGATCACGTCCATCTCGTGGGTAATCAGGACGATGGTCAGCTTCAGTTCACGGTTGATCTCGGCCAGCAGTTGCAGGACCGAGGCAGTGGTCTGCGGGTCGAGGGCGCTGGTGG
This sequence comes from Pseudomonas sp. LF020, assembly GCF_053456425.1. Taxonomy (NCBI): domain Bacteria; kingdom Pseudomonadati; phylum Pseudomonadota; class Gammaproteobacteria; order Pseudomonadales; family Pseudomonadaceae; genus Pseudomonas; species Pseudomonas sp. LF020. The sequence goes on from NZ_JBRFIX010000011.1 coordinate 47,742, forward strand.
CCTCGTCGCACAGCAGGATCTTCGGCTTGGTCGCCAGGGCGCGGGCGATGCCGACGCGCTGTTTCTGGCCGCCGGACAATTGTGCCGGGTACTTTTTTGCGTGATCGGACAGACCGACCCGCGCCAGCAGCTCGGCCACGCGCTGATTGATCTCGCTGCTCGACAGTTCGCCGGCCAGGGTCAGCGGCAGCGCGACGTTGTCGGCCACGGTCTTGGAGGCGAGCAGGTTGAAGTGCTGGAAGATCATCCCGACCTGCTGGCGGAAACGACGCAGGCCGTTGGCGTCCAGCGCGGTGACTTCTTCGCCGTCGACGATGATCTTGCCGCCGCTGGAATCTTCCAGGCGATTGATCAGACGCAGCAGGGTACTTTTTCCCGCACCGGAATGGCCGATCAGGCCGAAGACCTGACCGTTTTCAATCGAAAGACTGGTCGGGTGCAGGGCGGGGATGTCCTTACCGGCGACGCGGTAAGTTTTGTGGACGTTTTGAAACTCGATCACGTAGCGAACCTTGTGGGGCGCGTTAGAAAAGGATCAGCGGTTAGCCGGGCGCGCATTTTAGCCTGTCCGTATAGAGGTTCTTAGCATTTATTTCGCAATTAACCTTCGATTTGGCAATAACAAGATCAAAGGTCATAAAAAAGGAACGCCCGTTCCTGCTCATTGGTCACTAGATAAGCGACTTGAAACCCTGGGTAACCGTGCCCGGAAACGCTCAAGAGTCCCCGTAAAAAGGGGTCAACCGAGGAGTTTACGTCTGATGAGCAGCAAGAAACCTACGACCGACAAAAGCCAACTGGCCGGAACCGATACCAAGGATCGCGCCAACACCAACGCCAAACTCGATAGCCTGGAGACATTCCGCTCCGACGCTACCGGCCAGGCCCTGCGCACCAATCAAGGGGTGAAGGTCGCCGATAACCAGAACACCCTCAAGGTCGGCGCGCGTGGGCCGTCGTTGCTGGAAGACTTCATCATGCGTGAGAAAATCACGCACTTTGACCATGAGCGCATTCCGGAGCGCATCGTGCATGCGCGCGGCACCGGCGCGCATGGTTTCTTCCAGGCCTACGAGAACCATTCGGCGCTGACCAAGGCCGGTTTCCTGCAAGACCCGGGGAAAAAGACGCCAGTGTTCGTGCGTTTTTCCACGGTGCAGGGGCCGCGCGGTTCCGGCGATACCGTGCGTGACGTGCGCGGTTTCGCGGTGAAATTCTTCACCGACGAAGGCAACTTCGACCTGGTCGGCAACAACATGCCGGTGTTCTTCATCCAGGACGCGATCAAGTTCCCCGACTTCGTCCATGCGGTGAAACCCGAGCCGCACAACGAAATCCCCACTGGCGGCTCGGCCCACGACACCTTCTGGGACTTCGTCTCGCTGGTACCGGAATCGGCGCACATGGTGATCTGGGCGATGTCCGACCGGGCAATCCCGAAAAGCCTGCGCAGCATGCAGGGCTTTGGCGTGCACACTTTCCGCCTGGTCAATGCCGAGGGCAAATCGCGCTTCGTCAAATTCCACTGGCGCCCCACCGCCGGCACTTGCTCGCTGGTGTGGGACGAGGCGCAGAAGCTCGCCGGTAAAGACACCGACTACCATCGTCGCGACCTCTGGGAAGCCATTGAAATGGGCGACTACCCGGAATGGGAACTGGGCGTTCAGATCATCGAGGAAGAAAACGAGCACGACTTCGATTTCGACATCCTCGACCCGACCAAGCTGATCCCCGAAGAGATCGTGCCGATCACCCCGCTGGGCAAAATGACCCTGAACCGCAACCCCGACAACTTCTTCGCCGAGACCGAGCAGGTCGCGTTCTGCCCGGGCCACATCGTGCCGGGGATCGACTTTTCCAACGATCCGCTGCTGCAAGGCCGGCTGTTTTCCTACACCGATACGCAAATCAGCCGACTCGGTGGGCCGAACTTTCATGAGCTGCCGATCAACCGCCCGGTGGCGCCGTTCCACAACGGTCAGCGCGATGCCCAGCACCGCACGGTGATCGACAAGGGTCGCGCGTCTTATGAACCAAACTCGATCGATGGCGGCTGGCCGAAGGAAACCCCGCCGGCGGCTAAAGATGGCGGCTTCGAGAGCTACCCGGAACGCATCGATGCGAACAAGATCCGCCAGCGCAGCGAGTCGTTCAGTGACCACTTCTCCCAGGCACGGCTGTTCTTCAACAGCATGAGCCCGCACGAGAAGGAGCACATCATCGCTGCCTACAGCTTCGAGCTGGGCAAGGTGGAACGTGAGTTCATCCGTGCCCGTGAGGTGAACGAGATTCTCGCCAACATCGACCTGGAACTGGCCAAACGCGTAGCAGCCAACCTGGGCCTGCCGGCGCCGAGCAAAGGCACGGTCGAGGTGCGTAAAACCTCGTTCGATCATTCACCGGCGCTGAGTCAGGCCAACCTGCTGCCAGAGAACATCAAAACTCGCAAAGTGGCGATTCTTGCGGCTAACGGCGTCGATGGTGCGGCTATTGATGCGATGAAGAAGGCCTTGGCGGCAGAAGGTGCACACGCCAAGCTGCTCGGCCCTACTTCGGCACCTGTGAAGACCGCCGACGGTAAAGCCCTGCCGGTGGACGCCTCCATGGAAGGCATGCCTTCAGTGATCTTCGATGCGGTTTTCGTGCCTGGTGGCGCGGCGTCGATCAAGGCGCTGAGCGCTGATGGCGTGGCGCTGCACTACGTGTTGGAGGCGTACAAGCACCTGAAGGCGATTGCACTGCACGGCGATGCCAAGCAATTGCAGGATCTGCTGAAGCTTGAGGCGGATGACGGGTTGCTGCAGGGCAAGGATGTGCCGGGGTTGACCAAGCCGTTCTTCGCCGCGATCGGACAGCATCGGGTCTGGGCGCGGGAACCTAAGGCCAAGGCCATTCCAGCCTAAAGCAAAAGATCGCAGCCTTCGGCAGCTCCTACAGGGATTACTTGCACCTGTAGGAGCTGCCGGAGGCTGCGATCTTTTAGGGTTTGGCTGGAATCAGAACCATCTGCGCCGGCACGGTGCGCAGGATCTGTTTTTCAATCTTCAGCTCGAAATCCGGATTCAATTTCTTCACGCGCTTGCTCAGCAACGTCGCCAGCCATGGATAATCCTGGGTGCGCGGCGCCTGAATGCTCACAGCGCACTCATAATTCACCACATCGGCGGCGATGGCATCCAGTTGCCGGCGAAGTTTGCGGCTATCGTTGATGTTCAGCGCAACCGTGGTGCTTTCCGCCGTCGGGTCGATGACCTTGGCTTTCGGCTTGGCTTCAGCTGCCAGCAGCGCGGCTTCGGCTTTCTCCAGCTCGGCTTTACGGGCTTCGGTGATGGCGCCGTTGACGCCACCGGTAAGCGCCGGGGCTTTGGGCATCAGGGCGCGGGCACGGCTCAGCGCGGTGGCAGCAGCGTTCACATCACCTTTCTGCAAGACGATCTGGCTGCGGCGCAGGTAGGCTTCGGCCAACTGACGCTGGTATTGCTCGAGGGACTGATCGTTGGGCGTTTCGGTCTGCAACGCGGCCAATTGGTCTTCGGCGGTGGCCAGTTCGCTGCTGGCCAGGCTTTGCTCCAGCTGTGCGATGGCCGTGGCCCGCGCGTCGGGGGCTTCGGCCACCGGCGGCGTGCTTTGGCAGGCGCCCAGCAGCACGGAAAATGCGACAAGGAGCAGATAACGGGAGGCGAACGGCTTCATTCCTGCGACTCTCTAATTGCGCAAAAAGCGAGCAAGTCTACACCCCTCGACGGGGCAGAACAAAACTCAGCAGAAACAGTGCGGCCGCCGTCACAACGATCGACGGCCCCGCCGGGGTGTCCTTGAACCATGACAGCGCCAGCCCGCCACACACCGCGAGCATGCCCAGCAGGCTCGCGCCCAGCGCCATCTGCTCCGGGGAGCGGGCGTGACGTTGTGCCGCAGCCGCCGGGATGATCAGCAGCGAAGTAATCAGCAACACACCGACGATCTTCATCGCCACCGCGATCACCACTGCAATCAACAGCATCAGCGCCATGCGCAGGCCCGCCACCGGCAGGCCCTCGACCCTCGCCAATTCCTCATGCACGGTGATCGCCAGCAGCGGCCGCCACAGCGTCACCAGCAGCACCAGTACTGCCGCGCTGCCGCCGAGGATCCACGCCAGGTCGGTCGGGCTGATCGCCAGCAGGTCGCCGAACAGGTAGGCCATCAGGTCGATCCGCACTTCATGCATGAAGCTTAGTACCACCAGCCCGAGAGAGAGCGTGCTCGGTGCAAGAATCCCCAACAGCGTGTCGGAGGCCAGCGGCTGGCGCTGTTGCAAGGTCACCAGCAGCACTGCAAGCAGCAGACAGCCGACAGTCACCGCAACAGTCGGGCTGACATCCAGCAGAAAGCCCAGCGCCACGCCGAGCAGCGCGGCGTGGGACAGGGTGTCGCCGAAGTAGGCCATGCGCCGCCAGACCACGAACGAACCCAATGGCCCGGCGACCACCGCCAATGCCAGACCTGCAAGCAGGGCATACAACAGAAAATCAGCCATGCTTGCAGTGGTCTCCGTGAACGTGGGTGTGGCCCGCACCGGGCGCCTTGACCACCGAACCGTGCAGGTCGTGGGCGTGGTCGTGATGGTGGTGATAGATCGCCAGACTCGGCGCATTCTTGCCGAACAGCTCGACGAACGCCGGATCGCCGCTGACCTGCTCGGGGTGCCCGGAGCAGCAGACGTGACGGTTCAGGCACACCACCTGATCGGTGGTGCTCATCACCAGATGCAGATCGTGGGACACCATCAGCACGCCGCAGCCGTGACGGTCACGCAGGCGGGTGATCAGGCTGTACAGCTCGGCTTGCCCGGCGACATCGACGCCTTGCACCGGCTCATCCAGCACCAGCAGTTCCGGCTCGCGCAACAAGGCACGGGCCAGCAGCACGCGCTGCATTTCGCCACCGGAAACACTCTGCACCGGGCTGTCGATGACGTGTTCGGCACCGACTTCCTTGAGCGCCGCCAATGCACGCGGACGGTCGACGCCGGGCACCAGGCGCAGGAAGCGCAGTACCGACAGCGGCAAGGTCGGATCGACGTGCAGCTTTTGCGGCATGTAGCCGACGCGCAGTTTCGGCTTGCGCCAGACGCTGCCGCTGTCCGGCTTCAACAGCCCGAGCACGGCGCGCACCAGGGTGGTCTTGCCGGCGCCGTTGGGGCCGATCAGGGTGACGATCTGTCCCGACTCGACGCTCAGCTCGATGTTGTCCAGCACGGTCTGGCCGGCAAAGGTGACAGCGACCTGCTGAAGACGGATCAACGGGTTGCTCATCAAGCCCCCTGGCAACCGGAGCACAGGCCGACCACTTCGACGGTCTGCGCTTCAACAATGAAACCGACATCTTTGGCGCTGTGGATGATCGCGTCGCTGATGGCTTTCTGTTCCAGCTCGATCGCGGCGTGGCAGTCGCGGCAGATCAGGAACTGGCCCTGATGCGCATGCTCGGGATGCACGCAACCGACGAAGGCGTTGAGCGAGGAAATGCGGTGCACCAGGCCGTTTTCCAGAAGGAAATCCAGCGCGCGGTACACGGTCGGCGGCGCGGCACGGCGGCCGTCCTGCTCGCTCAGTACCGCGAGAATGTCGTAGGCGCCCAGCGGCTTGTGGCTCTGCCACACCAGTTCCAGCACCCGCCGGCGCAGCGCAGTCAGGCGCAGGCCTTTCTGGGCGCACAAGGTATCGGCCTCGGTCAGTGCGCTGTGCACGCAATGAGAGTGGTCGTGGGGACGGCTGGCAATCGGTGTAATAGGCATGGGCGGCGACGAGTTTTGATAGAGACGTTATTATGTTACCCGTTCTCGCCTCCTTGAGTGGTCATCGTGTCCCGACTTTTTTCTGTTTTTGTGGCTTTTGTCGCCAGTTTTCTGCTGATCGGTTCGGCTCAGGCCGAGGTCAAGGTTCTCACCAGCATCAAACCGCTGCAGTTGATTGCCGCGGCCGTGCAGGACGGTGTAGCCATCCCGGAAGTGCTGCTGCCGCCGGGCGCGTCGCCGCACAACTACGCGCTGCGCCCATCCGACGTGCGCAAGGTGCAATCGGTGGACCTGCTGTACTGGATCGGCCCGGACATGGAAGGTTTCCTGCCGCGCGTGTTGAACGGTCGTACGTTGCCGAGCGTCGCCGTGCAGGACCTGCCGGGCATGAAGTTGCGCCGCTTTGCCGAAGACAGCCACTCCCACGCCGAAGACGCCGACGAGCATGATCACGATCACCGCCCGGGCACCCTTGATGCCCATTTGTGGCTATCGCCGGTCAATGCGCGGGTTATTGCCGACAAGATGGCGGCCGACCTCAGCGCTGCCGACCCAGCCAACGCCGAACGCTATCAGAGCAACGCCAAGGCCTTCGACGAGCGTCTCGATGCGCTGGACGCGCGCTTGAAGAAGCGTCTGGCCGGCATTGAAGGCAAACCCTACTTCGTGTTCCACGAAGCCTTCGATTACTTCGAGGACGCTTACGGCCTGAAACACACTGGCGTGTTCAGCGTGGCCGCCGAAGTGCAGCCGGGTGCGCAGCATGTGGCTGCGATGCGCAAGCGCCTGCAGGAAGTGGGCAAGACCTGTGTGTTCAGCGAACCGCCGCTGCGTCCACGCCTGGCGGAAACCCTGGTGGCTGGCCTGCCGGTGAAGCTGGCGGAACTGGATGCGCTGGGCGGATATACGCCGGCGACGGCTCAGGGGTATGAGCAGGTGCTGGAGAAACTGGGCAACGATCTGGCCGGGTGCCTGGAATCGTTGTAACAGCGCAAAACCTATGGCGAGGAAGCTTGCTCCCGCTTGAGTGCACAGCACTCACAAAAATCAGGCTGACTGCCAGAATTTTGGGGCCGCTTCGCAGCCCAGCGCGAGCAAGCTCGCTCGCCACAAATTAAAGCGCGAACGGCAGAGGGGTGCTGACCTGCTGCCGCTGCGCCAAGCGCTGCTCGAATTCCTTCGGATCGTGAATCAGCACGTCCTGCCCGGCAAACTGCTCGGCGGCAATCAACCGCGACAGCCAGAACCGCACACAGGCCACGCGCAGCACGGTCGGCCATAGCTCCGCTTCGGCGGCAGTGAACGGACGCAGCGCCGCATAGGCACCGAGGAAAGCGCGGGCACGCGGCCCGTCAATCAAGCCTTCCTCGTCCGAACACCAATCGTTCAACGCAATCGCCACGTCATAGAGCATCGGCCCCGAGCAGGCGTTGTAGAAGTCGATCAACCCGGTCAGGTGCGTGCCTTCGAACATCGCGTTATCGCGGAACAGATCCGCATGAATGTTGGCCCGTGGCAGCGCGAGGATTCTGTCTTTCTGCGCCGTGATTTCCTCCAGCGCCTTGTGCAGCAGCGCACGCGGCTCGTCCGCCAGATGCGAGAGAAACTCGGTGCCCTCCTCCAGCATCCAGTCCAGACCGCGATCGGTCTTGCGCTTGATCATGCGCTCGCCCTGGGTCGCCAGGTGCAGATGCGCCTGCAGTTCGCCGACCTGCGCACAATGCTGGGCATTGGCAACTTTGATGTGTTTGCCGGACAGACGCGGTTGCAGCAGCGCCGGTTTCCCCTTCAGTTCACGCAGGGCCACGCCGTCGGTGGTGCGCAGCGCGTAAGGCACCGGCAGATCCGCCTCGTGCAGCACGTCGAGCAGGTCGATGAAGAACGGCATTTCCTGCACAGGGCCGCGCTCGACCAGGGTCAGGACGAATTCGCCCTGCTCCAGGCTGATGAAGAAATTGGTGTTTTCGCTGCCGGCGGCGATCCCCTGGAAATCAAGCAGACGGCCGAGCCCGTAAGGGGCGAGAAAGGTTTCCAGCTCGGGCCGAGCCAGGGGGGTGAACACAGACATGGTTAAAAACTGCTCAGTTCGGGCGCCGCTGTCGAGCGGCGCCGATTAAAAGTCGGGAATCTTACTTCCAGGTAAAGATTTCCCACGACGGAATCAGCATATCCGGCTGGTCGGAACGGATGTAGTTCACGTCCGAACCATCGGCACGCACCAGAAAATACGGTTTGCCACCCTTCGGCGTGACCTTGATCGCATAGACGAAGCCGCTGCGGCTGTATTCCTGAATGACCTTGTCGCCTTCGGTGTGCGTGTTGATGGTAACTTCCGGCTCCTTTGACGGCGCATCATCCGCCGCCATCGCGGCCAATGGTGAGGCAGCAATCAAACCGACCAGCAGCAAGCGATTTAACGTACGCATGATAACCTTGTCCCTTTGTCGTCAACGGTCCCGCTATTCTAGCGCCGGGCCCGCCGAAAAGGTTGATTCTGCTCATGAGCCAAGCCCCCCTCGTCCTGGTGGACGGTTCGTCTTACCTGTACCGCGCTTTCCATGCACTGCCACCGCTGACCACCTCCAAAGGCCTGCCGACCGGCGCGGTCAAAGGTGTGCTGAACATGCTCAAGAGTCTGCGCAAGCAGTACCCGGACAGCCCGTTCGCCGTGGTCTTCGACGCCAAGGGCGGGACGTTTCGCGATGAGATGTACGCCGAATACAAGGCCAACCGTCCAAGCATGCCCGACGACATGCGCGTGCAGATCGAGCCACTGCACCAGAGCGTGATCGCCCTCGGCTTCCCGCTGCTGTGCGTGGACGGCGTCGAGGCTGACGACGTGATCGGCACGCTGGCCCGCAGCAGCGCAGCAGCGGATCGGCCAGTGATCATCTCCACCGGTGACAAGGACATGGCGCAACTGGTCGACGGTCACATTACCTTGGTCAACACCATGTCCGGTAGCTCGATGGACGTGGAGGGCGTGAAGGAGAAATTCGGCGTCGCTCCCGAGCAGATCATCGATTATCTAGCCCTGATGGGCGATTCTTCCGACAACATCCCAGGCGTTCCCGGCATCGGTCCCAAGACCGCTTCCGGTTTGCTGGTTGGCGTCAACGGCGGCCTCACCGAGCTTTACGCGAATCTCGACATCGTGCCGACGCTGCCGATCCGCGGGGCCAAAACCCTGCCGGCCAAGCTCGAAGAGCACAAGGAGATGGCCTTCCTCTCCTATCAACTGGCAACGATCAAGGTCGACGTGCCGCTGGACATCGGCCTCGACGACCTGCAAATGGGCGCGGAAGACCCGGCCAAGCTCTACGAGCTCTACACCCTGCTGGAATTCAAGAGCTGGCTGAATGATCTGGATCGCGACGCCAAGCGCCAGGAACTGAGCGCAGCCGCCGAGCCTGCGCCGGCTGGCGATCTGTTCAGCGCACCAGCGGACGAAGCGCCTGCCGCCCCCGCTGAAGCCGCCTACGAAACCATTCTCGACCAGACGCGTTTCGACGCCTGGCTGGAGAAACTGAACGACGCCAAGCTGTTCGCCTTCGACACCGAAACCACCGGCATCGACGCGCAACAGGCGCAACTGGTCGGCCTGTCGTTCGCAGTGCAGGCCAACGAAGCGGCGTACATTCCGCTGACCCACTCCTACATCGGTGTGCCCGAGCAGCTGGATCGCGACACCGTGCTGCGCGCGCTCAAGCCGATCCTGGAAGACCCGAACAAACTCAAGGTCGGCCAGCACGCCAAGTTCGACATGAACATTCTGGCCAACTGCGCCATCGGCGGCGATCAGAGCCAGGGCATCAACGTGCGCGGGATCGCCTTCGACACCATGCTTGAGTCCTACGTGCTCAACTCTACCGCCACCCGCCACGACATGGACAGCCTCGCGCAGAAGTACCTGGATCACACCACCGTGAGCTTCCAGGACATCGCCGGCAAAGGCGCCAAGCAGCTGACCTTCGACCAGATCGCCCTGGAGCAGGCCGGCCCGTACGCCGCCGAAGACGCCGACATTACCCTGCGCCTGCACCAGACCCTGTTCGACAAACTCAGCGCGATCCCGAGCCTGGCCAGCGTCCTGACCGACATCGAGATTCCGCTGGTGCCGGTGCTGGCGCGCATCGAACGCCAAGGCGCGTTTGTCGACGCTGAGCTGCTCGGCATCCAGAGCATCGAGCTGGGCAACAAGATGGTCGCGCTGGAGCGCGAAGCGTTTGAAATCGCCGGCGAAGAATTCAACCTCGGCTCGCCCAAGCAGCTGGGCGTGATCCTCTACGAAAAGCTCGGCCTGCCGGTGCTGAAGAAAACCGCCAAGGGCCAACCATCGACCGCCGAGGAAGTCCTGGCGAAACTGGCTGAGGATGATCACCGTTTGCCGAAAGTGCTGATGGAACACCGTTCCATGAGCAAGCTGAAAAGCACCTACACCGATCGCCTGCCGGAGCAGATCAACCCGCGAACCGGGCGTATCCACACCTCGTACCACCAGGCCGTGGCGTCCACCGGGCGTTTGTCTTCCAGCGATCCGAACCTGCAGAACATCCCGGTGCGTACCGCTGAAGGCCGGCGTATCCGTCAGGCGTTCGTCGCGCCAAAGGGCTACAAACTGCTGGCGGCGGACTATTCGCAGATCGAACTGCGGATCATGGCGCACCTGTCCAAAGACGAAGGCCTGATGAACGCCTTCCGCAACAATCTGGACGTGCACACCGCGACCGCCGCTGAAGTGTTCAAGGTCGAGCTCAATGAAGTGACCTCCGACCAGCGCCGTGGCGCCAAGGCGATCAACTTCGGCCTGATCTACGGCATGGGCGCGCAGAAGCTCGGCAAGGACATCGGCGTCGATACCAAGACTGCCAAGGCTTACATCGACACCTACTTTGCCCGCTACCCGGGTGTGCGCGACTACATGGAGCGCACCCGCAAACAGGCTGCGGATCAAGGTTATGTGGAAACCTTCTTCGGTCGTCGCCTGTACCTGCCGGAAATCAACTCGAACAAGCCGCAGGAACGCGCTGCCGCCGAACGCACGGCGATCAACGCGCCGATGCAAGGCACCGCCGCCGATATCATCAAGAAAGCCATGGTGGCAGTGGATAACTGGCTGGCGTCTTCGGGGCTGGATGCCAAAGTCATCCTGCAGGTGCACGACGAACTGGTGCTGGAGGTTCGTGAGGATCTGGTCGATCAGGTGAGTCAGGAAATCCGCCTGCACATGAGCGAAGCGGCGAAACTGGACGTGCCGTTGCTGGTGGAAGTCGGCGTCGGCAACAACTGGGATGAGGCGCACTGAGGCGTCTGGAACGGGCGTTTGCCGTGACACACTGTCGCGGCAAACGCCCGAAAAGCGCTTATTTCGAAACGCGCTTGCGGTTATTCCAAAGCTTTTTGAAAAAAATCTGAACTAATCTGACAACTCACTACTCAGAGATACTGAATGGCTGGTGAAGCCCTTCGATGCTCCTATGTTGTGTTAAGTGTTGGCAGATATCTGAACCCCGCCCTAGCGGTTCGGAACTTGAACCCCGGAACTTCTCCCTCCCCATATGAAGTCCGGGGCTTTTTTTGCCCAAAAACTGCCTGTGGCGCAGCCAGACTGCGTTAAAAGCGCAGTTAAAAATGCTCATTTAGGTTCCCTAAACTCCGCTTTTTACCAGCGCTTTTGCCTTGCCTGGCAGCACCACAGACAGTTTTGAAATTCCCTTATTCTGCCTCGGTCGCCGCTTCGGCGCCCTTGTCCGCCAATTCCATCCAGCCTGCCAACACAGTGTAGGCCTCTTCCAGGCCCATGCGTTTTGGTGCGGAGAACAGCTGGATCGTCACCAGATCACCCCAACCCTTGCGGATTTCCGCCTGCACCTTGAGCAGCGTGTTCTTGGCGGCGCCGTAGGTCAGTTTGTCGGCCTTGGTCAGCAGGATGTGCATCGGCATGCCGGCGGCAACCGCCCAGTCGAGCATCAGCAGGTCGAAGTCGGTCATTGGATGACGGATGTCCATCATCAGAATCAAACCCTTCAAACTCTCGCGGCCACCGAGGTAAGCCTCGAGGTGACGCTGCCAGTGTTGCTTGAGCGGGATCGGTACTTTTGCATAACCGTAGCCCGGCAGGTCGACCAGACGCCGTTCATCGTCTAGCTTGAAGAAGTTCAACAGCTGTGTGCGACCCGGGGTTTTCGAGGTGCGCGCCAGGCTGGCGTGAGTCAGGGTGTTCAGTGCGCTGGATTTGCCGGCGTTGGAACGACCGGCGAATGCCACTTCGAAGCCTTCGTCGTCAGGGCATTGATCGACTTTGGCGGCACTGAGCATGAACGTGGACTGTTGGCACAGGCCGAGGATGGGATTCTTGAGTTGCATGGGATTTCCGATGTGGGCGGCGCCGGGATTGGGCGCGGAACGCGGTGTCGCTTCCGTTTCAGTGACGCCAGTATATAATGCCGCAGATTTTGTGTGTGCTTTGTCCCAGCGAAGGATGAAGTTCACGAGAGCCAAAGACCTTGATTGCGCATCAGAACGCAGAACGCTCTCAACCCTGAAAAGGTCGTTTTATGACGAAATGGCTGCTGGCTGCCGGAGTCCTGATACCGCTTTGCGGCGCACAGGCTACACAGGAACCGGAAGCCGTGTACAACCGTGTTTGTGGTGCCTGTCATTCCGGCCAACTACCCATGGCGCCCGAAAGAGGCGATCAGGCAGCTTGGACGCCGAGGTTGGCGAAAGGTATGGAGACGCTGGTGCAACACGTGACCCAGGGTTTCAAGGCGATGCCGCCGCGTGGTTTGTGCATGGACTGCAGTGCCGAGGATTACCGAGCCATCATCCTCTGGATGAGCAAGAGTAAGCCCGGTCCATAACTCTTAACCCTTAGCCGTAGTTGGATTAGCTGATGAACAAATTGATCGTGAGTCTGCTGTTGACCGTGGGAATTTCAGGCTTCGCCCATGCTGCCGGCGATGCCGCCGCCGGCCAGGCCAAAGCCGCCGTATGCGGGGCCTGCCATGGTCCGGATGGCAACAGCATGGCGCCAAACTTCCCGAAACTGGCCGGTCAAGGTGAACGCTACCTGACCAAGCAACTGCACGACATCAAGTCGGGCAAGCGCACCGTTCTGGAGATGACGGGCCTGCTGACCAACCTGAGCGATCAGGATCTGGCCGACATCGCCGCCTACTTCGCCAGCCAGAAAGGCAGCGTCGGCGCCGCTGATCCAAAAATCGTCGCCCGTGGTGAAGCCCTGTTCCGTGGCGGCAACCTGGAAAAAGGCCTGCCGGCCTGCACCGGCTGCCACTCGCCGAACGGTGCCGGCAACGCCGCCGCCGGTTTCCCGCACCTGGGTGGCCAGCACGCGCAATACATCGCCAAGCAACTGACCGACTTCCGCAAGGAAGACCCGGCCGCCGGCCGCAGCAACGATGGCGACGCGATGACCATGCGCACCATCGCGCGCAAACTGAGCGATGAAGACATCGCCGCAGTCGCCACCTACATTCAAGGTCTGCACTGAGACCGCACATGGCAGCGATAGAACTCGGGCAACGTTAACGCTCGATTAATCCGTCGCAGCAAGTATAAAAAGGGTGGCTTTGGCCGCCCTTTTTTGTGGCCGCTGCCGTTACACTACAGAACTCATGCCCGCCAGGATCTGTCTGAAAACAGGTCGCGCGAGGCGACCAAAATTGTCCAGGAGTAAAGCATGCGTAATCTGATCATCAGCGCCGCTCTCGTCGCTGCCAGCCTGTTCGGCGTGACCGCCCAGGCTGCCGAAGCACCCGCCGCCCCTTACGTCGAATTGGCCAACCCGGTGCCGGTGGCAGAACCAGGCAAGATCGAAGTGGTGGAGCTGTTCTGGTACGGCTGCCCGCACTGCTACGCGTTCGAGCCGGTGATCAATCCATGGGTTGAGAAATTACCATCGGACGTCAACTTCGTGCGTATTCCTGCAATGTTCGGCGGCCCGTGGGATGCTCACGGCCAGATGTTCCTGACCCTGGAAGCGATGGGTGTCGAGCACAAGGTTCACGCTGCCGTGTTTGAAGCCATCCAGAAGCAACACAAGCGCCTGACCGACCCACAGGAAATGGCCGAATTCCTGGCTACCCAAGGCGTCGACAAAGACAAGTTTCTCGCAACTTTCAACTCGTTCGCCATCAAAGGCCAGATCGTAAAAGCCAAAGAGTTGGCCAAGAAGTATGAGATCAGTGGCGTTCCGACCATGATCGTCAACGGCAAGTACCGCTTCGACATCGGCTCTGCCGGTGGTGCCGAAGAAGCCCTGAAGCTGGCTGACCAACTGGTCGCCAAAGAGCGAGCGGCCAACAAGGCAGCTGCCAACTAAGCGCGGTTACCGCCATGCGCCGCTGGGGTACCGAACAGATCGTTGGCCTGCATGATCCGCAGGTCAACGAGCATCACCTGGAGTCCACGGGCCTGCCCGCAGACCATCGTCTGCGCCTGCTCAGTTTCAATATCCAGGTCGGCATCAGCACCGAGCGCTATCGGCATTACCTGACCCGCAGCTGGCAGCACCTGCTGCCGCACACCGGGCGCTCTGGCAATCTGCAAAAGATCGGCGACCTGCTTGGCGACTTCGACCTGGTCGCGCTGCAGGAGGCCGATGGCGGCAGCCTGCGTTCAGGCTACGTCAATCAAGTCGAACACCTGGCCCATCTCGGCGCCTTCCCCTACTGGTATCAACAACTCAATCGCAACCTCGGCCGACTGGCCCAGCACAGCAATGGCGTGCTCAGTCGCCTGAAGCCGTGGGCGATCGAAGATCATCCGCTGCCCGGCCCGAAAGGTCGCGGCGCGATCCTGCTGCGTTTCGGCGAAGGTCCGGAGGCGCTCGTGGTGGTGATGATGCATCTGGCGCTTGGCGCACGGGTACGCAGCCTGCAACTGGCCTATATTCGTGACCTGATCAGTGGCTACAAGCACCAGATATTGATGGGCGACATGAACACCCATGCCAGTGATCTGCTACAACAGTCACCGTTACGCGATCTCGGCCTGCTGGCCCCGCAGATGCAAGCCACGTTTCCCAGCTGGCGGCCGCAGCGATGCCTTGATCATATTTTGCTCAGCCCGACCCTGACCCTGGAAAAGGTCGAAGTGCTGGCCCAACCCATTTCCGATCACCTGCCGGTCGCGGTAGAGATTCGTCTGCCGGGTTCGCTCACGGCCGATGCATTGCCCGCGTTGAGTCCTGCCCCTCGCGGAACCCCTGAATGAGCGATGACGCCCAGCGCTGGAAAGAGAAGTACCTCAAAAGCATCGAACAACAGGACAAGCTCGAACGCCGCTGGGCCGCCCGGCTGGACTTGCTGCGTCGTGGCCTGGTGCGCAGCACGTTGGCCGCTGAAGGCACCGACAAGGTCGTTGATCAGTGCATGAAAGAGATGCGCGAGGTGGTGCGCACCGACGACATGGACGCCGGTCTTGCCGCCTTGCTGCCGCGTCTGGAAAAAGCCGTGCTCGATTCCGAGCAGCGCCGCGAAACCCGAATCGATCAGGTCAGCACCGCACTGACCGCGCTGGTCACCCAGCTGCAAGCCTTGCCGCTGCCGCGAGAGGTCGCCCAACCGCTGAAGAAATTCGCCAAGCAACTCGACAGTCGGGTCGGCCAGGCGCGGGAAATGCCGCTGCTGCTGAGCGAACTCAGTGGTTTGCAGGGCAAGGCATTGAGCCAGCTGGAAACGCCGCCCGAGCCCGACCGGCCGGGCTTTTTGCAGCGCCTGTTTGGCAGCCGTGACAGTGAAGGGACGCCAGAGGCCACGGATCAACCTCAGGCGCCAGCGCCGAGCCATGCTGAACCTGCGTTGGAGCCGGTACCCGCGCCAACCGCAGCGGCCATCGCGCAACCACCAGAGGCCGAGCATAAGCAAACGCCAGCAGTGCAACCCCAAGCCGAATCACCTGTGTTCGCGTTCGTGCCTCCGGTCATTGCTGCCGAGCCGATCAGCGAACCCGTTGCTGCGACTGCACTGCCAGCGGCTGAACCTGAAGCCGAATGGCCGATCACCCCGATCACAGCGTCAGCGCCTGCTGCCGAGTTCAACCCCGACGAGTTGATCCACCCGGGCGACATCCCGGCGCCGTTGCTCCTCGACAGCCTGCCCCTGCCCGAACCGATTGCCCAGGCCTTGGCCGCCATCGATCCGGAGCAACCCGAGCAGGACATTCTGTATGCCCTGCCCGACTCGCCGGAGCCGTCTTACAGCTCGGTGGCCAAACACATCGAAGATACGCTGATCGGGCTACTCGATGACCTGACCCTGCCCGAACGCCATCGCCCGCAGGCCGAGGCCATGCGCGATCGCTTGAAAAATGGCCTGAACTGGTATGAATTGCTGCCGATTCTCGATGATCTTGCGACATTGATGCTGGCAATCACCGACAGCGGCCAGCACGAATTCGAAGCTTATCTGCAGCAACTCAACGAACGTCTCGAAGCCTTCCAGAGCAACCTGCAGGCCGCCAGCGAGGGCCACGCCGACAACAGCTCGGCGGCGCGGGCGATGGACACGCAAATCCGCGAACAGGTCGATGGCTTGCAGACCAGCGTGCAGGAAGCAGCCGATCTGGATGATCTCAAGCAAGTGCTGGAGAACCACCTCGAAGGCCTGCTCGGCACCATGGACCAGCACCAGAAACAACGCGATGCCCGCGAGCAGGAAGTGGCAGCGCGCCTCAAAGGCCTGGCCGAGCGTGTGGCGCACATGGAGCAGGAAGCCCTGGGTTTCCGCGAACACCTGGAAGAACAACGGCAGAAAGCCCTGATCGACCCACTCACCGGCCTGCCCAACCGCGCCGCCTGGAGCGAACGGCTGGAACACGAGATCAAACAGTGGCAGCAACACGGCAATACCTTGAGCCTGGCGATGCTCGACCTCGATCATTTCAAGCGCATCAACGACAACTACGGCCATCTGGCCGGTGACAAAGTGCTGAAGATCATCGCCACGGTGCTGCGCAAACGCCTGCGCGCTGCGGATTTCATTGCTCGCTTTGGTGGCGAGGAGTTCGTGCTGTTGTTGCCGGCCACCACGCCGGCCGTGGGCGCCAAACTGCTGGAATCCCTGCGTGCGGCCATCGAAGCCTGTCCGTTTCACTTCAAGGGTGGACGGGTGACGATCACCATTTCCATGGGCCTGGCGTCGTTCAAAACGGGAGAACACAGCGATCTGGTGCTCAAAAGAGCCGATCAGGCGCTGTACCGGGCGAAAAATGCCGGACGTAACCGGGTCGAGCTGGGCTGAGCAATTGTTCCATTTTGTTTAATTCAGCCCGCCGGCCGTCGAGATCCGAGGCAGTACGTTACACTGTTGCATTACTGTCTTGCGTGTACTGTCTCCTGCCATGAAATTTTTTAGCCTTCTCGCGTCGCTGCTCGTTCTGGCCGGTTGTGCCAGCGGCCCGCGTTACGACACCAGCCATCCTTCGGCCAATCACGACAGCCGCGTGCAGTTCGTGATCGTGCATTACACCTCGGCGTCGCTCGCGCGTTCGCTGCAACTGCTGACCCACGGCGAAGTCAGCAGCCACTACCTGATCGGCGACGACAAGAGCGCCACCATCTACAAACTGATGGATGAAAACCAGCGCGCCTGGCACGCCGGGGAAAGCCAATGGCAGGGCCGTACCTGGCTCAACTCCAGTTCGATCGGCATCGAAATCGTCAATCCAGGCTTCAAGGACACGCCGACCGGGCGCCTCTGGTACCCGTACAGCGAAGCGCAAATTCAATCGCTTATCGTCCTGCTCAAGGACATCAGCCAGCGTCAGGGCATCAGCCCCCGCCATATCATCGGCCACAGCGACATCGCGCCCCTGCGCAAACTCGACCCCGGCCCACTGTTCCCATGGAAGCGTCTGGCCGCCGAGGGTCTCGGCGTATGGCCCAACGAACAAGCGGTAGCCCGGCAACAAGTGCAATTCAACGCCGAACTGCCGAGCATTAGCTGGTTCCAGGAACAACTGGCGCGTGTCGGTTATGACACCGCGCAAACCGGCGAGCTGGATGTAGCGACGCGCCATGTGCTCGCAGCGTTCCAGATGCACTTCCGCCCTTCCCGTTTCGACGGTTTGCCGGACGCGCAAACAGCCGCGTTGTTGCTGGTACTCAATCAGACAAAATAATGACGCCCGCCCGACGGTCAGGGCGAAATCGAAATCAGCAGCTATAACTCATTGGTAATTCTTCGGATATTCCATGATGGTTGCTACCCGAGCGACGCTGCGTAGCTGGTTTTATCGCCCGTGGTTTTTGGCGATGATCGCGGCTGTCCTCAGTGCAAGCCTGCTGATCGCCGGCGGAATGTTCGTCGCCATGCGCCAGATCGAACAGAACGAGAGTCAGGAGATGAACGCTCAGGGCGAGCGTTTTCTGGCCCGCCTCGAGCAACTGTTCGGGCAATTGCGCGAAAGTCTCGATGACCTCCAGGCACAGCCGTTGCGCAGTTGCGATGAGGAAATGATCGCCACCCTGCAACAGGTCACTTTCAACTATCGCTTCGTCTATGAAGCGGCCTACATGGACGGCTCGCGGATCTGCTCCAACCGCCCCCGGCAGGAAGGGCTGTCGGTCGTCCGCGCGCCGGACATCAAGGGCCCGACTTACAGCTACTGGCTCAATACCACCACCGAACCCGATGAAAACCGCGCGGCGCTGATGCTCGGGCGCGGCAACTTCCGTGTCGCAACCTCCCGCGGACATTTGACCGACATGGTCGACCTGCCACCGGACAGCAGCCTGCTGGTGGTACTGGATCACGGCAAGCGAGCGATTCCGGTACTCGGCACCGCGCAGACCTGGCCACCGAGCGAAACCTGGCCACCCAAGAGCCGCGAAGCCCTGCAAGTCACCCAGTCACGGCTGATCTACCGCATGCCGACCAACAATCCGGAATACCAGTTGGTGCTGATCACCCCGCGCAGCGGCATGCACATTCCCACCGTCTGGTGGTGGATGGTGCCAGCCTGCCTGCTGCTGGGGGCGTTTGCCGGATTCTTCGTGTTTCTGCTGGTGCGCCAGCGCCAGTCACTGGACGCCGAGCTGCAGGGTGCGATTCGGCGTGGCGAGCTGCAAGTGCTGTATCAACCAATCTTCGACCTCGACAGCCGCAATTGCGTGGGCGCCGAAGCCCTGCTGCGCTGGCGCCGCCCGGATGGCACGCTGACCAGCCCCGACCTGTTCATTCCGTTGGCGGAAAACACCGGGCAGATTCGGCAGATGACCGATTTCGTCCTGCAACGGCTGCTGGAACAATTGGGGCCGGTGCTGCGCGCCAATCCGCAGCTGTACATCTCGGTCAACCTCGCGGCGTGCGACGTGATGGTGCCGCGCATCGGCCAGGTCATGGCCAGGCTGTTGACCCTGCACCGGGTCGCAGCGCGGCAGATTGCCTTCGAAGTCACCGAGCGCGGGCTGATCGACGTGGTGGTGGCGCGGGAGAACCTGCAAGCCTTGCGCGATGTCGGGCATCAGGTGTTGATCGACGATTTCGGCACCGGTTATTGCAGCCTCGCCTACCTGCAGACGTTGCCGGTGGATTGCCTGAAGATCGACAAGGCCTTCATCGACGCACTCGGTCACGACGCGGCCAGCAGCGGCGTTGCTCCGCACATCATTCACATGGCGCAGGCACTGGATCTGAAGGTGATTGCCGAAGGCATCGAGCACGAAGCGCAAGCCGTGTTTCTGAGCAGTGAGGGGGTCAAGTTCGGTCAGGGCTGGCTGTTCGCCCAGGCCTTGAGTGCGGTGCAGTTCATCGAACTGATCACCCGCGGACGGCGCCTCGCCGGACGCCGGCTGGATGACGAAGCCTAGACCGCCAGCGCCATGTAGAACTGCGTGCCCTGCCCCGGCCGCGAATAGACGCCCATGCGTCCGCCATGTAACTGGACGATTTCCTTGCACAGCGCCAAGCCAAGGCCGGCGCCGCCCTTCTTGCGCCCGACCTGCACGAAAGGTTCGAAAATCCTCCCTTGCTGCCCATAGGCAATGCCTTCGCCGTTGTCCTCGACGCTGATGATCACCCGCTCGCCATGCCGGCGCGCCTGCAGGCGAATCTGCCCGTCACGAGCGGTGTGGCGCAGGGCATTGTCGATCAGGTTGTCGAGCACCCGGTCGAGTTGCGCCTGATCGGCCTGCAGGCGCGGCAACGGCCCCTGCACTTCGACGTTCAAGGCAATGCCCTTGGCCGCCGCCGAATCAGCGAAGCGCGACTGCGCCTGTTCCAGCAAATCTTCAATGGAGCACGGCGCCAGGGTGAGTTTCTGCAGGCCGTTCTGATAGCGCGAGAAGTTAAGCAAGTCGTTGATCAACTGCATCAGGCGCTGCATTTCTTCATTGACCGTGTCGAGCAGGTCCGCCTCACGTGACTCCGGGGGAAACTTCGCCCGCTCGCGAAACAGCCCGAACGCCATGTGCATGCCGGTGACCGGTGTGCGCAGCTCATGGGAGGCACGCAGCACGAACTCGCTGCGTACGCGTTCGAAGGCGCGCTGCTCGGTGACGTCGTGCAGCACCATCACCGCACCAAGAATATGCCCCTGAGTGTGGCTGACCGGCGTCAGGCTGTAGGTCAGCAAGCGTGATTCGCCATCGACCTCGATGCTCAAATCTTCCGGAGCGCGCTCAAGGGTGCCGCCGCGCAGCACCAGTTGCAGCTGTGCGTCGAGCTCCGGGCGCTCAAGCGCGCTGCCGAGACCCTGGCCAAGACGGTCACTGTCCCAGCCCAACTGACGCTGGGCCACAGGATTAAGGTGCTCCAGATGCCCTTCGCGGTCGATCATCAGCAAGCCATCGTCGATGCTGTCGAGCACCGCCTGCAAGCGCTGCTGACCGGCCAGCAGTTCGTCGACGTTGGTCGCCTGATGCTCGCGCAGCGCCTCGGCCATCAGCCCGAAGCGCTTGGTCAACTGGTTCATTTCCATCGCCGAGGAAATCGGCAGCGTCACCTCGAAATTGCCCTGGCCGATGTTGTCCGCCGCTTGCGCCAGCGCCTCGATCGGCGCGCCGAAACGCCGGGCAATCGCATGCGCGGTGACAAAGCCGATGATCAACACCGCCAGCCCTACCAGTCCCAGCAGGCCGGCGACCAGCAGCGCTCGCTCCCGGGCGTGATGCTGGACCGCGTTGATGTTGTCCAGCGCATGCTTGTGCTCGGCAATCAAACCATTGCGCAAAATGTTGAAGCGTTCTCTGAGGTCACTGTTGCCGCTGAGCACATTGCCCGGATCACGCGACAGCTCGAACGCCTGGAGAAAACTCAGGTAGTCGGCCTTGGCCTGAGTAAACCCATACTGGTGACCATCGTCGTCTGCCTCCTGCGAAATGCCTTCATCGAGCAATTGCAGGTAATGCTGCTTTGACGCTTCGAACGCGGCGGGATCGGGTTTCTCGGCCAGCATCAGCACCAACTGGTCGCCGAGGGTCTGGCGCAATTTGAGCCCCAGGTCGAGGGTCACGAAGTTGCTGCGGATCGTCGCTTCCTGAGTACCGGCCATCTGCATCACGCTGACCAGCCCGAGCAACAACCCGAGCAAGGCGACCGTGATCAGCGCAGAAATGCTCAGAAACAAGCGCGTGCGCAACTTCATCGCCAGCTTCATCGTCGGGCGCTCACAGGTTGTACTGCTTGCGCTTGCGATACAGGGTCGACGCGTCGATGCCCAGGGTTTTCGCTGCCTGATCCAGAGTGCCCGCCGTCGCCAGCACCGCGCCAATGTGGGCTTTTTCCAGTTCATCGAGGCTCAGCGCGGCGCCGACTCGAGGGGCGTTGTTCGCCGGTTGCTCGGCCATGCCGAGGTGGCTGATTTCCACGCGTTCCTGCGGGCAGATGATGCTCGCCCGCTCCACCACGTTACGCAGCTCGCGAATATTGCCCGGCCAGCGATAACCCAGCAGCGCCTCTCGCGCTTCGTCACTGAAGCCTCGGGCCGGGCGCGCGTACTCTTTGACGAAGCGCGCAAGGAAGCGGTCGGCCAAGGTCAGGATGTCCTCGGCACGTTCGCGCAATGGCGGCAGATGCAGGGTGATCACGTTGAGGCGATACAGCAGGTCTTCACGGAAGCGCCCGTCGCGCACCATGTCTTCGAGATTAAGGTTGGTCGCGGCGAGAATCCGCACATCGGCACGACGGGTCACTGGGTCCCCTACCCGCTCGTATTCCTTGTCCTGAATAAAACGCAGCAACTTCGGTTGTAAAGTCAGCGGAAAATCGCCGATTTCGTCGAGAAACAGCGTGCCACCGTCCGCCTGATTGACTCGACCAAGCGTACTTTCGCTGGCGCCGGTAAACGCACCGCGACTGTGACCGAACAGCTCGCTTTCCATCAACTCTGCGGTCAACGACGGGCAGTTGATGGTCACGCAGGATTTCTTCTCGCGCTTGCTCCAACCATGAATGGCCCGGGCCAGTTCCCCTTTACCCGTGCCGGATTCGCCGAGGATGAGGATGTTGGCGTCGGTACCGGCAACCTGCCGCGCAGTTTCCAGCACCACTTTCATCGCCGGGCTGTGAGAGTCGAGGCCGTCCTTGGGTTTGCGGATCTCGCCTTCGAGGGCTTCCAGACGCGCCGAGAGCTGGCGCACTTCCAGCTGCTTGGCGGTAGCCAGACGCAACTGGTCGGGGCTGCACGGTTTGACCAGATAGTCGGCGGCGCCCGCCTGGA
Organism: Pseudomonas sp. LF020; assembly: GCF_053456425.1. Taxonomy (NCBI): domain Bacteria; kingdom Pseudomonadati; phylum Pseudomonadota; class Gammaproteobacteria; order Pseudomonadales; family Pseudomonadaceae; genus Pseudomonas; species Pseudomonas sp. LF020. The sequence continues at coordinate 70,204 of NZ_JBRFIX010000011.1, forward strand.
TCGCGTCCACCGCGGTATCGACCGCCGAATGCGCGGTGACGATCACCACCCGCATCCATGGCGCCTGAACGCGCATTTGCGCCAGCACATCTAGACCGTTGTCTTCACCCAGACGTAAATCGAGGAAGCACAGGTCGAACACCTGGCGCTGCAACAATGCCTCGGCCTGAGCCGCGCTGTTGGCGGTGGCCACCGTATAACCTTCGTCTTCGAGGCAATAACGAAAGGTTCGCAGGATGGCGGACTCGTCGTCCACCAGCAGAATGCGGCCTTGATGCTCAGTGGCAGATTCCATTTTTCCTACGCTCCATAGTGATTGATCTTCGGTTAGTCCCGGAAAAATCGGGCAAGTTGCATGGTTGATTCTGAACGATGCGAGCCATAGGAGGGTAGCTCTCTCCTGCCTTGACGGCCAATCCATTGATTTTGTTGAGTTTTTAAACAATCACCGATTTGCAGAGGGTTCCCTGCGTACTTTTCTGACATCCGCGACGTGCTCTCAATTCCATAAGAATGAAATCTCCTACGAAATAATCATGCATTTCGCACGACCGTAGATGACCCATCGTGCAGGATGCTTCTATCGCTTAATTTCCATCACTTATAACTCATTGATTTTATTGATTATTTTTTAAATAAAAAACTGGCATGCAGCCTGCAATACCTCATTCAGCCCGGGCAGATTCCACTGCCCCAACCGAATAAGAGTGAGGAACCCAGGATGACTCGCCAACGTGCCGCCCAAGTGCGTATCTCGCCACTGCATATCCAGCAAGGCCTGTTTGGCGTACTTGCACTGCTCATCACCCTGATCGCCTGCCAGCAATACCTGAGCTGGGAAAACAGCCGCAAGCCTGAGCCACTGATCTCGATGCAGCACAGCACGCAGACGCACTTCAGCGCCGTCAGCAGCAGTCAGGCCGAAAGCGCCTCGATGCGCATGATGGATGTCGATCAGCCGCAGCCGCTGGATCAACTGCCACGTGAAGAGCGCTGGGTTTTCTGACGAACCGAAGAATTCAGGCGCATCGCGCCGGAACACGCAATATCCCTAAATAGAGAAGTAAGGAGAATCACCATGTTGAGCTGGGCAATTACATTCTTGATCATTGCCATCATCGCCGCCGTACTGGGCTTCGGTGGTATCGCGGGCACCGCCACGGGTATCGCCAAGATTCTCTTTGTCGTGTTCCTGGTGATGTTCATCGCTTCCTTCTTCTTTGGCCGTCGCGGCCGAGGTTAACGATGATTGCTTTAAAGACACTGGCAGCCGCCCTGCTTCTGGGCGGTAGTGCCATGGCGATGGCGGCCAATGATGGCCAGGCGCGGGTCAACGAGCTGCTCAGCTCCGACCCGCAATACCGGGAAACCTGGCAAGGCGTTGTGAAGCACGAAGAGCGCCTGCCGGAATGGGTACTGAACCTGTCCGGCACGCCAGACCAGCAGATGAATGCCGTGACTGAAGATGGCGACAAGTATCTGGTCGGCCCGCTCTGCGAATCCGCAGACAAGTGCCTGAACCACCGCTTGATCGTGGCTTTCAGCTTCGACAAGAAAGACGCATACGCCATGCTCGTCGATGTGCCCGAAGGACTGCCGGCCGACAAGTCGCCAACGCGACATGCCACCTACCGCTTCCTCGGCAAACCGGATGAGGGTATGCAGAATCTGCTGATGGAAACGCTGAAGAAAGATCCGAACTGGTATTGATTCGAACATGAGGGCAGCGCCCCGCTGCCCTTTATTGCGCCTACCCGAGGAAGGCTGGCGCATGACCAGGGGGCCGGGACGTTCTGACTGTTGCAGGGTCGGAGTGACCTACGGGTACAGGGAGTGCCTGCGTGAGGGCCGGGTCAGGGTAAAAGCTGCGACGCAGGTTCGCCGACCCTCAGTGGCTCGACGGACTTGCGCTGAGCTTTATCCAATGCAAAAACATTGATCCAGAGCGTCCTGCTCGTCTTTGAATGCCTCACACTGCGCGCGAAAACATTTCGCGGTGTTTCATGGCGACCGTATATCGAGAAAGAATCCCTTTGAACAGTGGGACATCTAGTCTGCAAACGTAGGCTTTTTCTTAAAATTTCCGTCGAAATTTCTCGTTAAAAAAACCACCCATCTACGCTGTGATGGCCGGTTCACGGCACTTATGCCGGCTGAAATGTCGTAATCGAACCGGTTGGGACGCCAGTTTCAATTAAAAAAGTTCATGCCGATTCGGCATAGGGTAGGCGTTTACGGCATTAGACGGCGCAACCTTGCATCGGAATAGTTGCGCCTTTTTTCGCCTGCCGAAGAGCCGTAAACACGCGCTTCGGGGCACCTTATACGGAGGCAGATGCACAGACTTTTCCGCTAAAGAGCGTTCCAGTTGCTGCATGTGCCTGAGTCAAACGCAAGTAAGGGTAAAGATAATGAAGAAGGCAAAACTCAGCCTCGCCTGGCAGATCCTCATCGGTCTGGTTTTAGGGATTGCAATTGGCGCGTTGCTCAACCACTTCAGTGCCGAGAAGGCCTGGTGGATCAGCAACGTCCTGCAACCGGCAGGCGATATCTTTATCCGTCTGATCAAGATGATCGTGATCCCGATCGTCATCTCCTCGCTGATCGTCGGTATTGCCGGCGTGGGCGACGCCAAGAAGCTCGGGCGTATCGGCCTGAAGACCATCATCTACTTCGAAGTCGTCACCACCATCGCGATCATCGTCGGCCTGCTGCTGGCCAACCTGTTCCATCCGGGCGCTGGCATCGACATGAGCACCCTGGGCACGGTGGATATCTCCAAGTACCAGGCGACCGCCGCCGAAGTACAGCATGAACACGCGTTCATCGAGACCATCCTCAACCTGATCCCGTCGAACATCTTCGCGGCCATGGCCCGCGGCGAAATGCTGCCGATCATCTTCTTCTCCGTGCTGTTCGGCCTCGGTCTGTCGAGCCTGCAGTCGGACCTGCGCGAGCCGCTGGTGAAGATGTTCCAGGGCGTCTCGGAAAGCATGTTCAAAGTCACCCACATGATCATGAACTACGCGCCGATCGGTGTGTTCGCCCTGATCGCGGTGACCGTGGCCAACTTCGGCTTCGCCTCGCTGCTGCCGCTGGCCAAGCTGGTGATCCTGGTTTACGTCGCCATCGCCTTCTTCGCCTTCGTGGTGCTGGGCCTGATCGCCAAGCTGTTCGGCTTCTCGGTGATCAAGCTGATGCGCATCTTCAAGGATGAGCTGGTGCTGGCTTACTCCACCGCCTCCTCGGAAACCGTGCTGCCGCGCGTGATCGAGAAGATGGAAGCCTACGGCGCACCGAAAGCCATCTGCAGCTTCGTGGTCCCGACCGGTTACTCGTTCAACCTCGACGGTTCGACCCTGTACCAGTCGATCGCCGCGATCTTCATTGCCCAGCTGTACGGCATCGACCTGTCGATCAGCCAGCAACTGCTGCTGGTGCTGACCCTGATGGTCACCTCCAAAGGCATCGCCGGCGTACCGGGCGTGTCCTTCGTGGTGCTGCTGGCGACCCTGGGCAGTGTGGGCATCCCGCTGGAAGGCCTGGCGTTCATCGCCGGTGTCGACCGCATCATGGACATGGCGCGTACCGCGCTGAACGTGATCGGCAACGCCTTGGCGGTGCTGGTGATCGCGCGTTGGGAAGGCATGTACGACGACGCCAAGGGCGAGCGCTACTGGAACTCCCTGCCGCACTGGCGCAGCAAGGAAAAACTGCCGGCTGGCGAGATTTCCAAGAACTGATAGCTGAACCTCTGTAGGAGCTGCCGCAGGCTGCGATCTTTTGATCTTGCTTTTAAAGATCGCAGCCTGCGGCAGCTCCTACAGGTGATTGAGGCCAGACAAACCCCGGAGCAATCCGGGGTTTGTCGTTTCTGGCGACCCCGCTATCATTCGCCGCATCTTCCGGGGGATTTGACTGATGCTTAATGGCCTGTGGCTTGGCTTCTTCGTCGTGGCAGCAATATCTGCGCTGGTGCAGTGGCTGGTCGGCGGCAACGCCGGGATTTTCGCGGCGATGGTGGAAAGCATTTTCGCCATGGCCAAACTCTCGGTCGAGGTCATGGTGCTGCTGTTCGGCACGCTGACTCTGTGGCTGGGCTTTCTGCGCATCGCCGAGAAGGCCGGGATCGTCGAATGGCTGGCCAAAGTCCTCGGACCGCTGTTCCTGCGGCTGATGCCGGAAGTCCCGGCCGGGCACCCGGCGCTGGGCCTGATCACCCTGAACTTCGCCGCCAACGGTCTGGGCCTGGACAACGCCGCCACACCGATCGGCCTCAAGGCCATGAAAGCGCTGCAGGAGCTCAACCCCAGCGCGACCATCGCCAGCAATGCGCAGATCCTGTTTCTGGTGCTCAACGCCTCTTCCCTGACCCTGCTGCCGGTGACGATCTTCATGTACCGCGCCCAGCAAGGCGCGCCGGACCCGACCCTGGTGTTTTTGCCGATTCTGTTGGCGACCAGTTGCTCGACCATCGTCGGTTTTCTCTCGGTTGCGTTCATGCAACGCCTGCGCATCTGGGACCCGGTGGTGCTGGCCTATCTGATTCCCGGCGCGCTGATCCTCGGCGGCTTCATGGCGCTGCTGGCAACGATGTCGGCCACGGCACTGGCCGGGCTGTCGTCGATCCTTGGCAACCTGACGCTGTTCGGCCTGATCATGCTGTTCCTGGTGATCGGCGCGTTACGCAAGGTCAAGGTCTACGAAGCGTTCGTCGAGGGCGCGAAGGAGGGCTTCGACGTCGCCAAGAACCTGCTGCCGTATCTGGTGGCGATGCTCTGCGCAATCGGCGTGCTGCGTGCTTCGGGGGCACTGGACTTTGGTCTGGACGGCATTCGGCACCTGGTGCAGTGGGCCGGTTGGGATACGCGTTTTGTCGATGCGTTGCCGACGGCGATGGTCAAACCGTTTTCCGGCAGCGCCGCACGGGCGATGCTGATCGAAACCATGAAGACTTCCGGCGTCGACAGCTTCCCGGCGCTGGTGGCGGCGACGATTCAGGGCAGTACCGAGACCACGTTCTATGTGCTGGCGGTGTATTTCGGCGCGGTGGGGATTCAGCGGGCAAGGCATGCGGTGGGCTGTGCGCTGCTGGCAGAACTGGCCGGGGTGCTCGGCGCGATTGGCGTGTGCTACTGGTTCTTTGGTTAACCACAAGAGCTTCGGGCAACCACTTTCTCTGTGGCGAGGGAGCTTGCTCCCGCTGGGGCGCGAAGCGGCCCTGAAAGAGGGGGCTGCTACGCAGCCCAGCGGGAGCAAGCTCCCTCGCCACAAAAGCAATTTTGATCGATCAGGGTCTCTGAGGGGCGAGTTTCTGGCCTTGGTCGACGGCCCAAGCAACAACCTTGGCCGTCAGCCGATCACTGGCCTGTCCAAACCCTGCCACCACTGCTGGCACCTGCACATCATTCAGAGGCTGACGCTCTTCAAAGCGGCGGCTGGCGAGGATCTTCTGGTCATAGCCGCGCACCAGCAGCGCATCGACGCGCACCACGACGCTGGCCTGATTGCCCTGATACTCGGTCTGAAACGCCTGCAAACTGCCGCCCAGTTCCAGATCCGCAGCGAAGTTACTGTCATCGGTGCTGAGCAGCGTCACCCGACCATCCCGGGCGAAACCATCCAGCAGCCGATTACGCACCAGCACCGGCGCCGGATCGCTCCAGCGCGAGGCCTTGTAGCTGCTGATCACATCACCCTGGGGAATCACTGCGATGTTCGGCCGGTTCAGCGCTTCGCTGGCTTGCAACTTGTTCAGGCGCAGCGACCAGTGCTGGGTCGCCGCCGAACTGGACGAGGCGGGCGCCTGTGCGGCGGGCAGGCGATAGACGTCCGAAGGCTCGGCCTTGGGCAGAATCGAGCAGGCACTGGTCAAGGCGAGGCTGGCGAGGAGGGCGAAGTGAGTCAGCTTCATGGGGTGAACTCCTTGTTCTTGTCACTGCCCAGCAGGTAGCCGCTGGGGTTGGCCTCAAGCCGTTGGGAAATGCCGCGCAGTGAGGTCAGCGTCTCGCGCAGTTCGCGGATCGCCGGGGCCAGGCCATTTAGGCCCTGCATACCGTTGTCGAGGGAGTTCTGGTTCTTGCTCAGCAGGCCGTTGATGGTGGCGCTGCTCTGTTCCAGCGATTTCATTGCCTGCTCGGCACTGCCCAGCGCCTGCTTGCCCTGATCGTTGAGCAGGCCGTTGGCGTTGCGCATCAGCGCCGAGGTCTGCTCGAGCATGCTGCCGGCCTGTTTGCCGACGCTCGCCAGTTGCTGCATGGCCTGACGCAGGTCGCCGCGCTGATCGTTGATCGAACCGGTGGTCTGCTCCAGATGCGCCAGCGTGTTGCTGACGCGCTCGACGTTCTCCGGGGAGAACATCTGGTTGGCGTTGTTCATCAGGGCGGTGATGCCGGTCATCAAGTCGTTACTGTCGTTGAGCAGGCGGGAAATGGGCGAGGGCGCCGCGACGATGGTCGGCAGTTCGCCGTCATGCCCGCGCAGCTTCGGACTTTCTGGAGTGCCACCGCTGAGCTGGATGATCGAGGTGCCGGTGATCCCGGCCAGTGCCAATTTGGCCTGGGTGTCTTCCTTGACCGGCGTATCGCCGCCCAGGCGAATCCGCGCCAGCACCCGGCGCGGGTCTTTCGGGTCGAGACGCAGGTTGACCACATCGCCGACCTTGATCCCGCTGTACTGCACCGGGCTGCCCTTGGACAGGCCGCTGACCGCCTCGTTGAACACTACTTCGTAATCCTTGAACTCGGAATCGACGCTGGACTTGGCCAGCCACAGGCCGAAGAGCAGGGCGCCTGCCACCACTATCACCGAGAACAGGCCGATCAACACATGATGGGCTCGGGTTTCCATGTCAGACCTCGTTAAGCAATTTGGCGGCGTCCAGCGCCGAGCGGCCACGCGGGCCGTGGAAATATTCGTGAATCCACGCGTCGTTGGTTTCCGAGACTACGTCGATCGGGCCGGCAACCAGCACCTTCTTCTGCGCCAGCACCGCCACCCGGTCGGTGATGGTGTAGAGCGTGTCGAGGTCGTGGGTCACCAGAAACACGCTCAGGCCCAGCGCATCGCGCAGGGTCAGGATCAATTGATCGAACGCCGCTGCGCCAATCGGATCGAGGCCGGCAGTGGGTTCGTCGAGAAACAGGATGTCCGGATCCAGCGCAAGGGCCCGCGCCAGCGCAGCGCGCTTGATCATCCCGCCGGACAGTGAGGCCGGGTATTTGTCCGCCGCCGACAGCGGCAGCCCGGCCAGCGCCAGCTTCACCGCCGCCAGGTGCTCGGCGTCGTTACGGCTCAGACCGGCGTGCTCGATCAGCGGCAGGGCGACGTTTTCGGTCACCGTCAGCGAAGAGAACAACGCGCCTTTCTGGAACAACACGCCAAAGCGCCGCTCGACCAGCGAGCGCTCATGCTCGGACAGGCTCGGCAGGTTCTGCCCGAACACTTTCACGCTGCCTTCGCTGGGCCGCCGCAAACCGACAATGCTGCGCAGCAGCACCGATTTACCGCTGCCGGAACCGCCGACCACGGCGAGGATTTCGCCCTTGTACAAATCCAGATCAAGGTTCTCGTGCACGCTCTGGCTGCCAAAGCGATTGCACAGGCCACGGACTTCGATCACCGCCTCCGAGGGCGCGCGGGGTAGACGACTCACCAGCCCATCTCCATGAAGAACAGCGCAGCCACCGCATCGAGCACGATCACCACGAAAATCGACTGCACCACGGCAGAGGTGGTGTGCGCGCCGACCGATTCGGCGCTGCCGCTGACCTTGAAACCTTCCAGGCAACCGATCGTGGCAATCAGGAAGGCAAAGACCGGCGCCTTCACCAGGCCGACCAGAAAATGCTGAATGCCGATGTCGCTCTGTAGCAGCGAGAGGAACATTGCCGGCGAGATCCCCAGCGACACCGCGCACACCACACCGCCGCCAATGATTCCGCAGAGCATCGCCAGAAACGTCAGCATCGGCAGCGCCACCAGCATCGCCAACACGCGCGGCACCACCAGCAGCTCCATCGGGTCGAGGCCGAGGGTGCGGATCGCGTCGATCTCCTCGTTGGCCTTCATCGAACCGATCTGCGCGGTGAACGCACTGGCGGTGCGCCCGGCCATCAGGATTGCCGTGAGCAACACGCCGAACTCGCGCAGAAAGGAGAAGCCCACCAGATCGACGGTGAAGATCGTTGCACCAAAACTGGCCAGCACCGTGGCGCCGAGAAACGCCACCACCGCACCGACCAGAAAGGTCAGCAGCGCCACGATCGGCGCGGCGTCGAGGCCAGTCTGTTCGATGTGGGCGACGACGGGGGTGATGCGCCAGCGCTTGGGGCGCAACAGGTTGCGGGCGATGGTTTCGAGGATCAGGCCGATGAAACCCAGCACTTGCAGGGTGTCTTGCCAGACCGTTTCCACGGCGCGCCCGATGCGGGTCAGCAGTTGCACGCTGACACTGACTTCCGGCTCCTTGATCGGCACACAGAAGTCGGTCAGCGAGCGATACACCGTTTGCAACAGCGCGCGGTCAGCCTGGGAAATCGTGCAGTCGGGGTGTTCGGCGGATTTGCCCAAGCGCTCGGAACCGAGCAGCTCCACCAGCAGGGAAGCGCCAGCGGTGTCGAGGGCGCCGAGGCTGTTGAGGTCAACCACGGTATTGGCGTCGTACTGGCCGTGGAGCTTTTCGGTCAGGTGCTTGAGGTCGGCGTAATGGGCAAGCGTCCAGTCCCCGGACACCCGCAGGCGGGCAGGGCTGATCGAGGTGTCCAGCTGGGCATTACCGCTCGTTGAGCTGCTGATCATAAGCTCCGTGCTTGTTCGGCTGATGACGCTGGCATACGTAATAGCACGAACCGGATTACTTTTCTTTGATCGCTGTGCTGTCCGTCACTTCGAAACGCAGGACGCCGATCACCTGACCATCTTCAGTCAGCACCCGCACCTGCCACTTGCCCGCCGGATTGCCGGGGAAGTTCTGCTTGTGCGTCCACGCCCGGTAACCTTCCTTGCGCCCGCCATGGATATCGAGGGCGATACGGTCGACCTCTTTGCCGTCGAACTGCCACACATGGTAGATCCGCTCATCCAACCCGCGCGGCGCATTGATCGCGGTGTAGGCGTAGAGACCGCCGTTGCGGATCTGCTCGGCGCTGACCTGTTCAAGGCTGTCGCCCGGGGTGCGATCCTGCAACTGGGTGCTGATCGCCACGTCGGTCATCCACAACGTCGCCGGCGGCACCCACGAGCGCAGGGTCCAGCCGACCGCGCCGATGCCGAAGGTGATGCACAGAATGGCCAGCGCGTTGCGCACGGTGCGAATCGGAAAGATCGACGCCAGACTGGGGAACGACAACACCACCGCCGTACCCAGCGCCCATTTGAAACTTTGCGCGGTGGTCAGGTGCATGATCACCGGCAGCGCGGTGAGCAGGGCGGCGAACAGGGTCAGGGTGTGCAACGCGAGAAACGCCCAGCGCCGTGGCGCCAGCCATTTGTAATAGAGCGGATCGACAATCGAGATCAGCGCGGCGATGCACAGCAGGCCGGTGAAGATCAGTTGGCCGCTGTTCCAGGTGGTGGTGATGAAGAAGAACGGCAGGACGAAAAACAGGCTTTCCTGGTGGATCATCTGCGTCGCGTAACGCAGCAGCGGCTGGGGAATTTCGCGCTTGAAGATGCGCGTGAACAGCCCGGTCAGGGTGTTTTCCAGCATCAGCCAGATCCAGCTGAGCAGCATGATGACGGTGATCCAGCTCGCCAGCCCCTGCTGGCGATCGACCAGAATGAAACTGCCGACCCCGGAGATGAAACCGCCAAGCGCAATCACCCCGGGGTAGCGCTTCATCAGTTCGAGAATGCGCTGGATCAGCTGGGGTATTTTCGGCATGTGGGCGGTTCACGACTGAATGGGAAAAAACCTCGACAGAGTACCGCCCGCCGGGCGACGTGGCGAGGCTCCCGGTCAGCAAAGCCTTTTATTTCTGTGGCGAGGGAGCTTACTCCCGCTCGACTGCGCAGCAGTCGCAAAACCTGGGTGCACGGTGTTCCTGAATTAACTCAGCCGTCGGTTTTGGGGCTGCTTCGCAGCCCAGCGGGAGCAAGCTCCCTCGCCACAGGATTTCCTCATCCTTTGGCTTTGTGTTTTTCCCGGCGATGCAAGCGCCAGCCAATCAGCACCAGCAACACCACGCCCAGGCCACCGGCAATCAGCCACAACACCTCATCATCACTGAGCAGCGGTTTCTCGATCCGCAGATACCCCGGCTGCAACAGCAACTCGCGCATGGCCTTGTTTGCCGTTTCCAGGGTCACGCCTTGCAGCTCGCGGGCCGGGTTGGCAAAGCGCCCGTCCTCGTAATCGCCCAGCGCGCTCCAGTAGTAGTCGGCCATCGCGCTGTTGCCCTGTACCGCCCAGGCCTGGTGGGCGATGGCGGCCTGTTTGATCCGGGCGAAGGTGTCGGGGTCTAGGCCGTTTTTCAGCAAGTCAGCCTTGAGGTCTTCCAGCACCTGTTTGGCTTCGGCGAGGTCGTCGCGATCCACGTCAGCGTTGAGGCTCATGAAACCCACTCCGCCAAACACTTCACGCTCGGCCCACGGCCCGTAGGACAAACCGTGGTTCAGACGAATCTGCCGGTACAGCGCCCAGTCGAGGTAGTCCTTGAGGATGTCGAAGGTCTCGTCGTACTGATCGTCGAGCATCGGCTCCGGCACCAGCCAGTGCAACTTGGCGCTGTCGCCGATGAAGCCGCGGGTGAGGGTGCGCTCATGGGCGGCGCTGGTGCGGATGTCCGGCAGCTCACGGTGCTCGGCCGGGTCCACCGCTTCGAGCGCGCCCCAGGTGCGCTCCAGATAGGCCGGCAGCAGTTTGTCGAGCTCGCCGACGACGATCAGGGTCATGTTGTTCGGCGCGTACCAGGTCTTGCGCACCTGCTCCAGTTGCTTCTGGGTCAGGTGACCGACCTCGGCCCGTTGCGGGCACTTCAGGCCCAGCTCTACCGCCAGTTGATTGCTCGCGGTGTGGCCCAGATCCTGGCGGTCAAGAAAGCGTTGCAGGCGCGTGTAATGGCCGCCGTCCTCACGCTCGACCACGCGTTTGGCGGCGTTGATCGCGTTGTCGTCGATGCGGGTCTGGGTCAGCAGGCCCAGCAGCAGGTCGAGGACCTTGCGCTGGTTCTTCGCCGGGGCTTCGATAACGAACGTGGTGTCGGCGTTGCTGGTGAAGGCATTCCACTCGCCGCCCAATGCCTGCATGCGCTCCTCGAGGCCGCCTTCGCCAGTGGCGTCGACGCCGCTGAACAGCAGGTGCTCGAGCAGGTGCGGCAGCTCTTTTTCATCGCAATCGAAATCGTCGAGACCGACGCCCACCACCAGACGAATCGCCACATGCCCACGCTCGGTGCCGGGCTTGAGCAACAGCTGCAAACCGTTGGGCAGCGCATAGCCTTCGACCTGAAAGCGATCAACGGCAAAGGCGGGCAGGGAACCGAGCAACAGACAGGCGAACAACAGGCAACGCATAACAGGCTTCCATACGGCTGATTTGGAGATCCGTGTCGTCAGTCAGGCCCTCATCGCTGGCAAGCCAGCTCCCACAAGGATTGGCGGCATTCACAAAACCCTGTGGGAGCTGGCTTGCCAGCGATGGGGCCCTGAGGCTGAACTCTGAGTTACTGACTGACCCCAGCCTCAGACGTTCAAGGCGAATGCGTAATGTCGGCAATATCATCCGCTTCCAGCGCCCCGGTATCCGCCGTTTCCAGCACCACATAAGCACTGCTGCAGAACAGCGAATTCAAGCGTTTCATATCGGCAATCAGCTCCAGATGCAGCGAACTGGTTTCCAGACTCTGCACGATCTTACGTTGCAAACGGCTGACATGGGCATGGGCCAGACGCCGTTCCTGTGCGCGGAAGCGACGTTTTTCGCGCAACAACTGACGGGCGCTTTCCTTGTCGCCGCTGAGGAATACCGACAGGCCCAGGCGCAGGTTGGCGATCAGTTGCTGATGCAGCCCGGCCAGCTCCTCCAGACCATCCTCGGAGAACGAGCGCCGTTGCGAAGTTTTCTGCTGCTGCACCTTGCGCAGCATGCGTTCGATCAGGTCGCTGGCCAGTTTCAGGTTGATCGCCAGTTCGATGGTCTCCGCCCAGCGCCGACTGTCCTGTTCGCCGAGATCTTCGCGGGGCATTTGCGCCAGATACAGCTTGATCGCGCTGTACAGCGCTTCGACGTCATCGGTGAGTCGGCGCATTTCCTGGGTAATGGCGGTCTGCTTGCCGCGCAGCACATCGAGCATCGCGTCGAGCATGTTGTCGATCAGGTCGCCCATGCGCAGGGTCTCGCGGGCGGCGTTGGCCAACGCCAGGCTCGGGGTGACCAGCGCCGTCGCATCGAGATGCCGCGGTTTGGCGGTGCCGTTGACCTCCGGGCGCTCCGGCAGCAGCCAGGCGCACAGGCGTGCCATCGGCGAGACGCTGGGCAGCAGAATCAGGCAGCGCGCGGTGTTGTAGAGCAGGTGGAAACCGATGACCATTTCCTGCGGGCTGAAATCCAGACCGTCCATCCAGTGCACCAGCGGATCGAGCACCGGGATGATCAGCAGCAGGCCGATCAGCTTGTACAGCAGGCTGCCCAGCGCCACTTGCCGCCCGGCGGCGTTCTGCATGCTGGTGCTCATGAACGCCAGCACGCCACTGCCGATGTTGGCACCGATCACCAGACCGATCGCCACCGGCAGGCTGATCACGCTGGCGCCGGCCAGCGTCGCGGTCAGGAGCACGGCGGCGAGGCTGGAGTAGGAAATCATCGCGAACAACGCGCCGACCAGGGCGTCGAGCAGAATGTCGCCGGTCAGCGAAGCGAAGATCACCTTCACCCCTTGGGCGTGGGTGATCGGCGCGGCAGCTTCGACGATCAGTTGCAGCGCGAGAATGATCAGCCCCAGCCCGATCGACACCCGGCCCATCTGCCCGAGCCGCGTCTGTTTGCGCGACAGAAAGAAAATCACCCCGAGAAAAATCAGCAGCGGCGACAGCCACGACAGGTCGAACGTCAGCACCCGCGCCATCAGCGCCGTACCGACGTCGGCGCCGAGCATGGTCGCCAGCGCCGGGGTCAGTGCCATCAGGCCCTGGCCGACGAAGGAGGTCACGAGCATGGCCGTGGCGTTGCTGCTCTGCACCATCGCGGTCACGACGATGCCGGCGACGAACGCGAGCCAGCGCCTGGACATGTTCTGGCCGATCACATGGCGCAGATTGGTGCCGTACACCCGCAGGATGCCGGTTCGGACGATGTGCGTGCCCCAGATCAACAGGGCCACGGCAGAAAGCAGATTGAGCAGGGTGAGCATGCAGACCCCCTGTAGTAGCAGCGCCCCAGAGGGGCAAGTTGACGGTACCGCGCGGTTTCTACGTTTTTGATACTTAAGCTGTAGTTGGCTAACGGACTGGACGCCAGCATTGCACAGCTAAAGTGCGGATTGAAACAAAAGTGTCATGAAAACAGGTTCATCCACCCCCCGCGCAATCACCCCAAATCCATGTGGGAGCTGGCTCGCCAGCGATGACGGCAGCACTGGCGACATTGATGTTGCCTGACACGCGTCTATCGCTGGCAAGCCAGCTCCCACAGGGTTTGTGTACGAGCTCAAAATCCGCTTGAACAAAAAAACCTGTGGGAGTCTGGCAAGCCAGCTCCCACAGGTTTTGTATTGCTATCGGATCAGCGGGTCACTGGCCCGGCACGTCCTTGCGCAGCTTCACCGGGTCCTGCTGTTTTTTCTTCCTGGCGATCGCGGTGCGCATCTTGATGTTGATCGCTTCCACCGCCAGCGAGAACGCCATGGCGAAGTACACGTAGCCTTTTGGCACATGCACATCGAACGCTTCGGCGATCAGCACGGTGCCGACCACCAGCAGGAACGACAGCGCCAGCATCTTCAGCGACGGGTGCTTGTCGATGAACTCGCTGATCTTGCCCGAGGCCGCCATCATCACCAGTACCGCGACGACAATCGCCGCGACCATCACCGGTACATGGGAGACCATGCCGACGGCGGTGATCACCGAGTCCAGCGAGAACACGATGTCGATGATCGCGATCTGGATGATGGTGTAGAGGAAGTTGCCGCCCTTGCCCGAGGGCTCGTCGCCTGTTTCGTCTTCGCCTTCCAGCGCGTGGTACATCTCCTGCGAGCTCTTCCACAGCAGGAACAGGCCACCGAAGAACAGGATCAGGTCGCGACCGGAAATGCCCTGGCCGAACACCACGAACAGGTCGGCGGTGAGGCGCATGACCCAGGTGATCGACAGCAGCAACAGGATCCGCGTGATCATCGCCAGGCCCAGGCCGAAGATCCGCGTGCGTTGCTGCATGTGCTTGGGCATGCGGCTGACCAGGATCGAAATCATGATGATGTTATCGATGCCCAGAACGATTTCCAGGGCGGTCAGGGTAAAGAAGGCAACCCAGATTTCGGGGTTGGTCAGCCAATCCATGTGTATTCCTTTGAGTGAGTGTTAAACCATGACGCCAGCAAGCAGCTGGCGTCATGGTGAGTGAGTGCCGTTACAACGTGCTGAACAGCGGGAACGTCCCCAGCAGCAAGGCGGCCACCAGTATGCACAGGCAGACCAGCACTGCCCACTTCAGGGTGAAACGCTGGTGATCACCGAATTCGATACCGGCCAGCGCCACCAGCAGGTACGTCGATGGAACCAGCGGGCTGAGCAAGTGGACGGGCTGACCGACGATCGAGGCACGGGCCATTTCCACCGCGGTGATGCCGTAATGGCTGGCCGCTTCGGAGAGCACCGGCAATACGCCGTAGTAGAACGCGTCGTTCGACATGAAGAAGGTGAACGGCATGCTCACCAGCGCCGTGATCACCGCCAGGTACGGGCCGAGGAAGTCCGGAATCACTGCCAGCAGACTTTTCGACATGGCGTCGACCATGCCGGTTCCGGACAGGATACCGGTGAAGATACCCGCAGCGAAAATCAGACTGACCACCGACAGCACGCTGCCGGCGTGGGCCGCAACGCGGTCCTTCTGCATTTGCAGGCACGGGTAGTTGACGATCATCGCGATACTGAACGCCACCATGAACAACACCGGCAGCGGCAGCAGGCCGGCGATCAGGGTGCACATCAGCGCCAGGGTCAGCAGGCCGTTGAACCAGATCAGCTTCGGACGGCGGGCATCGGGGAACTGCGAGACGCTGATTTCGCTGTGATCGATCTCGTCGCCGATCAGGTGCAGCTCGCCCAGACGCGCACGTTCACGTTTGCCGTAGAAGTAGGCAATGATCAGGATCGCCACCACACCGGCGGCCATCGCCGGGATCATCGGTACGAAGATGTCCGACGGGTCCACATGCAGCGCACTGGCGGCACGGGCGGTCGGGCCACCCCACGGGGTCATGTTCATCACGCCACCGGCGAGGATGATCAGACCGGCCATGATCCGCGGGCTCATGCCGATGCGGCTGTACAGCGGCAGCATGGCGGCCACGCAGATCATGTAAGTGGTCGCGCCGTCACCATCGAGGGAGACGACGAGCGCCAGCACGGCGGTACCGACCGAAACTTTCAACGGGTCGCCCTTGACCAGTTTGAGGATCTTGCGCACGGCCGGGTCGAACAGGCCGGAGTCGATCATCAGGGCGAAGTACAGAATGGCGAACATCAGCATCACGCCGGTCGGCGCAAGCTTGGTGATGCCTTCGAGCATCATCGGGCCGATCTTCGGCGCGAAACCACCGAACAGGGCGAACAGGATCGGGATGATGATCAGGGCGATCAGCGCAGACAGGCGCTTGGTCATGATCAGGAACATGAACGTGATGACCATGGCGAAGCCAAGGAAAGTCAGCATGGGAGTACTCCAGGCGTAGCGCGGCTAATTGAGTGAGCGGATCGGAAGGGATCAGCGCAGAACGGGAAGCACGAGACGTACGGGCGGAGTTTCAGCGAGGAGGCGGGCTACAGAGGACATCAGAATCACCATTGTTGTTGTTAATTGGGCCTGGCGTGCGAGCGATCACACGCATCGGCCAACCGGTCTGTTGCCGGTAGTGGCGGCGATCCTAATCGGGCAACCTTTCAGCTACCTTTCGCTGACGAAAGCTTCAGGCGAATGGCCAACCGGCTGTCGGATGCGACTAGAGTCAATCATTTCGGGGACGGGAGGGCAGGGAAATGGAAGAAGTGCACAGCGGTGGCTGCCACTGCGGACACATCCGCTATCAGTTCAGCGGGCGATTGCAGGACATCGCCCACTGCCACTGCTCGATCTGCCGCAAGGTCAGCGGTGGGATTGTCACCACGTGGATCACGGTTCCGGCGGCCAGCTTTCAGTGGCTGGCCGGAAAACCGTCGCGCTATGACTCGTCGAGCAGTTGCGCGCGGTATTTCTGTCCGCGTTGTGGCGCGCAGTTGGCGCTGGTGACATTGCTCAGCCCCGAAAGCATCGATGTGACCATTGCCACGCTGGATCACCCGGAGCGGGCGCCGGCCGAGCGGCATATCTGGACCGACAGCCAATTGCCCTGGCTGCATCTGGACGAGCATCTGCCGGGCGAACCGCAAGAAACGCTCTGATCAAAAAACAGACAGATCCAGCGGCCGCATCGCGCCCATCCAGATGGCGTGCTCGGTGTGATCGAGCAAGTCATCGCCGGTATCCGGGTGCAGGAACACCACCAGCCCCTTGCGATTGAGCGCCAGCCACGGCAGCACTTCACCGATCAGTTCAGGGCCGAAAGCCAACTGGCAGCTCCAGTCCGGATGCGGGCCGACCGGGCGCTCATGGACGCGCCCCATCTTCAGGGGAAACAACTGCGCCGCCTGCTCACACAAGGCGCGCGCCTGATCAATGGTGTCGGCGTCGAAATAGACGTGGGCGTGATAGCCATTGATTGCTTGCATCGGAAAGCCTCTGAATCGGTTCGAACCCTCGGCGCAGACTGCATGTCACACGCCATACAAGGGACAACAAAAAGGAATCAGCCATGAAAAATGCCGAAACCCCAATGGTCAAAGTGGTGCTCTATGGTGCCATGGCCAGCCTCGGCGGTGCATTGATGGCTGAATTGCTGCGCCGTCAGCACGAAGTCATCGCGATTCTCGACGATCTGAATGTACTCGCGCCGCGTCCGGGACTGCGCACCAAAAGCGGCGATCTGTTCGATGCTGAGCGGGTCAAGCAAAGCGTAGCGGGCAGCTCGGCGGTGATCTGTCTGCTCGATGCGCCGGGTTTGCCGTTCAGCAGCGACCATGTGGAAAGGTCCGTGGTGCTCGGCCCGGTGGAACAGGTTTTGGCGGTCGATGCGTTAGTCGACGGCTTGCAGGCAGCCAACGTTTCACGGCTGTTTCTGGTGGGCAATTTTGCCGTGCTCGACGAGCCGGAACTGGACGACGCACTGCAACGCCACGCCGCCGAAGAAATCCGCGAAGCTCTGCAAAGCAGCCCGCTGCAGTGGACGCTGGTCAATGCGCCGCATGGGGTGGCGGGGCTGACCATCGAGCATTTCAGTCAGGTCGGCGGCAATCTGGAGCCGGGGCTGGCGGAGCCGCTGGAACGGCTGAACCGGGTGGCGGTGGGGATTGCCGATGAGCTGCGGTTGAATCTGCATGTGGGGCAGCATGTGAATTTTGTGGCGACGTCGGGTACGTAAAAAGATCGCAGCCTGCGGCAGCTCCTACAGGGAGTTGCTTTTGATGTTCAAACCGCAATCGATGGCAATGCCACTCCGGCGAGGGACTCTGCGCTGCTGGCCTGTTCGGCCATCAACCAGTCGACAAACTGCTGAATCAACGCGCCCCGACGTTTGCGTTGCGGCAGCACCACGTAATAACCAAGGCGCGACAACGTGGTCTCGGCGACAGGCCGACAGAGCAAGCCTTGGGTCAGCAAGTTATCCACAAGGTGCCGCCAGCCGATGGCTACACCCTGACCGCCAATCGCCGCTTGGATGAGCAGCGTGTAATTGTCGAAACGCAATTGCCCCGGCGCCGGCGGGGTCGTAATGCCCAGTTCGCGAAACAGACCGCTCCAGTCAAACCAGTTGCTGCTGTTCTCCCCGCGCAAGTGCAGCAATGGAAACTCCAGCAACGCCTGAGCAGGCAAGGGCACGGTGCGGCCCTTGAGCAGTTGCGGGCTGCACACTGGAAAAACTTCTTCGCTGAACAGCCAATGACTCTCGCCCTGTTTGAATCGGCCGTCACCAAACAGCACCGCCACGTCGATGTCGGTGCGCAGCATGTTGTGGTTGCGCTCGCTGGTGACCAGGCTGACATCGACGTTCGGATTGGCTTCGTGGAAGCGGTGCAGGCGTGGCATCAGCCAGTAAGCGGCAAAGGCGAAATCGGTGGCGACCTGCAATACCTCATGTTGCTGCTGTGTACTGATCGCGCTCAATCCTGCGTCGATATTCTGCAATCCGAGCTGAACCTGCTCGAACAGGATCGCGCCGCCCTCGGTCAGTTCGATGCCCCGATAGATCCGGTCAAACAACCGCGCGCCCAGCTGTTCTTCCAGTCGCTTGATCTGCTGGCTGATCGCCGGCTGCGTAGTGCCCAGCTCCACCGCGGCGGCGGTAAAACTGCGATGGCGTGCAGCCGCTTCGAAGGCGCGTAACAGGTCGAGAGATAAGTTGCCGAGGGCGTCATACATAAGCTGTGCTTATCCTAGTCATTGTCCGGCGCGGGCTTTACCGGAAAGGGCATGGACTCCATGCTCGATCGCAGCAATGTCGCATAAATTTTCACTATGGAATGCCGCGATCACATGAAGCGCAAGAACATTCTTTTCATCATGGCCGATCAAATGGCCGCGCCAATGTTGCCAATTTACGGCCCGTCGCCAATCAAACTGCCGAATCTTTCGCGCCTCGCCGCCCAAGGCGTGGTGTTCGATGCCGCTTACTGCAACAGCCCGCTGTGCGCGCCGTCGCGTTTCACTCTGGTCAGCGGCCAGTTACCGAGCAAGATCGGCGCCTACGACAACGCCGCCGATTTTCCTGCCGATATTCCGACCTACGCCCACTACCTGCGTCGCCTCGGTTACCGCACCGCGCTGTCGGGCAAGATGCATTTCTGCGGCCCGGATCAATTGCACGGTTATGAAGAACGCCTGACCAGCGACATCTACCCAGCCGACTACGGCTGGGCGGTGAACTGGGACGAGCCGGACGTACGCCCGAGCTGGTATCACAACATGTCGTCGGTGCTGCAGGCGGGTCCGTGCGTGCGCACCAATCAGCTCGACTTCGACGAAGAGGTGGTGTTCAAGGCTCAGCAATACCTGTTCGACCACATTCGCGAGGACGGCGACCAACCGTTCTGCCTGACCGTGTCGATGACCCACCCACACGATCCGTACACCATCCCCAAGGCGTTCTGGGATTTGTACGACGACGGTAACATCCCGCTGCCGACCACCCCGGAGCAACATTCCCTCGATCCACACTCGCAGCGCCTGCTCAAGGTCTACGATCTGTGGGACAAGCCGCTGCCTGTGGATAAGATCCGCGATGCACGGCGTGCCTACTTCGGCGCGTGCAGCTATATCGACGCCAACGTCGGCAAACTCCTGCAAACCCTCGAAGATACCGGGTTGATCGACGACACCATCATTGTCTTCTCCGGCGACCACGGCGACATGCTCGGCGAGAAAGGCCTCTGGTACAAAATGCACTGGTTCGAGATGGCTGCGCGGGTGCCGCTGTTGATCAGTGCGCCGGGGCAGTTCGCTGCCGGCCGTGTCAGCGCTGCGGTGTCCACTGCGGACCTGTTGCCGACCTTCGTCGAGCTGGCTGGCGGTGCACTGGAACCGGGCTTGCCGCTGGATGGCCGCTCGCTGCTGGCACATCTGCAAGGGCAGGGCGGGCATGATGAAGTGTTCGGCGAATACATGGCCGAAGGCACGGTCAGCCCGCTGATGATGATCCGGCGCGGCGCGTACAAATTTATCTACAGTGAAAGCGACCCGTGCCTACTCTTCGATGTGCGCAACGATCCGCGTGAGCTCGAAGAACTCAGCCAGTCGCCGCAACATCGCCAGCTGTTCGACGATTTTCTCGCCGAAGCGCGGGCCAAGTGGGACATTCCGGCGATCCACCGCGAGGTGCTCGCCAGCCAGCGCCGTCGCCGATTTGTTGCCGATGCCCTGACCATCGGCAAGCTGAAGAGCTGGGATCACCAGCCGCTGGTGGACGCCAGTCAGCAGTACATGCGCAACCACATCGACCTCGACGATCTGGAACGCAAGGCCCGTTATCCACAACCCTGCCAAAACCAATAATGTAAGGGGAAGTCCATGCGCAAGTTATCCACAGCACTGACGATTGGCCTGCTGGCCCTGGGCAGCGCTTCGGCATTTGCCGAGCAAAGCTGCGAAACGGTGAAGATGGCTGATCCTGGCTGGAGCGACATTGCCGCGACCAACGCCATCACCGGGTTTCTGCTGGACGGCATGGGCTACAAGGCCAAGGTCGACACCCTCGCGGTGCCGATCACCTTCGGCGGTTTGAAGGACGGTCAGGTGGATGTGTTCCTTGGTAACTGGATGCCGGCGCAGCAGGGTTTTTACGACAAGTTCGTCGCCACCGGTGACGTCACGCAACTGGCGAAGAACCTCGACGGCACCGAATTCACCCTGGCCGTGCCGGATTACGTGTGGGACGCGGGCGTGCATGACTTTGCCGACCTGAACAAATACGCCGACAAATTCGAGAACAAGATTTACGGCATCGGTTCCGGTGCACCCGCGAACATTTCGCTGCAGGAAATCATCAAGAAGAACGACTTCGACCTCGGCCAGTGGAAGCTGATCGAATCCAGCGAACAAGCGATGCTCGCCGAAGTGTCGCGGGCGGTGAAAAAGCAGAAATTCGTCACCTTCCTCGGCTGGACCCCGCACCCGATGAACGTGCAGCTGAAGATGCATTACCTCAAAGGCGGCGAGAAATACTTCGGCGACACCGGCAGCGTCTACACCCTGACCCGTAAAGGCTACGCCGAGGCCTGCCCGAATGTGGGCAAGTTGCTGACCAACCTGGCGTTCACCCAGGACATGGAAAACAGCATCATGGCCGAGGTGGTGAACAAGAAGGTCAGCAATGCCGATGCGGTGAAGGCATGGATCAAAGCCAATCCGGCGGTGCTGGATAAATGGCTGGAGGGGGTGAAGACCGTGGATGGCAAGGATGGTTTGGCGGCTGTAAAGGCAAAGCTTTGACAGTGGGGTGGCTTTGAATTTTGCTCGGCTTGAGATTTTTGCCCCCTCACCCCAGCCCTCTCCCCCAGAGGGGGTGAGGGGGAAGGGAGCCGATCTTTATGTTGTTCAGAACCTGAGTTCGACTGGATATCTCAGGTCGGCGTACTTCCCTCTTTCACCTCGATCAGTCCCCTCTCCCTCCGGGAGAGGGTTAGGGTGAGGGCCTTTACCCTGGCACCCTGATAACCTTGAACAAAACCCGCCCGCGAGGACCCATGGCCCTGCCCAGTCGCCACTCACTTTTCCCCTTCCTGACCTGGCTACCGCGGCAAACCCGCGCCAGCGTCGGCCGGGATCTGGTCGTTGGCCTCAGCGGCGCCATTCTCGCGCTACCGCAGTCGATCGCTTACGCGCTGATCGCCGGCCTGCCGCCGGAATACGGCCTCTATGCGGCGATCATCCCGGTGCTGATCGCCTGCCTGTGGGGGTCGTCGTGGCATCTGATCTGCGGCCCGACTGCAGCAATTTCGATTGTGCTGTATGCCAGCATCAGTCCCTTGGCCGTGCCGGCGTCACAGGACTACATCACGCTGATCCTGCTGCTCACCTTCCTCGCGGGGATTTTCCAGTGGCTGCTCGGCCTGCTGCGCTTCGGCGCTTTGGTGAATTTCGTCTCGCATTCGGTGGTGCTCGGTTTCACCCTCGGCGCGGCGGTGGTGATCGCCATTGGGCAATTGCCGAACCTGCTGGGGCTGGAGTTGCCGGCCAAAGCCACGGCGCTGGCGAGTCTGATGGACCTGCTGCAACACCTCAGGGCTGTGGATAAACCGTCGTTAGTTCTGGGCGTAGCCACGGTGGTGGTCGGCGTGGTGCTGAAACAACTGCTGCCGCGCTGGCCAACGCTGTTGATCACGTTGGTGCTGGCCAGCCTGTTGGCGTGGCTGTGGCCGGCGATGTTCGGCCATGTGCACCTGGTCAGTGCGTTTGTCGGTCGCCTGCCGCCGTTCAGTGGCTTGCCGCTGGATCTGGACTTGATCCTGCGTCTGCTGCCCAGTGCCGTGGCGGTAGGCATGCTCGGGCTGGTCACCAGCCTGTCGATCGCGCGCTCGATTTCGGCGCGCTCGCAGCAGTTGCTCGATGCCAATCAGGAAGTCCGCGCGCAGGGTTTATCCAATATCGTCGGGGCGTTCTTTTCCGGGTCGCTATCCGCCGGCTCGTTCACCCGTTCCGGCCTGAGTTACGAGGCGGGCGCCTGTTCGCCGCTGGCCGGGGTGTTTTCGGCGATCTGGGTCGCGCTGTTCGCGATTTTCGGCGCCGGGCTGATTTCACACATTCCGATTCCGGCGATGGCCGGGAGCATTCTGCTGATCGCCTGGGGCCTGGTGGATCATCGCGGGATACGCTCGTTGCTGCGAGTCAGCCGCGCCGAGTTCGTGGTCATGGCGCTGACCTGCCTCGCCACGTTACTGCTGGAATTGCAGACGGCAATCTACGCCGGGGTGCTGGCGTCGCTGTTCTTCTACCTCAAGCGCACCTCGCAACCGCGAGTGCAGCATTGGCGCGACGGCGAGGAGGACGTGCTGCGGGTCGGCGGCTCGATCTTCTTCGGCGCCAGCCATTACCTGCAAGTGCGCCTGCAACGGCTGCACGGCGCGCGCGTGGTGATCGAGGCGCAGCAGATCAATTTCATCGACTACTCGGGAGTGGAGATGCTGCATCAGGAGGCGCGGCGCCTGCTGCGTCAGGATCGCAGCCTGACCCTGCGCCGGGCGCGACCGCAGGTGGTGGAGGAATTGAGGAAGCTGGAAGGGGCGGAGAAATGCCCGATCCGGTTTGAGGACTGACCTGCTGGCCATTCTAGACTTCTGTGGCGAGGGAGCTTGCTCCCGCTGGCTGCGCAGCAGCCCAAACCCAACTGCGGGCGCTTCGCACCCGAGCGGGAGCAAGCTCCCTCGCCACAAAGGCTCTTTTATTGCGCCAGTTGGCGGCGCAGTTCGGCCAGCACCGGCGCCGTATCCGGACGCACCCCGCGCCACAGGAAAAACGCCTCGGCCGCCTGCTCGGCCAGCATCCCCAGACCATCCATCGACACTGCCGCGCCATGCTCATTGGCCCAACGGCAGAACGCGGTCGGTTCCTTGCCGTACATCATGTCGTAGCACAGGGTCTGGCCCGGCTCGATCAGGCTCGGCGCAATCGGCGGCACGTCGCCGGTGAGGCTGGCGGAGGTGGCGTTGATGATCACGTCCACCGGCTCCTGCAACCAGTCGAAACCGCTGGCCGACACCGGCCCCAGATCACAGAACAGCTCGGCCAGCAGCTCGGCCTTGTCCACCGTGCGGTTGGCGATGATCACCGACGCCGGTTTTTCCGCGAGCAACGGCTCCAGTGCGCCACGCACCGCGCCGCCGGCGCCGAGCAACAAAATGCGTTTGCCAGTCAGGCTGAACCCGGCATTCACCGTCAGGTCACGCACCAGCCCGGCGCCGTCGGTGTTGTCGCCGAGCAATGAGCCGTCGGCCAGTTTGCTCAAGGTGTTCACCGCACCGGCCCGCTGTGCCCGGGCGGTCAGGCTGTTCGCCAGGCGATAGGCCTCTTCCTTGAACGGCACCGTGACGTTGGCGCCGCAACCGTCCTGGAAAAACGCCGTGGCGTAGCCAGTAAAATCGTCAAGCGGCGCCAGCAGGGTGCTGTAGTCGAGGCGCTGACCGGTCTGCTCGGCGAACAGTTTGTGAATCATCGGCGACTTGCTGTGGCCGATCGGGTTACCGAAAACGACGTAACGATCCATCAGCAGTCCTCAGGCCTGGGCCAGCCAGTCGCGGTCTTGCAGGAAGTAGTCGGTCAGGCGCGCTTCTTCGCTGCCGGGCTCGGCCTTGAAGTCATAGGCCCAGCGCACTTGCGGCGGCAACGACATGAGGATCGACTCGGTACGCCCGCCCGATTGCAGGCCGAACAGGGTGCCACGGTCGTAGACCAGGTTGAACTCGACGTAGCGGCCACGGCGGAACTCCTGAAATTCACGCTGTTTGGCGGTGAACGCCTCGTGCTTGCGGCGTTGCACGATCGGCAGGTAAGCGTCGATGTAGGCGTCGCCGATGGCACGCATGAAGGCGAAACTGGTGTCGAAGTCCCACTCGTTCAGGTCATCGAAAAACAGCCCGCCAATACCGCGCGGTTCGTGGCGATGCTTGATGTGGAAATAGGTGTCGCACCAGGCCTTGTAACGCGGGTAGACGTCCGCACCGAACGGCGCGCAGGCCTGCTCGGCGACGCGGTGCCAGTGGATGCAGTCTTCTTCGTTGCCGTAATACGGGGTCAGGTCGAAGCCACCGCCGAACCACCAGACCGGCTCTTCACCTTCCTTTTCGGCGATGAAAAAGCGCACGTTGGCGTGGGACGTCGGCACATGCGGGTTGTGCGGATGAATCACCAGCGACACGCCGAGGGCTTCAAAGCCACGACCGGCCAGTTCCGGACGGTGGGCACTGGCCGACGGCGGCAGACCACTGCCGAATACGTGGGAAAAGTTGACGCCGCCCTTTTCGATCACCGTACCGTTCTCGATTACGCGGGTACGACCGCCACCACCGGCAGGCCGGCTCCAGGCGTCTTCGACGAAGCGCGTGCCGCCATCCTCGGTTTCCAGCGCGGCGCAGATGCGGTCTTGCAAGTCGAGCAGATAGGCCTTTACGGCATCGGTGCGGGTCGTCATGGCTTCACCTTGAATCGGGCATAACTACGCGGGCGCCCCGCAGGCAGGGGGCGGCGCAAATGGGCGCGTAGCATAACACCGCAAACCTGCGCGCCGCAGTTGACGAAGATCAAGCAGGGGAGTTGGATAGGGGGCTTACAAACGACCCAAGGAGAGCAGGCAGATGGCAAAGCGTATCCAGTTCCGCGCCCACGGCGGTCCCGAAGTACTCGAGTTTGTTGACTACGAACCCGCCGCGCCCGGCCCGAATCAGGTGCGGGTGGCGAACAAGGCGATCGGCCTGAACTTCATCGACACCTATTTCCGCAGCGGTCTGTATGCCCCGCCAGCCTTGCCGTCCGGCCTCGGCGCGGAAGGCGCCGGTATCGTCGATGCGGTGGGCAGCGACGTTACCCGGTTCAAGGTTGGTGATCGCGTGGCATATGGCAGCGGCCCGCTGGGTGCCTACAGCCAGTTGCACGTGCTGCCCGAAGCCAATCTGGTAAAACTGCCGGACGAGATCAGTTTCGAGACCGCAGCCGGGGTCATGCTCAAGGGCCTCACTGTGCAGTACCTGCTGCGCCAGACTTATGAACTCAAGGGTGGCGAAACCATTCTGTTCCACGCCGCTGCAGGGGGTGTCGGTTCGCTGGCCTGCCAATGGGCCAAGGCGCTGGACGTCAAGCTGATCGGCACGGTCAGTTCGAAGGAGAAAGCCGAACTGGCCAAGGCCAACGGCGCCTGGGCAACCATCGATTACAGCCACGAAAACGTGGCAGAGCGGGTGCTGGAGCTGACCGACGGCAAGAAAGTCCCGGTGGTGTATGACGGCGTCGGCAAGGACACCTGGCTGACCTCGCTCGATAGCGTTTCGCCGCGTGGGCTGGTGGTGAGTTTCGGCAACGCCTCCGGTGCGGTGGACGGGGTGAATCTGGGAATCCTCTCAGCCAAGGGCTCGCTGTACGTGACTCGACCAACCCTGGCGACCTACGCCAACAACGCCGAGAACCTGCAGCGCATGGCTGACGAGCTGTTCGAGATGATCATCAGCGGCAAGCTCAAGGTAGACATCAGCCAGCGCTATCCACTGGCTGATGCGGCGAAGGCGCAGACCGAATTGTCAGCCCGGCGTACCACCGGCTCGACCATTCTTTTGCCCTGACAAACCTTCGACGTCTTGCCAGTCAGGGTTGCAAACCCACGGCTGGCAAGGCAGTTCGAACGCGTTCAGCACCTCGGCAGATGACACTCCAACGGTTTTTGCACCACGTGGCCAACCGCCGGATCAGGCTGCTGGACCGCCGCGAGGATTTGTCGCCACTCGGCTGACAACACCCAGTAATCGCCACGTGCGCGCTGGTCGATATGCAGCGCATTGGAGGCGATCGGCATCAGGCCGAAACGCTGGTAGAAGCGCAGCTGTTGCGATCTGCACAACGCGGTTACCCCGTTATAACCGCGTTTAATGGCCCACTCGGTAGCGGCCGCCAGCAGACCGTTGACCGCGATGGGCAACTGATTGGGCGTGTACGACATCAATCGACTGAATTCGACATGGCGCGACAGCGCTACTGTGGGAGAAACGTGTTGCTGCGCCAGCGATACCCACTCGAACGGTGCCGGAGTCGCTCTCAATACCGCCAACAGTTGATCGTGCCGATACAGCAGGAAATGGGTACTGCGCGACTTTATCGCCAGTCTGGTTTCGAGCATCCGCGCCCGTGAAGTCAGCATGTAATGCTGCAACCGAAGCCGAAATTGCCGATCGATAAACCGGTCGAACTCCTGAGTATCCGCCCCTGCCTCAAGCATCACGATGCGACAACCCTCATGGTGACTCTTCAACGTCACCTGAAGCGCCTGCAGGTAATCCGTGAGTTGCAAATTGGTAGTGTCCATTCTTTCTCCGCAGACCTTAACTTATCGAAGTGTTTCGAGTGCAGGGAAAGGATGGTTGCTTTTGCCGATTCCGCCACGCCAGAAAGTCTGATAATCAAGTGGGAAAAGCCAATAAATCCGGGGACTTGGCGACTTTTCCGACAAAGAGACTGGCGTCATTGCAGGATAAATCGCTGGCGCGCGTAGTCCTCCTCACCATCAAGGCGAGGAAGACTCGGTAAAGGTTTTCGACGCAGGATCAGTCGGGACGAATGACCTTGCCGGTTGCCAGATCGCGGATCACGCTGGGGTTCTTGCGCCCGCCCAGTTGCCCGCCAAGGATCAGGTCGATCTGCCCACGGAAATACTGCTCGACACGCAACCGCGTGCGCGCCGCCGGCCGCCCCTGCGGGTTGGCCGAGGTCGAGATCAGCGGCCCGACCATCGAGCACAGATCCCGCACCTGCGGGTGATCGCTGACCCGCAGCGCCACCGTGTCATGTACGCCCGTCACCCATTCCGGCAACAGGTTCTGATGCGGCACCAGCCAGGTATTCGGCCCCGGCCACGTGCTGGCCATGCGGTCGATCCACTCTTGCGGGAAGTCTTCGAACAGGAAATCGAACTGGCGGATGTTGTCGGCGACCAGGATCAGGCCCTTGTCTACCGAACGGTTCTTGATCGCCAGCAGCCGATCCACTGCCTCTTCGTTCCACGGGTCGCAACCCAGCCCCCAGACGGCTTCGGTTGGATAGGCAATCACCGCCCCGGCGCGAATCTCTCGTGCGGCTTGTTGCACACGCCAACTGTTGACCATGAAAAAACTCTCCGCAAACAGGTTTTGCGCAGTTTACCGATCTTCCCTGTAAAACCTAGCGTGTCCTCGCCAGCCAGCGACCGTTTTCGCACACTGCGCGGCCGTCCATTTCCAGTTCGGTGAGCGCGACCAGCACTTTGGGCAACGCCCAGCCGCTGCTCTCGACCAAGGCTTCGCTGGTGTGCGGTGCGGCGTGCAGCAGATCAAGCAAGGGATGCGCGGCATCCGGCGGGTCTGTGGCTAACGGTAAATGCTGCCAGCCGCGCAGGGCTTCGAGAATGTGTTCGATGGTTTCCACCAGCACCGCACCGTCGCGGATCAACTGATGGCAGCCACGTGCGCCGGGGTGATGGATCGAACCGGGAATCGCATACACCTCGCGACCCTGTTCCGCCGCCAGCCGGGCGGTGATCAGTGAACCGCTGGCGACACTCGCCTCGACCACCAGCACGCCAAGGGACAAACCGCTGATGATCCGGTTGCGTCGCGGGAAGTTGCTGGCCGTCGGCCCGGCGTCCAGTGGAAACTCCGAAAGCACCGCACTGCCGGAGGCGATCATGGCATCGGCCAAGCGCCGATTGCGCTGTGGATAAAAATTTTCCAGGCCAGTGCCGAGTACGCCAACGGTTTGCCCGCCGACGTCCAGCGCTGCTTGATGGGCCGCCGCATCGATGCCTAGCGCCAAGCCACTGGTGATGACAAAACCGGCCCCGGCGAGGCTGCGGGAAAACGCTGCGGCGGTGTCCATTCCCGGACGCGAAGCACGGCGACTGCCGACCATCGCCAACTGTGGTTTTTCCAGAATCATCGGGTCGCCGGCCACGAACAACAGCGGTGGCGGGTCGGGAATCTGCGCCAGCAGCGCGGGGTAATCCGCTTGATCCCACATCAGCAAATGCTGCTGCGGGTGCTCTAGCCAGCGCATCGCATGGCTGGCGCCATCGCGCACTTCGGGGCTGCGCCGCGCCTCGGCCGATGCCGCCGGCAATCCCAGCGCACGCCAGGCACTGGCCGGGGCACTGATGGCTTTTGACGCCGAGCCGAAGGCTTCGAGCAATTTGGCAAAACGTTTCGGGCCGATTTCCGGCAAGCGGTGCAGGCGCAACCGCGCTTCCAGTTCCGCAGGGGAAACCGGCGTACAGGCAGACAGCATTGTGGATCATCCTTGATCGTTACAAGTCCCGAACCATTCGGAACAAGCTGTGGATAACTCTGTTGGTAACTTGTTAAGCCTGCTAAGGATTTCGCACCTTGTCGAGCACCGCCAGCGAGCGCGATGCGTTGAGGACGAGGCCGTAACTGAGTTTGTCGTAGGTGCGGAACACCATCAGCAACCCGGCCCGTTCGTCAGGAATTTTCAGCGGCTGCCCGGTGATCCGGTCGCGCACGGTTTCCCCGGTCTTCATCACCACCAGCACGTTGCCTTCAGCGAGGCCGTCGCGCTTGCCTTTGTTCAGGGTGACCACGTCCATTACGCCGATCTGCGTGACGCCGCGCGGCACGTCGATGATCAGGCCGTTGATGGTGCTGGCCGGGGCGCTGGGCATGAAGGTCGAGTTGATCGAACGCTCTTCGCCGCTGAACAAACGATCGCCGAGGCGTACTTCCTGGGTGGTGCGTTGCAGGGCGAGGGTGGCGACGTCGCCTTCGGTGGCGACGATTTCACCGCCGCCGATGTCGTCGGCGTTGATCCCCAGGAATTCCTTGGTCTGCGGGTCGGTGTAGACCTTGCCCTGGCGGAAGATGCCGTACACCGGTTGATTCGGGTCGAAGTGGCCGCGAGCGAAGATCCGGTCGCCGGTGCCGCTGAGCACACGCTCGGCATCGCCGGCGACGATGTACGGCGCCTTGTCGAAGTCCTCGACCTTGTCGACGATGCGATTGCTCAGCAGGAAACTGTTGATCGACTTCAGCGGAATGCTCGGAATCGCCTCGGCCACGGGGCTGGTACGGATGCGTGGCGACAGCTTGATGGTGCCCCGTGACTCGCCGCGATTGAGGGTCAGTTGCGGCTGGCCGTTGACGTAACGGAGCGTCAGCGTGTCACCGGGGTAGATCAGGTTGGGGTTTTCAATTTGCGGATTGGCCCGCCACAGCTGTGGCCATTGCCAGGGCTCGCGCAGGTATTTGCCGGAAATGTCCCAGAGTGTGTCCCCTGAAACCACCGTGTATTGCTGTGGAAAACCATCCCTGAGTTGCACTTGCCCTTGCGCAGCCGTGGCCGAAGCCAGAAGCAGCAGGGCGAGTAGTGTTTTCCTCATGCAGCGAATCCCTTTATCATGTGCGTTCGCGTGAACCGTCAGAGCCCCCGTGGCTCGCTGGTGCAAATTGCATTGGCTACGCTTCACAACGGTAGCCTGCATCTTCGGACCTGCCAGGCCATCGACCCGACTTTACTCAATACGTGCAGCAATCAGCCTATGGCCATTTTAAACATCCTCGAATTCCCGGACCCGCGTCTGCGTACTATCGCCAAGCCTGTGGCTGTAGTGGACGACGAAGTGCGTCAGTTGGTCGATGACATGTTTGAAACAATGTATGAAGCGCCGGGCATCGGCCTTGCCGCGACCCAGGTCAACGTGCACAAACGTATCGTCGTGATGGACCTTTCCGAAGACCGCACCGAACCCCGGGTGTTCATCAACCCCGAGTTCGAATCGCTGACCGACGAGATGGATCAGTATCAGGAAGGCTGCCTGTCGGTGCCGGGTTTCTACGAAAACGTCGACCGCCCGCAGAAGGTCAAGATCAAGGCGCTGGACCGCGATGGCCAGCCTTACGAACTGATCGCCGAAGGCCTGCTCGCGGTGTGCATCCAGCACGAATGCGATCACCTCAACGGCAAGTTGTTCGTCGATTACCTGTCCACGCTCAAACGCGACCGGATCAAGAAGAAACTGGAAAAGCTCCACCGCCAGAACGCTTGATGCCCCTCTTCAAAGGCTTGCTGCGGCAAGCCTTTTTCTTTTTATGAGATTCCCTTCATGACTGAGCCACTGCGCATCGTTTTTGCCGGCACCCCCGAGTTCGCCGCCGAACACCTCAAGGCCCTGCTGAACAGCCCTTACGAGATCGTTGCGGTCTACACCCAACCGGATCGTCCGGCCGGTCGCGGGCAAAAACTGATGCCGAGCCCGGTCAAACAGTTGGCCCTGGAAAATAATATCCAGGTGTTGCAGCCGCCGACCCTGCGCAACGCTGATGCTCAGGCTGAACTCGCCGCATTGAAGCCGGATTTGATGGTGGTGGTCGCCTACGGCCTGATTCTGCCGCAAGCGGTGCTGGATATTCCGCGTCTGGGCTGCATCAACAGTCACGCCTCCTTGCTGCCACGCTGGCGCGGTGCGGCGCCGATCCAGCGCGCCGTGGAACACGGTGACGCCGAAAGCGGCGTGACCGTGATGCGCATGGAAGCCGGCCTCGATACCGGGCCGATGCTGCTCAAGGTCGTGACCCCGATCAGTGCCGACGACACCGGTGGCACGCTGCACGACCGCCTCGCCGAAATGGGCCCACCCGCCGTGGTTCAGGCAATTGCCGGCCTGGCCGCTGGAACCCTCGAAGGCGAAGTGCAGAACGACGAGCTCGCCACCTACGCCCACAAACTTAACAAGGACGAAGCGCGCCTCGACTGGAGCCGTCCGGCGGTTGAGCTGGAGCGCCTGGTGCGTGCCTTCAACCCATGGCCGATTACCCACAGCACCCTCAGCGGTGAAGCGCTGAAGGTATTGGCCGCGACGCTGGCTGACGGCAAAGGCGCACCGGGTGAAATCCTCAGCGCCAGCAAGGACGGCCTGATCGTCGCCTGCGGTGAGCAGGCACTGTGCCTGACCCGCCTGCAACTGCCCGGCGGCAAGGCGCTGAACTTCAGCGACCTGTTCAACAGCCGCCGCGAGAAATTCGCCGTCGGCACCGTGCTCGGCGCCGTGGTGGACGCGCAATGAACCCGCGTCTGGCCGCCGCCAAGGCACTCGCCGCCGTGCTCAGCGGCAAGGCTTCGCTCAACAGTTCCCTGCCGACGCAACTGGACAAGGTCGAAGACCGCGATCGCGGCTTCACCCAGGATCTGGCGTTCGGCACCGCGCGCTGGCAGCCACGGCTGTCGGCATTGGCGGAAAAGCTGTTGCAGAAACCGTTCAAGGCTGCCGACGCCGATGTCGAGGCGCTGCTGCTGGTCGGTCTCTATCAACTGCTCTACACCCGCGTACCGCCGCACGCGGCCATCGGCGAAACCGTCGGTTGCGCCGATAAGCTGAAAAAGCCCTGGGCCAAAGGTTTGCTCAACGCCGTGCTGCGCAACGCCCAGCGTGAAAGCGAGACGATTTTCGCCGAGCTTGAGCGCGATCCGGTGGTGCGCACCGCCCACCCGCGCTGGCTGCAAAAATCCCTGAAAGCTTTCTGGCCGGAACAATGGGAAGCGATCTGCGCCGCGAATAACGCCCATCCGCCGATGATCCTGCGGGTCAACCGCCGTCATCACAGCCGCGACGCCTACCTCGGTTTGCTTAGCAACGCCGGCATCGCTGCCACGCCGTGTGTTTACAGCCGCGACGGCATCGTCCTCGAAGCCGCCACCGACGTGCGCAGCCTGCCGGGTTTTGCCGAAGGCTGGATCAGCGTGCAGGACGAAGCGGCGCAACTGGCCGCCGACCTGCTCGATCTGGCTCCGGGTCAGCGAGTGCTCGACGCCTGCTGCGCCCCTGGCGGCAAGACCTGCCACATCCTTGAAGCCGAACCGGCGCTGGCCGGCGTGGTGGCGGTGGATCTGGAAGCCAAGCGTCTGGTGCGGGTAAAGGAGAACCTTGCGCGGCTGGGCCTGAGCGCCGAACTGATCGCCGCCGACGGCCGCGATACCGCCGCGTGGTGGGACGGCAAGCCGTTCCAGCGCATCCTGCTCGACGCGCCATGCTCGGCAACCGGGGTGATCCGCCGCCACCCGGACATCAAGCTGACCCGTCAGGCCGACGACATCGCCGCCCTCGCGCAACTGCAAGGCGAACTGCTTGACGCCCTGTGGAAAACCCTCGAAGTCGGCGGCATCCTGCTCTACGCCACCTGCTCGACGCTGCCGACCGAGAACACCGAAGTCATCGCCGCGTTTCTCGAGCGCACGCCCGGTGCCCGCGAACTGGATCTGGCAACAACGGCCGGGATCAAACAGCCCCATGGTCGCCAATTGCTGGCCCAGCAGGGCGGGCATGACGGGTTCTACTACGCCAAGCTGATCAAGATCGCTGCCGCGCGCGGCTAAACGGATTCAATGGAGTGACTGGATGAAAATCATCATCCTCGGTGCGGGGCAGGTCGGCGGTTCGCTGGCCGAACATTTGGCGAGCGAAGCCAACGACATCACCGTGGTCGACACCGACGGCGACCGCCTGCGCGACCTCGGCGACCGTCTCGACATCCGCACCATCCAGGGCCGGGGTTCGCTGCCGTCAGTGCTGCGTCAGGCCGGCGCCGACGATGCCGACATGCTGGTGGCGGTGACCAACAGCGACGAGACCAACATGGTCGCCTGTCAGGTCGCGCACACCTTGTTCCACACCCCGACCAAGATCGCCCGGGTGCGCGAAGCGTCCTACCTCAATCGCGAAGAACAGCTGTTCCAGAACGAAGCGATTCCGGTCGACGTGCTGATCAGCCCCGAGCAGGTGGTGACCAACTACATCAAGCGTTTGATCCAGCATCCGGGCGCACTGCAAGTGATCGACTTCGCCGAAGGACAGGCGCAGCTTGTCGCGGTGCGCGCGTATTACGGCGGGCCGCTGGTGGGTCAACAGCTGCGCCAGTTGCGCGAACACATGCCGAATGTCGAAACCCGCGTGGCCGCGATTTTCCGCCGCGACCGGCCGATCCTGCCCCAGGGCGATACGGTGATCGAGGCTGACGACGAAGTCTTCTTCATCGCCGCCCGTGAGAATATTCGCGCAGTGATGAGCGAAATGCGCCGTCTCGACGAAACCTACAAACGTATCGTGATTGCCGGTGGCGGACAGATCGGTGAGCGTCTGGCCGAGGCCATCGAAAGCCGCTACCAGGTGAAGATCATCGAGATGAGCCCGGCGCGCTGCCGCTATCTCTCCGACACCCTCGACAGCACCGTGGTGCTGCAGGGCAGTGCGTCGGACCGTGATCTGCTGCTGGAGGAAAACATCGCCGACGCCGACATCTTCCTTGCGCTGACCAACGATGACGAAGCCAACATCATGTCGTCCCTGCTGGCCAAGCGCCTGGGCGCGAAGAAGGTAATGACGATCATCAACAACCCGGCTTACGTCGACCTGATCCAGGGTGGCGACATCGACATCGCCATCAGCCCGCAACTGGCGACCATCGGCACCTTGCTCGCTCACGTGCGGCGTGGCGATATCGTCAGCGTACACTCACTGCGCCGGGGTGCGGCAGAGGCCATCGAGGCGATTGCCCACGGTGATGCAAAGTCGAGCAAGGTCATCGGCCGGCCGATCGAGAAAATCGGCCTGCCACCGGGCAGCACGATTGGCGCGATCATCCGTAACGAAGAAGTGATCATCGCCCACGACGATACGGTGATCGAAACCGGCGACCACGTGATTCTGTTCCTTGTGGATAAAAAGCATATTCGCGATGTGGAGAAGCTGTTTCATGTGGGTCTCAGCTTTTTCTGATCCTGAATGAGCGGTGCCTTCATTGGCCCCATCGCTGGCAAGCCAGCTCCCACAGGTTTTTCGGTTGTTCACAAATGTGATGTGCACCCGAGATCCTTGTGGGAGCTGGCTTGCCAGCGATGGCGGCACCGCAGATCTTTCTGACGCACTAGAAAAGGACTCCACCAATGCTCGAATCCCTGGAAAAAATGCTCGCCAAGGGTGTGGATAACTCATTGCTGCGCTTTGGCCTGGGCAAGGGTTATCTGGATTTGGGAGAGAACGCCAAGGCCGCCGAGCATTTACAGCGCTGTGTCGGCTTTGACCCGAAGTACTCGGCAGCGTGGAAGCTATTGGGCAAGGCGCAACTGGCATTGGGCGAGCATGCCGCCGCCCGGCAAGCGTGGGAGCAAGGTCTGGAAGCCGCCCGCGCGCATGGCGACAAGCAGGCTGAAAAGGAAATGACGGTGTTTCTGAAGAAGCTCGACCGTCAGGCGCAATAAGCTAGAGATAACGCAGGCCGATGCCCTCGGCATCCACCGTCACCACTTCCATTCGCACCCGTGGCGCGCCGGTGGGTAAATCCTGCACCTGGCCATAAACCACCGCGCCTTTGGGCAGTGAAGCCAGGCCTGGATGCTGGACATACACCCCGGTGGCCGACAGATTGCGCGTCTGACCCAGGCATTCGCCGAAGCTGTCGTGGGTGATCTTGATGCGGAAGGATTTGCGTTGTTCGGACATCTTTATGCGCCCTTGAATGAACGGGGTTGTGGATAAGCCGCAGAAGCAAGATCAAAAGATCGCAGCCTGCGGCAGCTCCTACGGGTTATCCACAGAGTGTGCCAACTTGCTCAGTACCAGCGCGCTTCGCCCGGTGGGCGTTTCTTGAAGCGCTTCATGCTCCACATGTATTGGCTTGGATAGGCGGCAACGTAGCGTTCGACCACTTTGCTCATGGCCGCGCAGGATTCCTCAGTGTCGGTGCTGTACATGGCTTCTGGCGCTGCTTCGAGGATCACTTTGTAGCCGGAACCGTCCGGCAGGCGCAGGGCATGCAGGAACACCCCGACCGCTTTGCCGCCGGCAAGCATGTTCGGCACGAATTTGCTGGTCAGTGCCTGAGTGGCGAAGAACGGCACGAAGATCCCCGCGGATTCGGCCGGTTCCGGGTCAGCCGGAATGCCCACTGCACCACCTTTGCGCACTTCCTTGATGACGCTGAGAATGCCTTCCTTGGTGGAAGCGGCGACCTTGTTGCCCAGTTGCACGCGCTGTTTGCGCAGCAACTCATCCACCGCCTTGAGCTTCGGCGGACGGTAGAAAATGATCGGTTTGCACTGGCTGCAATAGAAGTGGTTGAGCACTTCCCAGTTGCCCAGGTGACTGGTGATGCCGACCACGCCTTTGCCCGAGGCCAGCGCCTCCTTGAGGATGTCCAGGCCTTCGACTTCGCGCACCAGATCGATCGAGCGCTGCGCCGGCCAGATCCACGCGCAGGCGCTTTCGGTCAGGGATTTGCCGATGTCTTTCAGGCTCTGGCCAACCAGGCGCTCGCGCTCGGCCGGGTCCATCTGTGGAAAACATTTGGCGAGGTTGATCCGCACCACATCGCGGGAGCGGTTGGGGGTTTTCCACATGATCCAGCCGATCGCCGAACCCACGGCCTGCACGGCCCGCCATGGCAGCAGGGCAAACAGCCGCAGAGCGCCTACCAGCAAGGCGCCTTTAAACTTTTCCACAGGTCACTCCTGATTTTGTGCTGTGCGCGAGGCGGCCATTCTAACCGCCGTTGACCAGCTGCGCGTAGCGGTCACAGTCCTGAGTGTGATCCATGACCATGCCCGAAGCCTGCATCAGTGCGTAGCAAATGGTCGGGCCGACGAACGTGAAGCCGGCCTTTTTCAGGGCTTTGCTCATCGCCAGCGCTTCGGGGGTGATCGCCGGGACTTCGCTGCGATCCTTGAAATGATTGATGATTGGTCGGCCGCCGACGAACGACCAGAGGAACGCTACCGGGTCCTCCAGCGCCAGCCAGGCCTGGGCATTGCGTCGGGCGGCATTGAGTTTGAGGCGGTTGCGGATGATCCCCGGATCGAGCATCAGTTCATCGATCTCGGCGTCGCTCATCTGCGCCACGCGCTGCACGTCGAAGCCGTACAACACCTCGCGGTAGCGCTCGCGTTTGCGCAGCACGGTGATCCACGACAGCCCGGCCTGGAACCCTTCGAGCAAAAGCAACTCGAACAAACCCTGCGCATCGCGTAGCGGCGTGCCCCACTCCTGATCGTGATAAGCCATGTACAGCGGATCTTCGGTACACCAAAAGCAGCGTGGCATAAGGCTCCAGGGGGCGTGCGCAGCAACGAATCGGGTATACTCCCGCTCTTTAAATCGCAGCCCAAGAAACAGGTGAATTTCGTGAGCCAGCCTACGCCAGCCGTGCGTACCTTCCAAGACTTGATCCTCGCGCTCCAGCAATACTGGGCCGAGCAAGGTTGTGTGGTACTTCAGCCCTACGATATGGAAGTAGGCGCCGGCACTTTCCACACCGCGACCTTCCTGCGTGCCATCGGCCCGGAAACCTGGAACGCCGCGTACGTGCAGCCAAGCCGCCGTCCGACTGACGGCCGTTACGGCGAAAACCCGAACCGTCTGCAGCACTACTATCAGTTCCAGGTCGTCCTGAAGCCGAACCCGGACAACTTCCAGGAACTGTACCTGGGCTCGCTCAAGCATGTCGGTCTGGACCCGCTGGTCCACGACATCCGCTTCGTCGAAGACAACTGGGAATCGCCGACCCTCGGCGCCTGGGGTCTGGGCTGGGAAGTCTGGCTGAACGGCATGGAAGTGACCCAGTTCACCTACTTCCAGCAGGCCGGCGGCATCGAGTGCTACCCGGTGACCGGCGAGATCACTTACGGTCTCGAGCGTCTGGCCATGTACCTGCAGGGCGTGGACTCGGTCTACGACCTGGTCTGGGCTGACGGTCCGTTCGGCAAGGTGACCTACGGCGACGTGTTCCACCAGAACGAAGTGGAGCAGTCCACCTACAACTTCGAACACGCCAACGTCGACAAGCTGTTCGAACTGTTCGACTTCTACGAAAGTGAAGCCAAGCGCCTGATCGAACTCGACCAGCCGCTGCCGTTGCCAAGCTACGAAATGGTCCTGAAGGCCTCGCACACCTTCAACCTGCTGGATGCGCGCCGAGCGATCTCGGTGACCGCGCGTCAGCAATACATCCTGCGCGTACGCACCCTGGCGCGTTCCGTTGCGCAAGCCTATCTGCTGGCCCGCGCCAAGCTGGGCTTCCCGATGGCAACCCCGGACCTGCGTGACGAAGTACTGGCCAAGCTGGAGGCTGCACAATGAGTGCTCAAGATTTTCTGGTTGAACTGGGCACCGAAGAACTGCCGCCAAAAGCCCTGAACACCCTGGCTGAAGCGTTCCTCGCCGGTATCGACAAGGGCCTGCAAGCTGCCGGCCTGAACTACGAAAGCAAAACCGTCTACGCCGCACCGCGGCGTCTGGCCGTACTGATCACTGCACTGGCCACCCAGCAGCCGGATCGCAGCATCAACCTCGACGGCCCGCCACGTCAGGCTGCCTTCGATGCCGAAGGCAACCCGACTCAGGCAGCCCTGGGCTTTGCCAAGAAGTGCGGCGTCGAGCTGAGCGAAATCGACCAGAGTGGTCCAAAACTGCGTTACAGCCAGAACATCGCCGGCAAGCCGACCGCAAGCCTGCTGCCGACCATCGTCGAAGATTCGCTGAACGACCTGCCGATCCCGAAACGCATGCGTTGGGGTGCGCGCAAGGAAGAGTTCGTGCGTCCGACCCAATGGCTGGTGATGCTGCTCGGTGACCAGGTCATCGACTGCACCATCCTCGCGCAGAAGGCTGGCCGCGAATCCCGTGGTCACCGCTTCCACCACCCGGAAAGCGTGCGCATCGGTTCGCCGTCGAGCTACCTGGCTGACCTGCGTGCCGCCTACGTGCTGGCCGACGCCAACGAGCGTCGCGAGATCATCAGCAAACGCACCGAAGAACTGGCGACCCGTCAGGAAGGCACCGCGATCGTGCCGCCGGCGCTGCTCGATGAAGTGACCGCGCTGGTCGAATGGCCGGTGCCGCTGGTGTGCTCGTTCGAGGAACGCTTCCTCGACGTGCCGCAGGAAGCGCTGATCACTACCATGCAGGACAACCAGAAGTACTTCTGCCTGCTGGATGCCGACGGCAAGTTGCTGCCGCGTTTCATCACCGTCGCCAACATCGAATCCAAAGACCCGCAGCAGATCATCGCCGGTAACGAGAAAGTGGTTCGCCCACGCCTGACCGACGCCGAGTTCTTCTTCAAGCAAGACAAGAAGCAGAAACTCGAAGACTTCAACCTGCGTCTGCAGAACGTGGTGTTCCAGGAAAAACTCGGCAGCGTCTACGACAAGGCCGAGCGCGTTTCGAAACTCGCGGCCTACATTGCCGCGCGGATCGGCGGCAACGCTTCGTGGGCGGCCCGTGCCGGCCTGCTGTCGAAGTGCGACCTGGCCACCGAAATGGTCGGCGAGTTCCCGGAGATGCAAGGTGTCGCCGGTTACTACTACGCCCTCAATGACGGCGAGCCGGAAGACGTCGCGCTGGCGCTGAACGAGCAATACATGCCACGCGGTGCCGGTGCTGAACTGCCGGCGACCCTGACCGGTGCAGCCGTTGCAATCGCCGACAAGCTCGACACCCTGGTCGGCATCTTCGGTATCGGCATGCTGCCAACCGGCAGCAAGGACCCGTATGCCCTGCGCCGTGCGGCCCTCGGCGTGCTGCGGATCCTGATCGAGAAACAACTGGATCTGGACCTGAATGACGCCGTGGCGTTCGCCGTGAGTGCGTTCGGCGCCAAGGTCAAGGCTGCCGGTCTGAACGACGCGGTGCTGGAATTCATCTTCGACCGTCTGCGTGCACGCTACGAAGACGAAGGCGTCGATGTCGCCACCTACCTGTCGGTACGTGCGCTGAAGCCGGGTTCGGCGCTGGACTTCGACCAGCGCGTACAAGCGGTGCAAGCCTTCCGCAAACTGCCGGAAGCGGCAGCGCTGGCGGCAGTCAACAAGCGTGTATCGAACCTGCTGAGCAAGGTGGAAGGCTCGGTGCCGACCGACGTCCAGGCCAAATACTTCGACAACGCCAACGAGTTCTCGCTGTACTCGGCGATCCAGCAAGCGGATCAAGCGGTGCAGCCAATGGCCGCAGCGCGTCAGTACAACGAATCGCTGGCGCGTCTGGCGGCATTGCGTGAGCCGGTCGACGCGTTCTTCGACGCGGTGATGGTCAATGCCGAAGACGCCAACGTGCGGGCCAACCGCTATGCGCTGCTGGCGCGTCTGCGTGGCCTGTTCCTCGGGGTTGCCGACATTTCGCTGCTGGGTTGAGGGATTGCTGTTGAAACTGCTGATTCTCGATCGGGACGGAGTGATCAATTACGACTCCGACGCTTACATCAAGTCGGTGGAGGAGTGGATTCCGTTGCCCGGCTCGATCGAAGCGATTGCGCAGTTGAGCAAGGCCGGCTGGAAGGTGGCGGTTGCCACCAACCAGTCGGGCATTGCTCGCGGCTATTACGACCTCGCCACCCTCGACGCCATGCACGCGCGCTTGCGCACGCTGGTGGCAGAGCAGGGCGGTGAAGTCGGGCTGATCGTGTATTGCCCGCATGGGCCTGACGAGGGTTGCGATTGCCGCAAGCCGAAGCCGGGGATGTTGCAAACCATCGCGGCGCATTACAACGTGGCGCTGACGAATGTCTGGTTCGTCGGCGACAGCCTTGGTGACCTGGAGGCCGCCAAAGCCGTCGATTCACAGCCCGTTTTGGTAAAGACCGGGAAAGGCGAAAAGACTCTGGGCAAGACCCTTCCGGTCGGCACCCTGATTTTTGACGATCTGGCGGCGATTGCCGCAGAACTTATCCACAACTAGAGTACTTCTGAAGTTCCTGACCAGGGATTGATCGGGAGTGCGCTTGAACAGTCGGGCATTGCCCGTAACGGTAAACGTCGCCATGTCGATACTGCAGGCCATCAGAATTTTTCTCTTTTACCTGCTGCTGGGCACTACTGCCTTGCTGTGGTGCAGCCTGAGCTTTTTTATCGCGCCCTTTTTGCCGTTCAAGGCGCGTTATCGTTTCATCAATGTGTACTGGTGCCGTTGTGCCTTGTGGTTGACCAAGGTGTTTCTCGGCATTCGTTACGAGATCAAAGGCGCGGAAAACGTGCCGGACCGGCCCTGCGTGATTCAGTCGAACCACCAGAGCACCTGGGAGACGTTCTTTCTCTCCGCTTATTTCTCGCCCTTGAGCCAGGTGCTCAAGCGCGAATTGCTGTACGTGCCGTTCTTCGGCTGGGCCATGGCCATGCTGCGGCCGATCGCGATTGACCGCGACAACCCGAAAGCCGCGCTCAAGCAAGTGGCGGCCAAGGGCGATGAGCTGCTCAAGGACAACGTCTGGGTATTGATCTTCCCGGAAGGCACCCGCGTTCCCCACGGCACTATTGGCAAGTTCTCGCGCAGTGGCAGCGCATTGGCAGTCAATGCGGCGCTTCCGGTGCTGCCGATTGCACACAATGCCGGCAAATTCTGGCCAAAAATCGGCTGGGGCAAGAGGCAGGGTGTGATCACCGTGGTCATCGGCAAGCCGATGTATGCCGAAGGGAGTGGCCCGCGCGCCATCGCCGAGTTGAACGACCGGGTACAAGCCTGGAACGAACAGACTCAGCGCGAAATGGGTTCGCTGCCACCAGCACCGCAGGCACCTGCCGCGAATGATCAGGTGGCTGTCTGAGATTTTGTGGATAACCTGTGTACGGTTTTGTTGAAAAAGCCTGAATATTGAAAGTAACCGATTGATTTACTTATATATTTCTCAAGCTCATAAAACACCGTAAAAGGTGCATAAGTTTTTTTCGGAAGTAAAAGAACCGGCTGATATAGCCGGTTTTTTTGTGCCTGTTCACTCGCAGATCAGCGGTAACTGCAGCCGGAACGTGGTGCCTTGATCGACAATACTGCGGCACTCGATATTACCGCCATGATGGTCGACCACTGCCTTGACCATCGACAGCCCCAACCCGACGCCATCAATCCCCTGCGCCGACGAAAAGCGCCGGTACTGGGTGAACAGATCCGGCAGCTCATCGGCGGCAATGCCTTTGCCCTGATCGGTCAATTCACAGCACAGCCACTCGCCCTGGCAACTGACGTTCAATTTGATCGTTGTATCAGGCGGGCTGTACTTGACCGCGTTTTCCAACAGGTTGAACAAGGCGCGGGTCAGCAGGCCTTGGTCAGCGTTGATCAGACGCTCCTGGGATTGTTCATCCATTTGATGAAGCAACTTGATGCTTTTCTGCTGGGCGATGGGCAACGCCTGATCCAGCACGTCCAGTACCAGCATCGCGAACAGACTGGGCTGGAACTGGTAAGCCTCAGACTCGGCCCGCGCCAACAGAACGAAACCGTCAGTCAGATCGAGCGCCCGGCGTACCTGGCGCTCGATCTGCTCGAACAGCGGTGAGTCCGCTCCGGCTTGATGGCGATGCACATCGAGCAGGGCCAAAATCGCCGAATGCGGGGCGCGCAGATCGTGAGATAGAAAACGCAGCAAGACCCCGCGCTGTTCTTCTGCGGCGCGTTCGGCGCTCAGATCGGTGAGGCTCAGCAGCCAGCCGATGGGAGTATCGCCATCCACCGGCAGCAATGCCGCGCGCTCCAGACGCAAGCTGCGTTCCTTGTGATCGCGAAACTCCAGCAGCGTCAGGTCCGACAGCGCCGGGCGTGGTTCTGTGGACAACTCCGGGTAACCAAGGCGGGCCAGTTGCTTGAGAACGTCGTCGCCAACCAGAGGATGATCGAACAATACGCGGGCCTTGCGGTTTCCCAGCAGAATCTGCCCCTTGGGATCGCTGATCAGCGTCGCCACCGGCAGGTATTCCAGACCGTCGGCAATGAAGCGTCGAGTATCGCGCGTGCGGCTCATGGCTTGCTCCAGTGCCATGATCTGGCGCTGCAGCTGATCAGCGCTGGTGAATTGCGCACGACGGCGCTCCGGAAATACTTTCGGCTCGCGGTCCAGTCGCGCCAGCTCCCAGCCAAAGTACGTCAGCACCACGCTCAGGCGCCGCCAGTTCCAGATCAGGTAACCGAACAACATGCCGAGCGCTGCTGGAGTCGGTGACCACCAGTGCCTGACTTCCGCCAGCCCGGCGCTGGTCAGCAGCACACAAGCCACACCGCACGATGTTACCCAGATCGCCCAGCGCGGGCGCCACAGCAGCAATCCGAGTACGCAGGCTACCAGCCCTACCGAAAGCAACGCACTCCACATCGGTACCACGTCGTGCAGATTGATCTGCGCGCGATACGACAACAAGGCAGTCAGCGGCAACAGCACTAGACTTATCCACACCCACTCACGCACCAGCCGTCGAAACAGGCGCTGGACCTGACTCGGCTCGCGGCTTTCGCGTCGACGCGGGCTATTCATGGCAAACAGGGAGGTGGGCAGTGAATGGTTTCATGGACCACAGGTCTGAGGACGTAGATCCGAAGAATCATAGCGGACGTCGACCGATGATGGACGGCTTACTTTTACCGCACAGGCCAGACCGTTATGGTTGCCGGCCACTGCCCAAGCAACAAGGAACCCACGCGTATGCGCGTTGCGATACTGGACGATGAACCTGCCGAACTGCGGCGGGTCGAGCAAACCCTGCAGCAAATGGCTGCGGAGGGAGATCAACCTTGGTCGTTGCACAGCTTTGAACGGGGCGAGGACCTGCTGCGCCAATTGCGCCGGGACACTTTCGACCTGCTGATCCTCGACTGGCAACTGCCCGACCTGACCGGCCTGGCGCTGCTGCGCTGGACCCGCGAACACATGGAGTCGCCGCCCGCCGCTATCATGCTGACCAGCCGCGACGGCGAAAGCGATATCGTCCAGGCGCTGAACGCCGGTGCCGACGATTACGTCAGCAAACCGTTCCGCCCCAACGAGCTGAAAGCCCGAGTCGCCGCTGTACTGCGCCGGCACAGCCAGCAACGCAATAGCGCTGCCGAAGTCCTGAGCTTCAATGACCTGACCTTCGACGACGCCGAACTGAGCGTCACCCGCGAGGGCAAGGCCGTGGTCATGACGGAGCGTGAATACCGCCTGGCGCGCTGCCTGTTCAGTAACCTGGGTCGGCCGTTGTCGCGAGAGTACTTATACGAACGCTTCTGGCCCCACGAAGAAGTCGCTTCGTCGCGGCCGCTGGATACGCACATCTACCGCCTGCGCAACAAACTGGGGCTGACGGCGGATCGGGGTTGGCAGTTGCTGACGATTTATGGGTATGGGTATCGGTTGGAGAGTGTATCTGCGACAGCTGCTGACAGCATGATGCAGTCGTAAGGTGAATCGACCAGTCAAACTGGTCGATATTTGGCAGCCCGAGAGTGTCAGTTGACCAAAGGTGCACGCCAGTCATCTGAACCCGTCGTGCCGCAAATTTCATGCGTCCAGATGATTTTACGATACGTGAAATGTACGTCTTCCAACTGTGTGAAGTGCGCCATATTCATATCTTGGCAATTCGGCATTCTGGAATTCACTTCCACAATAACGGCGTCTACCAATTCAATACTGAAAAAATGTTCTTGTTTACCTGAAGCGGAAGTTCGATACCAGGCAATATGACAATTGTCCAAGACTTCGCCACTGGTCAAGGCGCTGAATATCAACGGGGATGCCTTGTCGAAAACCTTGGTAACCATGAGCGGCTTATGCACCCGCTGACCGGTGGGTTGGCCGGATTGAGGGTCACGTGGAATGATGATTTGATGGCTGAAAGCTTGTACCAAAATCTGATCTTCGTGCCCTTCCTGGTAGGTATTACCCACTGAATCTGCTGTAAAAGCTCCAGCACTGATTAAACCTTGTCGATTACCATTGATCGTCAAATACGCAGGTGTTG
Organism: Pseudomonas sp. LF020; assembly: GCF_053456425.1. NCBI lineage: Bacteria > Pseudomonadati > Pseudomonadota > Gammaproteobacteria > Pseudomonadales > Pseudomonadaceae > Pseudomonas > Pseudomonas sp. LF020. Next base: position 114,440 of record NZ_JBRFIX010000011.1, read on the forward strand.
GCATAACTAAGTTCCCTGTTTGATTCTAGACACTGACAATGCTTCACCTGTGCCGTAGGGCAGTTAGCGAAGCGGCTGTAAGATAAATAGAACCGATCCAGATATATGTAGGAAGAGTCTCTCCTCTACGAAGGGATAGTCTTAAAATTTGCAGGATTTAATCCAACAAGAAAGAACCAAAAAAAAGCCAGCGCATAGCGCTGGCTTTTTTTTCGTGCGTTAGCGATGGGACGATGGATCAGAAATCCAGATTCGAAACCGCCAGAGCGTTGCTCTCGATGAAGTCACGGCGAGGTTCGACCGCATCACCCATCAGGGTGTTGAAGATCTGATCCGCGCCAATGGCGTCTTCGATGGTGACTTTCAGCATGCGGCGCACGCTTGGGTCCATGGTGGTTTCCCACAGCTGATCCGGGTTCATTTCGCCCAGACCTTTGTAGCGCTGGATGGTGTGGCGCTTGGTGCTTTCGGCCATCAGCCAGTCGAGGGCTTCCTTGAACTCGGTGACCGCTTTCTTGCGCTCGCCACGCTGGATGTACGCGCCTTCGTCGAGCAGGGTGCTCAGTTGAGCGCCGAGGGTGACGACGGTCTTGTAGTCGTTGCTGCCGAAGAAGTCGCGGTTGAAGGTGACGTAGTTCGACAAGCCGTGGGAGATCAACTCCACCTCTGGCAGCCACACGCCACGTTCACGGTCTTCACGCAGGCTGGCCTTGTAGACCAGGCCCGACTTCTCGACGGTGCGCAGACGCACTTCGTACTGGGCCAGCCAGTCCTGCATCTTGGCGTGGTCGCCGAGCATTTCCAAGCTCACGGCCGGCAGGTAGATGAAGTGTTCGGTCAGCTCCTGCGGGTACAGGCGGGACAGACGCTTGAGGGTCTTCATCACCATGCGGAAGTCGTTCACCAGACGCTCGAGTGCTTCACCGGAAATGCCCGGGGCCTCTTCGTTCAGGTGCAGGCTCGCATCTTCCAGGGCCGACTGCGTCATGTACTCTTCCATGGCATCGTCGTCTTTGATGTATTGCTCTTGCTTGCCTTTCTTGACCTTGTACAGCGGCGGCTGGGCGATGTAGATGTAGCCGCGCTCGATCAGCTCCGGCAACTGACGGAAGAAGAAGGTCAGCAGCAGGGTACGGATGTGCGAACCGTCGACGTCAGCATCGGTCATGATGATGATGTTGTGATAGCGCAGCTTGTCGATGTTGTACTCTTCGCGACCGATACCGCAGCCGAGTGCAGTGATCAGCGTGCCCACTTCCTGGGACGAGATCATCTTGTCGAAGCGTGCTTTCTCGACGTTGAGGATCTTGCCCTTCAGCGGCAGGATCGCCTGGGTCTTGCGGTTACGTCCCTGCTTGGCAGAGCCGCCCGCGGAGTCACCTTCCACGAGGTACAGTTCGGACAGCGCAGGATCTTTTTCCTGGCAGTCAGCGAGCTTGCCCGGCAGGCCGGCGATGTCCAGCGCGCCTTTGCGGCGGGTCATCTCACGGGCCTTGCGCGCCGCTTCACGGGCACGGGCCGCGTCGATCATCTTGCCGACGACCAGCTTGGCTTCGTTCGGGTTTTCCAAAAGGAAGTCGGAGAAGTACTTGCCCATCTCCTGCTCGACCGCGGTCTTCACTTCGGAAGACACCAGCTTGTCTTTGGTCTGCGAGCTGAACTTCGGATCCGGCACTTTCACCGAGATGATCGCGGTCAGACCTTCGCGGGCATCGTCACCGGTAGTCGCGACTTTGTGCTTCTTCGCCAGACCTTCCTGCTCGATGTAATTGTTCAGGTTGCGCGTCAGCGCGGAACGGAAACCCACCAGGTGAGTACCGCCGTCGCGCTGTGGAATGTTGTTGGTGAAGCACAACAGGTTCTCGTTGAAGCTGTCGTTCCACTGCAGGGCGATTTCCACGCCGATGCCGTCTTCACGCTGGATGTTGAAGTGGAACACCTGGTTGACCGCAGTCTTGTTGGTGTTCAGGTATTCAACGAACGCACGCAGGCCGCCTTCGTATTTGAACAGCTCTTCCTTGCCGCTGCGCTCATCCTTGAGGACGATGCCGACACCGGAGTTGAGGAAGGATAGTTCACGAATGCGTTTGGCCAGGATGTCCCAGCTGAAGTGAATGTTCTTGAAGGTTTCGCTGGAAGCCTTGAAGTGGATCTGGGTGCCGGTGGTTTCGCTGTCGCCAACGATGGCCATCGGTGCCTGAGGTACGCCGTGGACGTAGGTCTGTTCCCAGATCTTGCCGCTGCGGCGTACGGTCAATACCAGCTCTTCGGACAGAGCGTTCACTACCGATACACCTACACCGTGCAGACCGCCGGATACCTTGTAGGAGTTATCGTCGAACTTACCGCCAGCGTGGAGGACGGTCATGATGACCTCGGCGGCGGAAACGCCTTCCTCTTTGTGCACGTCTACCGGGATGCCACGGCCGTTGTCTTTAACGGTGATGGACTCATCCGGGTGGATGATGATGCTGATGTCGTCGCAGTGGCCGGCGAGGGCTTCGTCGATCGAGTTGTCGACCACCTCGAACACCATGTGGTGCAGACCGCTGCCATCGTCGGTGTCACCAATGTACATACCGGGACGTTTGCGTACGGCATCCAGGCCTTTCAGCACTTTAATGCTCGTTGAGTCGTACGTATTTTCTTCGCTCAATGCCTTCACTCCCGATGGTCGTGGGTCTGGGTGATACGGCCCTGTTCCACGTGGAACAGAGCGACTGGCGTTTCCGTCTGCCAGCCTTCCCTCAATAATTCGTGATCTACACAGGTAATGAAAACCTGGCAGCGTAAGTCTTCCAGCAAGCGGCACAGCGCGCGACGGTGGCTCTCGTCCAGCTCGGACGGCAAGTCATCCACCAGATAAATACACTGGCCGCGTCGGGCCTGGCTCACCAGATGCCCTTGGGCAATTCGCAAGGCACAGACCACTAGCTTCTGCTGACCCCGGGACAAGATGTCCGCGGCGTTGTGCGCGCCCAATCTAAGGCGCAAGTCAGCGCGTTGCGGTCCGGCCTGGGTATGACCCATTTGCTGGTCCCGGTGCACGGACCCAGCCAATACGGCACTCAATTCCCGGTCCTTGTCCCAGCCTCGGTAATAGCTGAGCGTCAAACCTTCAAGCTCAACCAGTTCGCTCAAGGTTTGTTCAAAGACTGGTTTCAAGGCTTTGATGTAAGCGCGGCGGTATTCATCGATTTCAGCGCTGGCCTGGCACAGTTCCCTGTCCCAAACCGCTTGCGAAACGGCGTCAAGTGTACCATGCCGCAGCCAGGAGTTTCTCTGGCGCAAGGCCTTCTGCAAACGCTGCCAGGTCGCCATGAAACGCGGTTCGACGTGGAACACACCCCAATCGAGAAACTGCCGGCGAATCTTCGGCGCACCTTCGAGCAGGCGGAAGCTGTCGGGGTTGATCAGTTGCAACGGCAGGATCTCGGCCAGTTGCGCAGCGCTGCGGGCGTTCTGCCCGTCGATGCGGATCTGGAACTCGCCCTGACGGTCGCGAGATATCCCCAGTGCACTGTGGCCACCCTCGGCCAGTTCGACCTGACCGAATACGGTGCAGGCAAGTTGCTCGTACTGGATAACCGGCAACAGCCGCGTGCTACGAAACGAACGGGCAAGCCCCAGCAGATGAATGGCTTCCAGAACACTGGTTTTGCCGCTGCCGTTGGCGCCGTAAAGAATGTTGATGCGGGGGGAGGGGGAGAAGGTCACCGGGTGCAGATTGCGCACCGCGGTGACCGAAACACGACTTAAGGACATCCAGAATCAGCTGATTACAGACGCATCGGCATGACAACATAAGCCGAGTCGTCATTGTCGGACTCTTGCACCAGCGCACTGCTGTTGGAGTCGGACAGGATCAGGCGAACCTGTTCGGTGGTCATCACGCCCAGCACGTCGAGCAGGTAGCTCACGTTGAAGCCGATTTCCAGCGAACCGCCGTTGTATTCAACGCCCACTTCTTCTTCCGCTTCTTCCTGCTCCGGGTTGTTGGCCTGGATCTTCAACTGACCGTTGGCCAGTTGCAGACGGATGCCGCGGTATTTCTCGTTGGACAGGATCGCAGTACGGCTGAACGCTTCACGCAGGGCCTGACGATCGCCCAGTACCAGCTTGTCGCCACCCTTCGGCAGAACGCGCTCATAGTCCGGGAACTTGCCGTCGACCAGCTTCGAGGTGAAGGTGAATTCGCCGGTGGTGGCGCGGATGTGGTGCTGACCCAGAACGATGCTGACGTTGCCATCCGGCTCGGTGAGCAGCCGCGCCAGTTCCAGAATGCCTTTGCGCGGCACGATCACCTGGTGACGATCCGGCTGACCGATATCGGCCTGCATCGAGCACATGGCCAGACGGTGACCGTCGGTAGCCACGGCGCGGATCACACCGGCCGAGACTTCCAGGAGCATGCCGTTGAGGTAGTAGCGCACGTCCTGCTGGGCCATGGCGAAGCTGGTGCGTTCGATCAAACGACGCAGCTTGCTTTGCTCCAGGCTGCAGGTCAGGGAACCCGGGCCTTCTTCAACCGTCGGGAAATCGTTGGCCGGCAGGGTCGACAGGGTGAAACGGCTGCGACCGGCCTTCACGACCAGCTTCTGCTCGTCGACCTTGATGTCGATCAGCGCGTCGTTGGGCAGGCTCTTGCAGATGTCCATCAGCTTGCGCGCAGGCACGGTAATGGAACCGGTTTCGGCCGGCTCTTCGAGTTGCACGCGACCGACCAGTTCGACTTCCAGGTCGGTACCGGTCAGCGACAGTTGCTGGCCATCGACGACCAGCAGCACGTTGGACAGTACCGGCAAGGTCTGTCGGCGCTCGACGACGCCTGCGACCAGTTGCAGGGGTTTCAACAGGGCTTCGCGTTGAATGGTGAAATGCATGGTCTAGTCCCTTGCCTTAATAAGCTGCGCTGGTGTTCATCAAGTGGTCAGTGTACGCAGCAGGTTCTTGTAGTCCTCGCGGATGTCCGCGTCGGATTCCTTAAGTTCGTTGATCTTGCGGCAAGCGTGCAACACCGTCGTGTGGTCACGACCACCAAACACATCGCCGATTTCCGGCAGGCTATGGTTGGTCAGCTCCTTGGACAGCGCCATGGCCACCTGACGCGGACGTGCCACCGAGCGCGAACGGCGCTTGGACAGCAGGTCGGAGATCTTGATCTTGTAGTACTCGGCGACGGTGCGCTGAATGTTATCCACAGAGACCAGTTTGTCCTGCAGTGCCAACAAGTCTTTCAGGGATTCGCGGATCAACTCGATGGTGATGTCGCGGCCCATGAAGTGCGAGTGGGCGATCACGCGTTTCAGCGCGCCTTCCAGCTCACGGACGTTGGAACGAATTCGCTGGGCAATGAAGAACGCCGCGTCGTGAGGCAACTCGACTTTGGCCTGGTCGGCCTTTTTCATCAAGATCGCCACGCGGGTTTCCAGCTCCGGCGGCTCGACGGCAACCGTCAGGCCCCAGCCGAAGCGGGATTTGAGGCGCTCTTCAAGGCCTTCGATTTCTTTAGGGTAGCGGTCACTGGTAAGAATGACCTGCTGGCCCCCTTCAAGCAGGGCATTGAAGGTGTGGAAAAACTCTTCCTGGGAACGCTCTTTACGGGCGAAGAACTGAATGTCGTCGATCAGCAGAGCGTCCACCGAACGGTAGAAACGCTTGAACTCGTTGATCGCGTTCAGCTGCAACGCCTTGACCATGTCGGCCACGAAGCGCTCGGAATGCAGGTACACGACCTTGGCATTCGGGTTCTTCTTTAATAGATGGTTACCCACTGCGTGCATCAAGTGGGTTTTACCCAAGCCGACGCCGCCATAAAGGAACAGCGGGTTGTAGCCGTGCTTGGGATTGTCCGCCACCTGCCAGGCCGCCGCGCGGGCGAGCTGGTTGGACTTGCCTTCGACGAAATTCTCGAAGGTGAAGGTACGGTTCAGGTAACTGGTGTGCTTGAGCGCGCCTTCGACCTGAACGGTGCGCTGTTCGGCGCGAACCGGGGCCTGTTGCGAGGCCGCACCGGCCATCGGGTCAAAGCTGTCGCGGGACGGCTCTTCACTGACTTCCTCGGTTTTCTGCGTCGAGCGCTTGGCCGGGGCCGCACTTGGAGCGGGCGCTGGCGTACTGGCCGGCGCGGTATTGGCCTGAGCCTGGGACACCTGCGCAGCGGCCAACGGCGCATTCGGCGCGGCACGCGGTGCCGAACTGCGTTTGCTGCCTATTAATAAGGAAAGCGCTGGCGCCATGCCGTTGCCGTGCTCATCCAGCAGTTCAAGGACGCGACCGAGGTACTTTTCGTTGACCCAGTCCAGCACAAAACGGTTCGGTGCGTAGACGCGCAACTCGTCGCCTTCGGCTTCGACCTGTAGTGGACGGATCCAGGTGTTGAATTGTTGGGCAGGCAGCTCCTCGCGCAAAAGCTCCACGCACTGCTGCCAAAGTTCCACTGACACGGATATCCCCTAAGTTGAAAGCCGGTGAGGCAAAAACAAGCGGCCATTGTAGCGGCGAGCTGTCCACTTATCCACATGCAGGTTGTGTGGTGACCATGATTAATCAATGCGTTAACCGGAAAAAAGGCGACCAACGGCGTGTGCATAAGCTCTGTGGATAACCGCCTCTGAGGGCACTGGACAACTGGGGGTGGAACTCGATGGATAACCAGCCTGTGGATAACAGGCCATTCCACACACAGGTTATCCGACAGCGCAGCACAGGCTGAACACGGTTTTCCACTGTAGTTGTCATTCTCTGTACATCATGCTGTACAAGGGCTGAAGATGGTTATCCACAGAAGAGCGCGGCCCTAGCTTTTACAAGCTTTACAGAAAAGCTTTAAATAATTTCCTTCTTTATTTTTATGTCTGGCAAACAGGTTTTCGGTTCCGGAAGCTCCAGAGATCTATTTATAAGGAAACGCTGGTTGGAAATTGACCTGAAGGCTTGCTTTCTCTAGAATCCCCGGTCTCTTAAAACGGGGGCCATTCCGGCCCGTTGTGGACGAACCAGGTAACACGACATGAAACGTACTTTCCAACCAAGCACTATCAAACGCGCTCGTACCCACGGTTTCCGTGCTCGCATGGCTACCAAGAACGGTCGCGCTGTCCTGTCGCGTCGTCGCGCCAAAGGTCGTGCGCGTCTGGCAGTTTGATAATCCGGTACTGGAGGTGAGTCAGGACTTCAGTCGGGAAAAGCGTCTGCTTACCCCCCGGCATTTCAAGGCAGTCTTTGACTCCCCTACCGGCAAGGTTCCGGGGAAAAATCTCCTGCTCCTTGCGCGCAACAACGATCTTGATCACCCCCGTCTCGGGCTGGTTATCGGGAAAAAGAGCGTAAAGCTCTCCGTCGAGCGCAATCGCCTCAAACGTCTGATGCGCGAATCGTTCCGTCTGCACCAGGATGCTCTGGTCGGCTGGGATATCGTTATCGTCGCGCGCAAAGGTTTGGGCGACGTAGAAAACCCCGAATTGATTCAGCATTTCGGCAAGCTCTGGAAGCGTCTGGCCCGTAACAAGCCAGTTCCAGCGGTCAAAACCGAAACTGTAGGGGTAGACAGTCCAGATGCGTAAACTGGCACTCGTTCCGATCCAGTTTTATCGCTACGCCATTAGTCCTTTGATGGCCAGTCACTGTCGTTTCTACCCCAGTTGTTCTTGCTACGCGTATGAAGCCATCGAAAATCATGGCCTTCTGCGCGGTGGCTGGCTGGCCTTTCGTCGTTTAGGTCGCTGTCATCCGTGGAATCCCGGTGGTTATGACCCGGTTCCACCTATCCCTACCTCCCGTTCTTCTTCGATGGCCGAGTAATCATGGATATCAAACGCACGATCCTGATCGTCGCCCTGGCAATCGTGTCCTACGTTATGGTTCTTAAATGGAACCAGGACTATGGCCAGGCTGCCCTGCCGACTCAGAATGTTGCTTCCAGTACGACTGCATCCGGTTTGCCGGACACCGTTCCTGGCAATAACGCTTCCGCCAGTGACGATATTCCGCGTGCCGCCAGCGATACCAGCGCACCTGTGGAAACTCCGGTCGCTGCCAGCAAGGATCTGATCCAGGTCAAAACCGACGTGCTCGATCTGGCGATCGATCCACAGGGCGGTGACGTTGCTCAACTGACTTTGCCACTGTATCCACGTCGTCAGGATCGTCCTGATGTGCCGTTTCAGCTGTTCGACAACGGCGGCGAGCGTACTTATCTGGCACAAAGCGGCCTGATCGGCACCAACGGTCCGGACGCTAGCCCGGCCGGTCGTCCGGTTTACGCCTCGGAGAAGAAAAGTTATCAACTGGCTGACGGTCAGGACCAACTGGTCGTCGACCTGAAGTTCAGCAAGGACGGCGTCAACTACATCAAGCGTTTCACCCTGAAACGCGGCCTGTATGACGTGACCGTGACCTACCTTGTGGATAACCAGAGTGCTCAGCCTTGGTCGGGTTCGATGTTCGCCCAACTGAAGCGCGACGCCAGTGCCGATCCTTCGTCGACCACTGCCACCGGTACCGCGACTTACCTGGGCGCCGCCCTGTGGACAAGTTCCGAGCCGTACAAGAAAGTGTCCATGAAAGACATGGACAAAGGTCAGCTCAAGGAAACCGTCACCGGTGGCTGGGTAGCCTGGCTGCAACACTACTTCGTGACTGCATGGGTTGCGCCGAAGGGCGAAAACAACATCGTTCAGACGCGTAAGGACAGCAAGGGCAACTACATCATCGGTTACACCGGTCCTTCGCTGACCGCTGCACCGGGCGCGAAAGTTGAAACCAGCGCCATTCTGTACGCCGGTCCGAAAAGCCAGGCCGTACTGAAACAGTTGTCCCCAGGTCTGGAACTGACCGTCGACTACGGCATTCTGTGGTTCATCGCCCAGCCAATCTTCTGGTTGCTGCAACACATCCACGCGATTGTGGGTAACTGGGGCTGGTCGATCATCTTCCTGACCATGCTGATCAAAGGGATCTTCTTCCCGCTGTCGGCTGCCAGCTACAAATCCATGGCGCGCATGCGTGCCGTTGCGCCGAAACTGGCTGCACTGAAAGAGCAACATGGCGATGACCGGCAGAAAATGTCGCAAGCCATGATGGAGCTGTACAAGAAAGAGAAGATCAACCCGCTGGGCGGCTGCTTGCCGATCCTCGTGCAGATGCCGGTTTTCCTTTCGCTGTACTGGGTTCTGCTGGAAAGCGTGGAAATGCGCCAAGCGCCATTCATGCTGTGGATCACTGACCTGTCGATCAAAGATCCGTTCTTCATCCTGCCGATCATCATGGGCGCGACCATGTTCATCCAGCAGCGTCTGAACCCGACTCCACCGGATCCGATGCAGGCGAAGGTCATGAAAATGATGCCAATCATCTTCACCTTCTTCTTCCTCTGGTTCCCTGCAGGTCTGGTGCTGTACTGGGTTGTGAACAACTGCCTGTCGATTGCCCAACAGTGGTACATCACGCGTAAGATCGAAGCGGCGACGAAAAAAGCCGAGGCGTAACTTACTCTGTGGATAACACCACTCAAAACGCCCCCTAGTGGGGCGTTTTGCTATCTGCCACATTTGTCTGGATTCCGGTTTATGAGCGCACCTCGTGAAACCATCGCCGCTGTCGCCACCGCTCAAGGTCGCGGCGGTGTCGGCATCGTCCGTATTTCCGGGCCGTTGGCCAGCGCTGCGGCCAAAGCCATCAGCGGCCGTGAACTGAAACCGCGTTACGCGCATTACGGTCCGTTTTTCAGTGCTGATCAGCAGGTACTGGACGAAGGTCTGGCACTGTATTTCCCGGGGCCGAACTCGTTTACCGGCGAAGACGTGCTTGAACTGCAGGGGCACGGTGGCCCGATCGTTCTCGATATGCTGCTCAAGCGTTGCCTGGAACTGGGTTGCCGTCTGGCTCGCCCGGGTGAATTCAGCGAGCGCGCGTTCCTCAACGACAAACTGGACTTGGCTCAGGCCGAGGCAATCGCCGACCTGATCGAGGCCAGTTCTGCACAGGCTGCACGCAATGCTCTGCGCTCCTTGCAAGGCGCGTTTTCCCAGCGTGTGCATAATCTCACCGAACAACTGATCGGCCTGCGCATCTACGTCGAAGCCGCCATCGACTTCCCGGAAGAGGAAATCGACTTCCTCGCCGATGGCCACGTGCTGAGCATGCTCGACAAGGTACGTGAAGAGTTATCCACCGTGCTGCGTGAAGCCGGGCAGGGCGCGTTGTTGCGAGATGGCATGACGGTGGTGATCGCCGGTCGTCCAAATGCCGGCAAGTCCAGCCTGTTGAATGCCCTGGCTGGCCGCGAAGCCGCGATCGTGACCGAAATTGCCGGCACCACCCGGGATATCCTGCGCGAACATATCCACATCGACGGCATGCCGTTGCACGTGGTGGATACCGCCGGTCTTCGCGACACCGACGATCATGTGGAAAAGATCGGCGTCGAACGTGCATTGAAAGCGATCACTGAAGCGGATCGGGTGCTGCTGGTAGTCGATGCCACCGCGCCGGAAGCTGCAGATCCGTTTGCCCTATGGCCGGAATTCCTCGAGACCCGTCCGGATCCGGCGAAAGTTACCTTGATCCGCAACAAGGCGGACCTGACAGGTGAAGCGATTGCCCTGGAAGTCAGCGACGATGGTCACGTGACCATCAGCCTCAGTGCCAAAGCCGCCGGCGATGGTCTGGAGTTGCTGCGCGAACACCTCAAGGCCTGCATGGGCTATGAGCAAACCTCGGAAAGCAGCTTCAGTGCCCGTCGCCGTCATCTGGAGGCTCTGCGCCACGCCAGTGCAGCGCTGGAACATGGTCGCGCACAGCTGACGTTGGCCGGTGCCGGTGAACTACTGGCCGAGGATTTACGTCAGGCCCAGCAATCTCTGGGAGAAATCACCGGGGCTTTCAGTTCCGATGACCTGCTTGGCCGGATCTTTTCCAGCTTCTGCATCGGTAAATGACTAAAGGGGCTGTGGACAATTTATCCACAGCCTCTTTTCGTTTCACCAGTTGTAAGACACCGTACCGAGCAAAGTGCGATCTTCGCCCCAATAGCAGCGGCCGGCGTCGTTGCATCCCGACACATATTCCTTGTCGAACAGGTTCTTGGCATTCAGGTCGACGCTCCAGTGCGAATCGATTTGATAGCCGATCGCCGCATCTACCAACGTGACGTCGCCGGCATCCAGCTTCCCGTACAGCGAAGGCGCGGTGTAGGCAAAAGCACTGTCGAAGTAACGCACGCCACCACCCACGTACAAACCTTTCAAATCGCCATCGAGGAAACGGTACTTGGCCCAGACCGACGCCTGATTACGAGGCACGCCGGTCATCTGGTGGCCTTTGACCAACGAGGTCGCCGCGTCCTTGGTAATCCGCGCGTCGGTGTAGGTGTACGCCGCTGTCACATTGAGGTTCTGGGTCAGATCGCTGTTGAGTTCCAGTTCCACACCTTTGGAACGGCTTTCGCCGACCTGGCGATAGGTCGACGTGGTCGAGTCGAAATAGGTGTCGTCCTTTTTGCGCAGGTCATATACCGACGCGGTGAACGCGGTATCCCAGCCGATCGGTTCGTACTTGAGGCCCACTTCGTATTGGCTGCTGGTGATCGGATCGAGCGGCGCGCCGGCATTGGATATCTGCTGCACCGGTACGAATGAGGTGGAATAGCTGACATACGGCGTCATGCCGTTGTCGAACTGGTACATCACGCCGCTCTGGTAGGTGAACTTCTTGTCCTCGGAACTGATGTCACTGCCCTTGGCCACCTTGTCGCGGAAGTCACTGTCGACCCAGTCCTGACGACCGCCAAGCAGAAACAGCCAGTGGTCATACTTGCTCTGGAGCTGTGCATAAACACCTTTCATCTGCTGCTCAAGCAAGGTGTTCTGCACCGCAATCGGTGTAGTCGGATCGCGCAAGTAAACCGGGTTGTAGATATCGATCGGCCCGACGATGCCGGCATTCCAGTCCTGATTGAACGAAGTGCGGTCGTAGCTGGCGCCGAACAGCACGGTGTTTTCCAGCTCGCCGACCTGGAATTTGCCTTCCAGTTGGTTATCCAGCGAATACACCATGGATTTGTTGAAGCGATCGTACGCGGTCATGTTCAGGCGCGTGCCGAAGCCTGCGTTATTGAGGTTGCCCGGCCACGTTTCATGGCGGGTGATCCGCGACTGCATGTAGCGCGAGTTCTGGCGGAACTGCCAGTCATCGTTGAAGGAATGGCTGAACTCATAACCGGTGCTCCAGGTTTCCCGTTCGAAGGTGTTCCAGTCCGGATCGCCAAGCATGGTGCCTTTGGATAGCTTGCCGTTGGGATTGCTCAGCAATGTGCCGGCCGCCGGCAGACCCAGTTCCATATTGGTGTGATCTTTCTGGTAGTTGGCCAGCAGGGTCAGGGTGTTGAAGTCGTCGAAATTCAGCGTCAGCGACGGGGCGATGTAAATGCGGTCATCCGGTACGTGATCAGTCTGGGTGTCCGACTTGCGCCCGAGCATCACCACTCGCCCCAGCACATTGCCGCTGTCGTTGAGTGGCCCGGACACATCGACGCCGATCTGCCGGCGATTATTCGAGCCATAACCCAGTTGCACTTCGCCACGAGGAACTGCGGTCGGCCGCTTGCTCACCAGATTCACCAGGCCGCCCGGTGCGTTTTCCCCATAGAGCAAGGACGATGGTCCGCGGAAAATTTCCACGCGCTCCAAACCGTAAGGCTCGGTGCTGGTGTCATAACGGTTGCCCTGTACACGCAGTCCATCGCGCAACAGGCCGTAGCCGTAATCGGTGGCGTTGAAACCACGAATGAAAAACAGATCGCCGGCCAGGCTGTCGCCCGCTGCAAACGGTGGGGCGAAGATGCCGGGAACGTAGCCGAGTACCTCGGTGAGCGTCTGAGATTTCTGATCTTTCATGCGCTGGGCGGTCACCACCGATACCGAACGCGGCGTTTCCGACAACGGCGTGCTGGTTTTCGTACCGATCCGGCTGTTCTGCACCTTGTAGCCGACGTCGGCGGCGTAATCCAGATCCATCGGATTGGCCAATTGCCCGTTGATGTTGGTCGGGGCCAGCTCCAGCAAATCATCATTGGGCATCGCCTGCAGAATGTAGCTACCCGGCGCTTGCGGTACGGCTTGCAAACCTGAGCCTTGCAGCAGTTGGGCGAATCCCTGTTCGACGGTGAAGTTGCCGTTCAGTCCGGTACTGCGTAAACGGCTGGTCTGCTGCGGCGAGAACGACAGAATCACGTTTGCAGTGGAGGCGAATTGGCTCAAAGCACTGTCCAGCGGGCCGGCAGCAATGGTGTAGCGCTGCGCGACCGTTGCCGCGAAGGCGTTATGGGTCATTACCAGGCAGGACGCGGCACTGGTCATCAGTAGGCTGTAGGCAATGCAGTGGTGGGAAAAACGCTGACGGAACGTGGGAAGACGCATGTGTGGATAAGCCCTGAAGGTGGCGAAGAGCCGCGTTTATCGCGATTACCTGTAGGGCCGGGTCAGGACAAAAAAAGATAACCCTGCTTTCGATTTTTTTCCCCAGGAAATTTTCAATCAGACGCTATGACTGATCGAGACCCAGTAACGGGTGAAGTAGCGGACGTTGATCGGTAACGAGGCCTGAAGATTGGCCAGCACGGCATCAGTGGAATCGAGCCGAAAGGTGCCGGATACCCGTAGATCCCGGGCACGAATATCGCAGTGCAGAACACCGCTGCGATAACGCCCCAGCTCTTCGATTACCTCGCCCAGCCGCGCATCCAGCACAATCAGCTGGCCGTTGGTCCAGGCCACTGCCGAGGATTTAAAGGGGTAAAGGACCCCGATATGCCGACTATCGAAATCCGCACCTTCGCCTGCTTTCAGGATCATCGCGCTCGTTGATTGATCAGCGGGTTGCACGCTGACCCGATCTTCCAGCACGCCGACCCGCGTTGAGCCCGACAACTTATGCACAGAAAAACGGGTACCCAACGCTTGAATCCGACCGTCCCGGGTTTCGACCAAAAACGGCCGCTGATCGCCGAGCTTGCCTGTCTGAATGAGGATTTCACCCGAGCGCAAACGAATCAGCCGTTTCGTTGCGTCGAAAGACACATCGATGGCCGTATCGGTATTGAGCTGGATCTGGCTGCCATCCGCCAATGAGATGTTACGACGCTGGCCAACGCCGGTTTTGTAATCAGCCCAGGCATTTCCGAGGGAGGTATGTTGTTGGGCGTTCCAGCCAAGGATCCCCGTCCCTGTCGCGAGCAGCAACAATTTCAGGATCTGGCGCCTTTGTTGGCCGGTATTCAGTGCGCGACGTTTCAAATCCAGCGGCAAAGTGCCGAGCTGACGCTGCAATTGTTCCATCTGGTTCCAGGCCGCCAGATGCGCTGGATCGCTATCTATCCACAGCTGCCAGGCTTTTTGATCGGCGAGGGTCGGCGGATCGGCCTGAAACTGCACGTACCAACTGGCAGCCGCTTCGAAAACCTTGCGGTTCGGTGCAGTGGCCATCAACGCTGCGCCATGATCAGGGCACATTCCGTCAGGGCGCGGATCATGTGCTTCTTTACTGTGGTCAGGGAAACCTGCAACTGCGCAGTGATCTGTTGATAGGTCAGACCGTCGATCTGCGAAAGCATGAAGATCTTCTGGGTTCGCGCGCCCAGACCGGCCAAGGCTTTATCCACAGCAATCAGGGTTTCGATGATCAGCGCCTTGTCTTCTTCGCTGATGGCGGTGGCTTCTGGTCGAGCAGCCAAGGTCTGCAAGTAGGCAACTTCGATGGCCTGTCTTCGATAGCGATCAATGACGAGGCCGCGTGCAATGGTCGCCAGATAATCCCGTGGTTCGCGAATCTGCGACGCATTACGTGCCGCGAGGATCCGCACGAAAGTGTCATGCGCGACATCGGCAGCATCGCAGGCGTCGTGCAGCTTGCCTTTCAGCCATCCATACAGCCACGAATGGTGTTGCTCGTAGATTTGCTCGATCGAAGCATGATGGGCGGGTAGGGACATGGGAGAAACTGACGAGTTAATGATAATGGATATTATTAGCCTCTGTTACGTTCTCTCACAATAGCCCTGTCACCTCCCTCTATCGGCTTCCTGCTCGTCATCGATCTCTCGGGGGGCGTTTTATTGCGTCCTGAAAAAACCGTTTGGTTGAATTTCTGTGGATTAAGCCCTGTGAATAACCGCCTCTGAGGTCAGTTGATAACAGGGCCGCAAAACTGGATATAACTGCCCCTGTGGATAACCATCCCATTCATCCACAGGCTTAAACCGGTTATCCAAGGGCCTCATTGCCACCTGGCCACAGGGTTTTGAAACTCTGTACACACTGAATAATAAGGCCTGTAGCAATCTATCCACAGAAAGGTCGGTCAGTAAGAATAAGCATTAAAACAAAGGTTTTATAAATTTCTCTCTTTTTTATTCTTTTAACCTCGAGTTCTCCACAGCTGGTTAAATTTTGTGCAAAGGGTTCTTTAGGAAGGGCGAAGTCCCTATACTTGTCGACCAGGTCCAGAAACCTGATCTCAAACTATTCCTGAATACCTACTTAAGCAGGCACGAGGTGCGTGGTGGATTTCCCTTCCCGTTTTGAAGTGATCGTCATCGGCGGCGGTCATGCCGGTACCGAGGCAGCACTGGCCTCAGCACGTATGGGGGCAAAAACCCTGTTGCTGACGCATAACGTGGAAACCCTCGGTGCCATGAGCTGCAACCCGGCCATCGGTGGCATTGGCAAAAGCCATCTGGTCAAGGAAATCGACGCCCTCGGCGGTGCGATGGCCATGGCTACCGATCTGGGCGGTATCCAGTTTCGCGTGTTGAACAGCCGCAAAGGTCCAGCCGTACGAGCAACTCGTGCGCAAGCCGACCGTATTCTGTACAAGGCCGCTGTCCGCGAGATTCTGGAAAACCAGCCGAACCTGTGGATATTTCAACAGGCCGCTGACGACCTTATCGTCGAGCAAGAGCAGGTACGTGGTGTTGTCACGCAAATGGGTCTGCGGTTCTTCGCCGATTCCGTGGTGTTGACCACTGGTACCTTCCTCGGTGGACTTATCCACATCGGTTTGCAGAATTTTTCCGGTGGTCGCGCCGGTGATCCGCCATCGATTGCCCTGGCACATCGTCTGCGTGAACTGCCACTGCGTGTCGGTCGCCTGAAAACCGGTACGCCACCGCGCATCGACGGCAAGTCTGTGGATTTCTCGGTCATGACCGAGCAGCCAGGCGATACGCCGATCCCGGTCATGTCGTTCATGGGCAACAAGGAACAGCATCCACGCCAGGTCAGTTGCTGGATTACTCACACCAACGCCCGCACCCACGAAATCATCGCGGCGAATCTCGATCGTTCGCCGATGTATTCCGCTGCCGGCGAAATCGAGGGCATTGGTCCGCGTTATTGCCCGTCGATCGAAGACAAGATTCACCGCTTTGCCGACAAGGAAAGCCATCAGGTGTTCATCGAGCCGGAAGGCCTGACCACTCATGAGCTGTACCCGAACGGGATATCCACAAGTTTGCCGTTCGACGTGCAATTGCAGATCGTGCAATCGATCCGCGGCATGGAAAACGCGCACATCGTGCGTCCGGGTTATGCGATCGAGTACGACTACTTCGACCCGCGCGATTTGAAATACAGCCTGGAAACCAAGGTGATTGGCGGTCTGTTCTTCGCTGGTCAGATCAACGGCACCACCGGTTACGAAGAAGCCGGTGCCCAAGGTCTGCTCGCCGGGGCCAACGCCGCATTGCGTGCGAAGGGCAAAGAAGCCTGGTGCCCGCGTCGCGACGAGGCGTACATCGGCGTACTGGTCGACGACCTGATCACCCTCGGTACCCAAGAGCCGTACCGCATGTTCACTTCCCGTGCCGAGTACCGCCTGATCCTGCGTGAGGACAACGCCGACCTGCGTCTGACCGAAAAAGGTCGCGAACTGGGTCTGGTCGATGACGCGCGTTGGGCGGCGTTCTGCAAGAAACGCGAAAGCATTGAGCTCGAAGAGCAGCGCCTGAAAAGCACCTGGGTTCGCCCGGGCACTCAGCAAGGCGATGCGATTGCCGGGAAATTCGGCACGCCGCTGACCCACGAATACAACTTGCTCAACCTCTTGAGCCGTCCGGAAATCGACTACGCTGGTCTGGTCGAAGTAACCGGGCAGGGCGCCGAAGATCCACAGGTCGCCGAACAGGTTGAAATCAAGACCAAATACGCCGGTTACATCGACCGTCAACAGGACGAAATCGCCCGTCTGCGCGCCAGTGAAGACACGAAACTGCCTGTGGATATCGATTACACCAACATTTCCGGTCTCTCCAAGGAGATCCAGAGCAAGCTCGGTGCGACGCGTCCGGAGACGCTCGGCCAGGCTTCGCGGATCCCGGGCGTGACCCCGGCGGCGATTTCGCTGTTGATGATTCATTTGAAAAAACGCGGCGCGGGCCGTCAGTTGGAGCAAAGCGCTTGAGTTCTAAGGTCACTTCGCAACACGCCGAAGAGTTATCCACAGGAGCCCGCGCGCTCGGTGTCAATCTCACCGCAGCCCAGCACGAATTGTTGCTGGGCTACCTGGCCCTGTTGATCAAATGGAACCAGGCCTACAACCTGACTGCAGTGCGCGATCCTGATGAAATGGTTTCGCGGCATCTGCTCGATAGCTTAAGCGTGATGTCGTTCATCGAAAACGGTCGTTGGCTTGACGTTGGCAGCGGCGGCGGCATGCCCGGCATTCCGTTGGCGATCCTGTATCCGGACTCGCAAGTCACCTGTCTGGACAGCAACGGCAAGAAAACCCGCTTCCTGACTCAGGTCAAACTCGAACTCAAACTTGATAACCTGCAAGTTATCCACAGCCGCGTCGAAGCGTTCCAGCCTGCCCAGCCATTCAACGGGATCATTTCCCGGGCGTTCAGCAGCATGGAGAACTTCACCAACTGGACTCGCCACCTCGGCGATGCCGACACGCGCTGGCTGGCAATGAAGGGCGTTCATCCGGCCGATGAGCTGGTAGCATTACCGGCAGACTTCAAACTCGATAGCGAACACGCCCTGGCCGTACCCGGTTGCCAAGGCCAACGCCATCTGCTGATACTGCGCCGCACGGCATGATTGGGAACACAAGCAAGAATGGCTAAGGTATTCGCGATAGCGAACCAGAAGGGTGGTGTGGGCAAGACCACCACCTGCATCAACCTCGCAGCATCCCTGGTCGCGACCAAGCGCCGGGTGCTGTTGATCGATCTCGATCCACAGGGCAACGCCACCATGGGTAGCGGTGTGGATAAACATGGCCTGGAAAACTCGGTCTACGACCTGCTGATCGGCGAATGCGATCTGGCACAGGCCATGCACTACTCCGAGCACGGCGGTTATCAATTGCTACCGGCCAACCGCGACCTGACCGCGGCCGAAGTGGTGCTGCTGGAAATGCAGATGAAGGAAAGCCGTCTGCGCAGCGCGCTGGCGCCGATCCGTGAAAATTACGATTACATTCTGATCGACTGCCCGCCGTCGCTGTCGATGCTCACCCTGAACGCACTGGTTGCCGCTGACGGGGTGATTATCCCCATGCAGTGCGAGTACTTTGCGCTCGAAGGCTTGAGCGACCTTGTGGATAACATCAAGCGCATTGCCGAACTGCTGAACCCGAACCTCAAGGTCGAAGGTCTGCTGCGCACCATGTACGACCCGCGGCTGAGCCTGATGAACGATGTTTCGGCGCAGCTCAAGGAACACTTTGGCGAACAGCTGTACGACACGGTGATCCCGCGCAACATTCGTCTGGCCGAAGCGCCGAGCTACGGTATGCCGGCATTGGCCTACGACAAGCAATCGCGCGGCGCGCTGGCCTACCTGGCTCTGGCGGGCGAGATGGTTCGCCGTCAGCGCAAAAATTCACGCATCGCCGCTGCCCAGCCAACTTAAGGAATCCCCATGGCCGTCAAGAAACGAGGTCTCGGACGTGGACTGGATGCACTGCTGAGTGGTCCGACCGTCAGCGCGCTGGAAGAGCAGGCGGCGCAGGCCGATACCCGTGAACTGCAACACCTGCCGCTGGATCTGCTGCAGCGTGGCAAATACCAGCCACGCCGCGACATGGATCCACAGGCGCTGGAAGAGCTGGCGCAGTCGATCAAGGCGCAAGGCGTGATGCAGCCGATCGTGGTGCGCCCGATTGGCGGTGGCCGCTTCGAAATCATCGCCGGTGAACGCCGCTGGCGCGCCAGCCAGCAGGCCGGCCAGGAAACCATCCCGGCAATGGTCCGGGATGTGCCGGATGAAACCGCGATCGCCATTGCGCTGATCGAGAACATCCAGCGTGAAGACCTGAACCCGATCGAGGAAGCCGTCGCCTTGCAGCGTCTGCAGCAGGAATTCCAGCTCACTCAACAACAGGTTGCCGAGGCTGTGGGTAAGTCCCGGGTGACTGTGGCTAACCTGTTGCGACTTATTGCACTGCCGGAAGTCATCAAGACCATGCTGTCCCACGGCGACCTGGAAATGGGTCACGCCCGTGCTTTGCTCGGTCTGCCGGACAATCAGCAGGTGGAAGGGGCGCGACATGTTGTCGCACGCGGCCTGACTGTGCGCCAAACCGAGGCACTGGTTCGTCAGTGGTTGAGTGGCAAACCGGAGCCTGTGGAAGCGGCCAAACCCGACCCGGACATCGCCCGGCTTGAACAGCGTCTGGCCGAGCGCCTAGGCTCTGCGGTGCAGATTCGCCACGGCAAGAAGGGAAAAGGTCAGCTGGTGATCGGTTACAACTCCCTCGATGAGCTTCAAGGTGTGCTCGCACACATCCGCTGAAACATTTCCTCATGTAGCGCGCAGTCGGAAATCACTACCTGACAGTTGAATAGGGGCAGAACCGCCCCTATACTCTGCGCGCATTTTGTCGGCACAAATTATGCCAAGTTATTGAATTTCGGCAGCCGACCATTGGAGAGCAATCGTGATGGAAACCCGCAAGCCAAACCGCCTGCCGTTCCATCGCCTGGCGGTTTTTCCGGTGTTGATGGCTCAATTTGTCATTTTGCTCATTGCCGCTTTGGCGCTCTGGCAATGGCACGGAGTCGTTGCCGGATACTCGGGACTTTGCGGAGGCCTGATAGCCTTGCTGCCCAATGTTTATTTCGCTCACAAGGCATTTCGGTTTTCCGGCGCCCGAGCAGCCCAGTCCATCGTCCGGTCATTTTATGCCGGCGAGGCAGGCAAACTGATTTTGACGGCAGTGCTGTTTGCACTGGTGTTTGCAGGTGTGAAGCCATTGGCGCCGATCGCAGTATTCGGCGCTTTCGTGCTGACTCAGTCGGTCAGCTGGTTCGCTCCCCTGCTGATGAGAACAAGACTTTCGAGACCTTAGGGCGTTTGAGGCAACCATGGCAGAAACAACCGCTTCGGGCTATATCCAGCACCACTTGCAGAACCTGACCTTCGGTCAGTTACCCAACGGCGGCTGGGGCTTTGCCCATACCGCAGCAGAAGCCAAGGAAATGGGCTTCTGGGCTTTCCACGTCGATACCCTCGGCTGGTCGGTCGCGCTGGGTCTGATCTTCGTTTTCCTTTTCCGCATGGCGGCAAAGAAAGCGACATCGGGTCAGCCAGGTGCTTTGCAGAACTTCGTTGAAGTATTGGTCGAATTCGTCGATGGCAGCGTGAAAGACAGCTTCCATGGCCGTAGCCCGGTGATCGCACCGCTGGCACTGACCATCTTCGTCTGGGTGTTCCTGATGAACGCCGTCGACCTGGTACCGGTCGACTGGATTCCTCAGCTGGCCATCCTGATCACCGGCGACCACCACATCCCGTTCCGCGCCGTGTCGACTACCGACCCGAACGCGACCCTGGGCATGGCGTTCTCGGTTTTCGCACTGATCATTTTCTATAGCATCAAGGTCAAGGGCATCGGCGGCTTCATCGGCGAACTGACCCTGCACCCGTTCGGCAGCAAGAACATCTTCGTTCAGGCCCTGCTGATCCCGGTGAACTTCCTGCTGGAATTCGTGACCCTGATCGCCAAGCCGATCTCTCTGGCCCTGCGTCTGTTCGGCAACATGTATGCCGGCGAGCTGGTGTTCATTCTGATCGCTGTGATGTTCGGCAGTGGCCTGCTCTGGCTGAGCGGCCTGGGCGTTGTTCTGCAGTGGGCGTGGGCGGTGTTCCACATCCTGATCATCACCCTGCAGGCGTTCATCTTCATGATGCTGACCATCGTTTACCTGTCGATGGCGCACGAAGAAAACCATTAAGAGCAGCCTCGGCTGATCTGATGTCCCTCCCGGTCAAACGGGAGGGGGCTCTTAACCGGGCCTCTGAAACGATTTGTTTTACCGCTTTAATCTAAAAAACCTAAACCATACGACGTAAAAGTCGGGAGGAAAGATGGAAACTGTAGTTGGTCTAACCGCTATCGCTGTTGCACTGTTGATCGGCCTGGGCGCACTGGGTACCGCAATTGGTTTCGGCCTGCTGGGCGGCAAGTTCCTGGAAGGCGCAGCGCGTCAGCCAGAAATGGTTCCAATGCTGCAAGTTAAAATGTTCATCGTTGCCGGTCTGCTCGACGCCGTAACCATGATCGGTGTTGGTATCGCTCTGTTCTTCACCTTTGCGAACCCGTTCGTTGGTCAGATCGCTGGCTAATTACCCGGATTCTTCCGAGTAATTTGGTGTGATGGACAACGTAACTGCGAGGTGTTGGCGTGAACATTAATGCGACCCTGATTGGCCAGTCCGTTGCGTTCCTGATTTTTGTACTGTTCTGCATGAAGTTCGTATGGCCTCCGGTCATCGCTGCTCTGCACGAACGTCAAAAGAAGATCGCTGATGGTCTGGACGCTGCCAGCCGTGCAGCTCGCGACCTGGAGTTGGCCCAAGAGAAAGCGGGTCAGCAACTGCGCGAAGCGAAAGCTCAGGCAGCTGAAATCATCGAGCAAGCCAAGAAACGCGGTAACCAGATTGTCGAAGAGGCTGTTGAAAAAGCCCGTGTCGACGCTGACCGTGTGAAGGTTCAGGCTCAAGCCGAGATCGAACAGGAACTGAACAGTGTCAAAGACAAGCTGCGCGCCCAAGTGGGCTTGCTGGCTGTCGGCGGCGCCGAGAAGATCCTGGGTGCCACAATCGATCAAAACGCGCACGCAGAGCTGGTTAACCAACTGGCTGCTGAAATCTAAGCGAGGGCGATCATGGCAGAACTGACCACGTTGGCCCGACCTTACGCTAAGGCGGCCTTCGAGCACGCTCAGGCCCACCAGCAACTGGCCAATTGGTCAGCCATGCTCGGCCTGGCTGCAGCGGTGTCGCAAGACGACACCATGCAGCGCGTGCTCAAGGCCCCGCGACTGACGAGCGCAGAAAAGGCCGCCACGTTCATTGACGTGTGTGGCGACAAGTTTGATGCCAAGGCACAGAACTTCATCAATGTCGTTGCCGAAAACGACCGTCTCCCGCTTCTGCCGGAGATCGCCGCTCTTTTCGACCTGTACAAGGCCGAACAAGAGAAGTCGGTAGACGTTGAAGTGACCAGTGCTTTCGCATTGAACCAAGAACAGCAAGACAAACTCGCCAAGGTTCTCAGTGCACGACTCAACCGGGAAGTGCGCCTGCAAGTTGCGGAGGATGCTGCCCTTATAGGGGGTGTCGTTATCCGCGCCGGCGACCTGGTTATCGATGGCTCGATTCGCGGCAAAATCGCGAAACTTGCCGAAGCATTGAAATCTTGAGTTTGAAGGGGCAGCAGAGCAATGCAGCAACTCAATCCTTCCGAAATAAGTGAAATTATCAAGGGCCGCATCGACAAGCTCGATGTGACCTCCCAAGCCCGTAACGAAGGCACTGTCGTCAGCGTATCTGACGGTATCGTGCGGATTCACGGTCTGGCCGACGTCATGTACGGCGAGATGATCGAGTTTCCGGGCGGCGTCTACGGTATGGCCCTCAACCTGGAGCAAGACTCCGTAGGTGCCGTTGTATTGGGCTCCTACCAGTCTCTGGCTGAAGGCATGAGCGCCAAGTGCACCGGCCGCATCCTCGAAGTTCCGGTTGGTAAGGAACTGCTGGGTCGCGTAGTCGACGCACTGGGTAACCCTGTTGATGGCAAAGGTCCACTGGGCAACACCGAGACCGACGCGGTCGAGAAAGTTGCTCCAGGCGTGATCTGGCGTAAGTCGGTAGACCAGCCTGTACAGACTGGCTACAAGGCTGTCGATGCCATGATCCCTGTCGGCCGTGGCCAGCGTGAGCTGATCATCGGTGACCGTCAGATCGGTAAAACCGCTCTGGCGATCGACGCGATCATCAACCAGAAAGACAGCGGCATTTTCTGCGTCTACGTAGCCATCGGTCAGAAGCAATCGACCATCGCCAACGTGGTTCGCAAGCTGGAAGAAAACGGCGCCCTGGCCAACACGATCATCGTGGCTGCCAGTGCTTCGGAATCTCCTGCGCTGCAGTTCCTGGCACCGTACTCCGGTTGCACCATGGGTGAATTCTTCCGCGACCGCGGTGAAGACGCGCTGATCGTTTATGACGATCTGTCCAAGCAAGCAGTGGCTTACCGCCAGATTTCCCTGCTGCTGCGCCGTCCACCAGGCCGTGAAGCTTACCCAGGCGACGTGTTCTATCTCCACTCCCGTCTGCTGGAGCGCGCATCCCGCGTTTCGGAAGAGTACGTAGAGAAGTTCACCAACGGCGCAGTGACCGGCAAAACCGGTTCCCTGACCGCACTGCCGATCATCGAAACCCAGGCTGGCGACGTTTCCGCGTTCGTTCCGACCAACGTGATTTCCATCACCGACGGTCAGATCTTCCTGGAATCGGCCATGTTCAACTCGGGCATCCGCCCTGCAGTGAACGCCGGTGTTTCGGTATCCCGTGTGGGTGGTGCCGCTCAGACCAAGATCATCAAGAAGCTGTCCGGTGGTATCCGTACCGCTCTGGCTCAGTACCGTGAACTGGCGGCATTCGCCCAGTTCGCTTCTGACCTGGACGAAGCGACCCGCAAGCAACTTGAGCATGGTCAGCGCGTTACCGAGCTGATGAAGCAGAAGCAATACGCACCAATGTCGATCGCTGACATGGCGCTGTCGCTGTATGCCGCTGAGCGTGGGTTCCTGACTGACATTGAAATCGCCAAGATCGGCAGCTTCGAACAAGCGCTGATTGCTTTCTTCAACCGCGATCACGCCGATTTGATGGCCAAGATCAACGTTAAAGGTGACTTCAATGACGAAATCGACGCTGGCATGAAAGCCGGTATCGAGAAGTTCAAGGCCACCCAAACCTGGTAAGCCGCAGCGGGAGCCGTGAGGCTCCCGCTTGCTAACCTGATAGGTGTTACATGGCAGGCGCAAAAGAGATTCGCAGTAAGATTGCGAGCATCAAAAGCACGCAAAAAATTACCAGCGCCATGGAAAAAGTGGCGGTCAGCAAAATGCGCAAGGCACAAATGCGCATGGCTGCTAGCCGTCCTTATGCGGAGCGTATCCGCCAGGTAATTGGGCATCTGGCCAACGCCAACCCGGAATACCGCCACCCGTTCATGATCGACCGCGAAGTAAAGCGTGTCGGTTATGTCGTCGTGAGCAGTGACCGTGGTCTGTGCGGTGGCTTGAACACCAACCTGTTCAAGGCCCTGGTCAAGGACATGGCGGTAAACCGCGAAAACGGCGTCGAGATTGATCTGTGTGTCGTTGGTAGCAAGGGTGCGGCCTTTTTCCGCAACTTCGGCGGTAACGTCGTTGCAGCTATCAGCCACCTGGGTGAAGAGCCGTCGATCAATGATCTGATCGGCAGCGTCAAGGTGATGCTGGATGCCTACCTGGATGGCCGTATTGACCGCCTGTCCGTGGTGTCCAACAAGTTCATCAACACCATGACGCAACAGCCTACCGTGGAGCAGTTGATTCCACTGGTGGCAACCCCGGATCAGGATCTCAAGCACCACTGGGACTATCTCTACGAACCGGATGCCAAAGAGCTGCTTGACGGCTTGATGGTCCGTTACGTCGAGTCGCAGGTCTACCAGGCGGTGGTCGAGAACAACGCGGCTGAACAAGCTGCGCGGATGATCGCGATGAAGAACGCTACCGACAACGCCGGTGATTTGATCAGCGATTTGCAGCTGATCTACAACAAGGCGCGTCAGGCTGCGATCACCCAAGAGATCTCGGAAATCGTCGGCGGCGCTGCCGCGGTTTAACGGTTCAAATATTCAGAGGATCCAGCTATGAGTAGCGGACGTATCGTTCAAATCATCGGCGCCGTTATCGACGTGGAATTTCCACGCGACAGCGTACCGAGCATCTACAACGCGCTGAAAGTAGTCAGCGCGGCCGAAACCACTCTGGAAGTTCAGCAGCAGCTGGGCGACGGCGTGGTTCGCACCATTGCGATGGGTTCCACCGAGGGCTTGAAGCGCGGTCTGGAAGTTACCGATTCCGGCGCAGCCATCTCCGTACCGGTCGGTAAAGCGACCCTGGGCCGGATCATGGACGTTCTGGGTAACCCGATCGACGAAGCAGGTCCGATCGACACCGAAGAGCGTTGGGGCATTCACCGTCCAGCGCCGTCGTTCGCTGAACAGGCAGGCGGCAACGACCTGCTGGAAACCGGCATCAAGGTTATCGACCTGGTTTGCCCGTTTGCCAAAGGCGGTAAAGTCGGTCTGTTCGGTGGTGCCGGTGTAGGCAAAACCGTAAACATGATGGAACTGATCCGTAACATCGCCATCGAGCACAGCGGTTATTCCGTGTTCGCCGGTGTGGGTGAGCGTACTCGTGAGGGTAACGACTTCTACCACGAGATGAAGGATTCCAACGTTCTGGACAAAGTGGCACTGGTTTACGGTCAGATGAACGAGCCGCCGGGTAACCGTCTGCGCGTAGCACTGACCGGCCTGACCATGGCCGAGAAGTTCCGTGACGAAGGTAACGACGTTCTGCTGTTCGTCGACAACATCTATCGTTACACCCTGGCCGGTACCGAAGTATCCGCACTGCTGGGCCGTATGCCTTCGGCAGTAGGTTACCAGCCGACCCTGGCTGAAGAGATGGGCGTTCTGCAAGAACGTATCACTTCGACCAAGGAAGGTTCGATCACCTCGATCCAGGCGGTATACGTACCTGCGGACGACTTGACCGACCCGTCGCCAGCGACCACCTTCGCCCACCTGGACGCCACCGTCGTTCTGTCCCGTGACATCGCTTCCCTGGGTATCTACCCAGCGGTAGATCCACTGGATTCGACTTCGCGCCAGCTGGATCCGAACGTAATCGGCCAGGACCACTACGACACCGCTCGCGGCGTTCAGTACGTTCTGCAACGTTACAAAGAGCTGAAAGACATCATCGCGATCCTGGGTATGGACGAGCTGTCGGAAGCCGACAAACAGTTGGTTAACCGTGCTCGTAAGATCCAGCGCTTCTTGTCGCAGCCGTTCTTCGTGGCTGAAGTCTTCACCGGTGCTTCGGGTAAATACGTTTCCCTGAAAGACACCATTGCTGGCTTCAAAGGCATCCTCAACGGTGACTACGACCACCTGCCAGAACAAGCGTTCTACATGGTTGGCGGCATCGAAGAAGCGATCGAGAAAGCCAAGAAACTGTAATCCCGGCGCCCGGCAACGGGCGCTAATTTAGGTTGAGGCAATCAGATGGCTATGACAGTCCATTGCGATATCGTCAGCGCGGAAGGGGAAATCTTTTCCGGCCTGGTCGAGATGGTGATTGCGCACGGTGCACTGGGTGATCTTGGTATCGCTCTGGGTCACGCGCCGCTGATCACTAATCTGAAGCCAGGTCCGATCCGCCTGATCAAGCAAGGCGGGGAAGCCGAGGTGTTCTACATCTCCGGTGGTTTCCTCGAGGTTCAGCCGAACATGGTCAAGGTGCTTGCCGATACCGTGCAACGTGCCGCCGACCTGGATGAAGCTCAAGCCCAGGCAGCTCTCAAGGCTGCCGAAGCTGCTCTGCACGAGAAGAGCGCAGATTTCGACTACGGAGCTGCGTCCGCACGTCTGGCCGAGGCTGCAGCTCAGCTGCGCACCGTCCAGCAGATCCGCAAGAAGTTTGGCGGTTAATCCGTCAGCCACTTGTTGTGCGATTGATAAAAAAGGGTAGCCTCGGCTACCCTTTTTTCTTTTCCGATTTTAACAACCCGGTCGCAGTTGCTGACCACCCAGGATTGGTAGCCAGTCATGTCTCTCGAAATCGTTATCCTCGCGGCAGGTCAAGGTACCCGTATGCGTTCGGCGTTGCCGAAAGTGCTGCACCCGGTTGCCGGCAATTCCATGCTTGGGCATGTTATCCACAGCGCACGGCAGCTCGATCCACAACGCATTCATGTGGTGATCGGCCACGGTGCCGATGTGGTACGTGAGCGTCTGGCGGCGGACGATCTGAATTTCGTGCTGCAGGACCAGCAATTGGGCACTGGTCATGCAACCGCTCAGGCTGTGCCGTTCATCAGCGCCGACACCGTGCTGATTCTCTACGGCGACGTGCCGTTGATCGAAGTTGAAACCCTGCAGCGCCTGCTCAAGCACGTCGTACCGGGCCAGATGGGCCTGCTGACCGTCGAGCTGGAAGACCCGACCGGTTACGGCCGCATCGTGCGCAACGCTGACGGCAAGGTCGCTGCCATCGTCGAGCATAAAGATGCCAGCGAAGCCCAGCGCGCAATCACTGAAGGCAACACCGGCATTCTCGCGGTCCCGGCCAATCGCCTGGCCGACTGGATGAGCCGCCTGTCGAATAACAACGCACAGGGCGAGTACTACCTGACCGACGTGATCGAAATGGCGGTCAGCGATGGTTTGGTGGTGGCGACTGAACAACCGCACGACCCGATGGAAGTGCAGGGCGCCAACGATCGCAAGCAACTCTCCGAGCTGGAGCGGCATTACCAGTTGCGCGCCGGTCGCCGTCTGATGGCGCAAGGCGTGACCCTGCGTGACCCGGCGCGTTTCGATGTGCGCGGCGTAGTCACCGTCGGTCGTGATGTGCTGATCGACGTCAACGTGATTCTCGAAGGTAATGTTTTCATCGAGGACGATGTGGTGATCGGTCCGAACTGCGTGATCAAGGACAGTACCCTGCGCAAAGGCGTGGTGGTCAAAGCCAACAGTCACATCGAAGGCGCAGTTCTTGGCGAAGGCAGTGATGCCGGTCCATTTGCCCGTCTGCGCCCGGGCACGGTGCTCGAAGCACGTGCGCATGTGGGTAACTTTGTCGAACTGAAAAATGCCCGCATGGGCGAGGGCGCCAAGGCCGGGCATCTGACCTATCTGGGCGACGCGGAAATTGGCGCACGCACCAACATTGGCGCGGGCACCATTACCTGCAATTACGATGGCGCCAACAAATGGAAAACCGTGTTGGGCGAGGACGTGTTCATCGGCTCCAACAACTCGTTGGTCGCTCCTGTGGATATCTCGTCGGGGGCAACCACTGCGGCTGGCTCGACCATTACGCAGAATGTGGATAACGCGCAGTTGGCTGTTGGTCGGGCGCGGCAGAAAAATATCGACGGCTGGAAGCGTCCGGAGAAGATCAAGAAGAGCTGAGTTATCCACAGCGGGCTTTACGATCAAAAGATCGCAGCCTTCGGCAGCTCCTACAGGAGGGCCGGGGGGCTGCGATTTTTTATGACCTGAGCTTGACGATTGAAAGGCAATAGGTTTTGATTGCTTCCGTTATCTTTCGAATCGAAACTTAAGTCGCCATGTCGAAACGCAACACGCCCCAACGCCGGCACAACATCCTCGCCTTGCTCAATGAGCAGGGCGAAGTCAGTGTGGATGAACTGGCCAAGCGCTTCGAAACCTCGGAAGTTACGATCCGCAAGGATCTGGCTGCGCTGGAAAGCCATGGTCTGTTGCTGCGCCGTTACGGCGGGGCGATCACCATGCCGCAGGAACTGGTCGCAGAACTCGGCCAAAGCGTTTCGAAGTACAAACAGGCGATTGCCCGTGCTGCCGTCAAACGCATCCGCGAACACGCCCGCATCATCATCGACAGTGGCAGCACCACCGCTGCGATGATTCCCGAGCTTGGCCAGCAGCCGGGTCTGGTGGTCATGACCAACTCCCTGCATGTCGCCAACGCCTTGAGCGAACTCGAACACGAGCCGGTGCTGCTGATGACCGGCGGCACCTGGGATCCACATTCGGAGTCCTTTCAGGGCCAGGTCGCCGAGCAGGTACTACGCTCTTACGACTTCGACCAGTTGTTCATTGGCGCCGATGGTATCGATCTGGTGCGCGGCACCACCACGTTCAACGAGTTGCTCGGTCTGAGCCGGGTGATGGCCGACGTGGCGCGGGAAGTGATCGTGATGGTCGAGGCCGACA
Organism: Pseudomonas sp. LF020; assembly: GCF_053456425.1. NCBI lineage: Bacteria > Pseudomonadati > Pseudomonadota > Gammaproteobacteria > Pseudomonadales > Pseudomonadaceae > Pseudomonas > Pseudomonas sp. LF020. Next base: position 143,774 of record NZ_JBRFIX010000011.1, read on the forward strand.
AGATCGGCCGCAAGATTCCCAACCTGGAGCTGCCGTGGAGCAGCGTTCATACCCTCATTACCGATGATCGCCTGCCTGAAGATGCGCGCGATCAGATTCAGGCCCGCGGTATCACCGTGATTTGCGCGGCTGTCAGTCAGGAGAAATAAGCATGTGTGGAATTGTCGGCGCAGTAGCTGAACGTAATATCACCGCCATCCTGCTTGAAGGCCTCAAGCGCCTTGAATATCGCGGCTATGACAGCGCCGGTGTGGCAGTTTTCACCAACGACGAAAAGCTCGAGCGCATGCGCCGTCCGGGCAAGGTCAGCGAGCTGGAAGCGGCGCTGGCCGCACAGCCGCTGGTTGGCCGTCTCGGTATCGCCCACACCCGTTGGGCGACCCACGGTGCACCTTGCGAGCGCAACGCGCACCCGCATTTCTCCGGTGATATCGCCGTGGTGCACAACGGCATCATCGAGAACCACGAAGCCCTGCGTGAGCAACTGAAAGCGCTGGGTTACGTGTTCACTTCGGACACTGACACCGAAGTCATCGCGCACCTGCTGAGCCATAAACTCAAGGATCAGCCTGACCTGACCGTCGCGCTGAAAGCCACGGTCAAGGAACTGCACGGTGCCTACGGTCTGGCCGTGATCAACGCACAACAGCCGGATCGCCTGGTTGCCGCGCGCAGTGGCAGCCCGTTGGTGATCGGTCTGGGCCTGGGCGAGAACTTCCTCGCCTCCGACCAATTGGCCCTGCGCCAGGTGACTGACCGCTTCATGTACCTGGAAGAAGGCGATATCGCTGAAATTCGCCGCGATAACGTGCAGATCTGGGACGTCAACGGCAACGCCGTCGAGCGCCAGACCGTACAGTACAGCGACGGTGCCGAAGCCGCCGACAAGGGCGAATTCCGTCACTACATGCTCAAGGAAATCCACGAACAGCCGGTCGTGGTGCAGCGTACCCTCGAAGGTCGCCTGAGCAACAATCAAGTACTGGTGCAGGCCTTCGGTCCACAGGCTGCCGAACTGTTCGCCAAAGTGCGCAACGTGCAGATCGTCGCCTGCGGTACCAGTTACCACGCCGGCATGGTTGCGCGTTACTGGCTCGAAGAACTGGCTGGTATTCCGTGCCAGGTCGAAGTCGCCAGCGAATTCCGCTACCGCAAGGTGGTGGTGCAGCCGGACACCCTGTTCGTCACCATCTCCCAGTCCGGCGAAACCGCCGACACCCTGGCTGCGCTGCGCAACGCCAGAGAGCTGGGCTTCCTCGCCAGCTTGGCGATCTGCAACGTCGGCATCAGCTCGCTGGTGCGTGAGTCCGACCTGACTTTGCTGACCCAAGCCGGTCGCGAAATCGGTGTGGCTTCGACCAAAGCCTTCACCACACAACTGGTCGGCCTGTTGCTGCTGACCCTGTCGCTGGGTCAGGTCCGCGGCACGCTCGGCGAAGACGTTGAAGCCACGCTGGTGGAAGAGTTGCGTCGTCTGCCGACCCGTCTGGGCGAAGCGCTGGCGATGGACAGCACCGTGGAAAAAATCGCCGAGCTGTTCGCCGAGAAGAACCACACCCTGTTCCTCGGCCGTGGCGCGCAGTTCCCGGTCGCAATGGAGGGTGCCTTGAAGCTCAAGGAAATCTCCTACATCCACGCCGAAGCCTATCCGGCTGGCGAATTGAAGCACGGCCCGCTGGCGCTTGTGGATAACGACATGCCGGTGGTCACCGTGGCGCCGAACAACGAACTGCTGGAGAAGCTCAAGTCCAACCTGCAGGAGGTTCGCGCCCGTGGTGGTGAACTGATCGTGTTCGCCGACGAGAAAGCCGGGATGACCAACGGCGAAGGCACCCACGTGGTGCAGATGCCGCACATCCACGACATCCTTTCGCCAATCCTCTACACCGTCCCGCTGCAGCTGCTGTCGTACTACGTCGCCGTGCTCAAGGGCACCGACGTCGACCAGCCACGCAACCTGGCGAAGTCGGTGACGGTGGAATAAGTTATCCACAGCTGACATTGACCGCAAAAATCGCAGCCTCGGCTGCGATTTTTGTATCTGACTCGAGGACCTCCATGGACCGCTTCCAGGAAATGCAGATCTTCGCCACCGTGGCCCAGGAGCAGGGCTTCTCGGCGGCGGCGCGGCGTCTTGGCTTGTCCGCGGCCAGTGTCACCCGCGCCGTGGCGGCGCTGGAGCAGCGCATTGGTACACAGTTGCTGATTCGCACCACGCGCACTGTGCACCTGAGTGAGGCTGGTCAGCGTTATCTGGAAGATTGTCGGAGAATTCTCGCCGAGGTGCAGGAAGCCGAGGATTCGGCGGCCGGCAGTCACGCCCAGCCCCGCGGGCAATTGACGGTGACTGCGCCGGTATTGTTCGGCGAGCTGTTTGTCACACCGCTGATGGCGGCTTATCTGACGCAATACCCGGACGTTTCGATCAATGCGCTGTTGGTCGATCGGGTGGTGAGCATGGTCGAGGAGGGCATCGATGTCGCAGTGCGCATCGGTGAGTTGCCGGACAGCAATCAGCACGCGATCCGGGTCGGCGAAGTACGGCGGGTGATCTGTGGTTCGCCGGCCTATCTGGCTCGACACGGCCGTCCCGCGCATCCGCAGGCACTGGCCGGTGCGCCGGTGGTGGCGACCTCGGCCATCGGCCAGTTACGCAACTGGCCGTTTATGGATCAGGGCGAAGCGCTCAGCGTGCGACCCGAGCCTCGGCTGGTGGTCACCGCCAACCAGGCGGCGATTGCCGCAGCCTGCCTGGGGTTGGGGCTGACGCGAGTGTTGTCCTATCAAGTCGCCGGCAAGGTGGCCTGCGGTGAACTGGAAATTGTCCTCGCCGATTTCGAACTGCCGCCGCTGCCGATTCACGTGGTGTATCAAGGCGGACGCAAGGCGCCGGCGCGGGTGCGCAGTTTTGTCGACCATGCGGTGAAGGTGCTGCGAGAACATCCGGCACTGCAGAATGCGGCGTTATTTCATCAGGTGAAATAATCGATTGCGATTGCTGGTGATTCTGTTGCTTCAAGGATGGGTGGAAGATGGCCTCCATCGGTGCTGCCATCCCGAACAGCGCCCCCTCCAGCGGAGTCGACCATGCAAGCGATCAAACTCTACAACTTCCCGCGTTCCGGCCACGCCCATCGGGTGGAGCTGATGTTGTCCCTGCTGCAATTGCCGACCGAATTGATCCTGGTCGATCTGGCCAAGGGTGAGCACAAGCAGCCGGCATATCTGGCGATCAACAGTTTCGGTCAGGTGCCGGCGATCGACGATGATGGAGTGGTGCTGGCCGACTCCAACGCGATTCTGGTGTATCTGGCGCAGAAGTACGGCCACGGTCGTTGGCTGCCAACCGATCCGGTCGGTGCGGCACGGGTGCAGCGCTGGTTGTCGGCCGCTGCCGGGCCGATTGCTTTCGGACCTGCTGCTGCACGATTGGTGACGGTGTTTGGCGCACAGTTGAATGCTGAAGAAGCGATTACCCGTGCGCACAACCTGCTCAAGGTGATGGAGCTGGAGCTGGGCAAAACCCCGTACCTGGCCGGCAGCGAACCCACCATCGCTGACGTGTCTGCCTACAGCTACATCGCCCATGCGCCGGAAGGCAACGTGTCGCTGAACGACTACGCCAATGTGCGTGCCTGGCTGGCACGTGTCGAAGCCTTGCCCGGTTTTGTCGGCATGCCGCGCACGGTCGCCGGTCTGCAGAAGACAGCCTGAAGGTTCGGCCCGATCCGATCGAGTTATCCACAGTGCGCCGGCGGCGCGGGGAGATGCGTGATGGAACGTTCACCGTGGCACGCTGGCGAGCAACAACTGCAGGCCCATGTCGGTGTTGCCGAGCGCATGGAGGCCTTCGGCCGAAAAGTGATTCGCGACTGGATGCCGGACCAGCACCGCGCATTTTATGCGCAATTACCGTTCATGCTGTACGGCGCGGTCGATGCTGACGGGCGTCCATGGGCCAGCGTGCTGGAAGGCGCACCGGGGTTTGCTCATTCGCCTGATCCCGAGCACCTGCATTTCGTCAGCCAACCCGCTGCCGATGATCCAGCGCAATTGCGCAATGGCGAACCGATCGGGTTGCTCGGCATTGAATTGCATACTCGCCGCCGCAATCGCCTCAACGGTCATGTCGATAATCTGACCGCGCGGGGTTTTGAGGTGAGCGTGGATCAGGCTTTTGGCAATTGTCCGCAATACATTCAACTGCGCCAGTTCCAGCGCGTGCCGCTGAGCGATCCGCAGACTCGGCCCGCGCAGCACGGCGACGGTCTTGATGACGCAGCCAGAGCGATGATCGAAGGTGCCGACACCTTTTTCGTCGCCAGTTACGTCGACGCGGACGGACAAGGTGCGGTAGATGTTTCCCATCGCGGTGGGCAGGCCGGGTTTGTCCGGGTCGAAGGTAATCGCCTGACCATCCCGGATTTTGCCGGCAATCTGCACTTCAATACGCTCGGCAATCTGCTGCTCAATCCCAAGGCGGGCCTGCTGTTCATCGACTTTTCCACAGGCGATGTGCTGCAACTGAGCGGGCGGACCGAGATCATCCTTGAAGGGCCGCAGATAGAAGCGTTCCAGGGCGCCGAGCGCCTGTGGACATTCGAGGTAGAGAGGCTGGTGCGGCGCCCGGCGGCGCTGGCTTTGCGCTGGCGCTTCGACGGCGTGTCGCCCACCAGCCTGTTGACCGGCACCTGGGCTCAGGCCGATGCACGCTTGCAGGCCAAGGCATTGGGTGACCGCTGGCGGCCGCTGCGGGTGACCCGCATCGAAAGGGAGAGCCAGCACATCCGCTCGATCTATCTGCAACCGGACGACGGCGCGGGGATGCCGGTGTTTCAGGCCGGGCAGCACCTGCCGCTGCGCTTCACCCTGAACGGTGAAACGCATATCCGTACTTACAGCCTGTCGAGTGCGCCATCGGATGATTTCCTGCGCATCAGTGTGAAACGCGAGGGCTTGATCTCAGGCCATTTGCACCAGCAGATCCGGGTCGGCGATATCCTCGAGGCGCGGGCGCCACAGGGGCACTTCACCGTGGCACCGCTGGAACAGCGGCCGCTGGTGCTGCTGGCGGCGGGGGTTGGCATCACGCCGTTGCTGTCGATGCTGCGCGAGGTGGTGTACCAAGGCCTGCGCACCCGGAGGATTCGGCCGACGTGGTTGCTGCAGAGTTCACGCAGCCTGGCCGATCAGCCGTTTCGCCAGGAGTTGGATCGTTTGCTGGAAACTGCTGGCGATTCGGTACGGGTGATTCGCCTGCTCAGCCAGCCGGAAGCCGATGTGCACGAGGGCGAGGATTTCGACCGCCATGGGCGCATTGATGGGGCCCTGCTGCGCGATCTGCTGGAGGTCGAGGATTACGACCAGATCGATTTTGCCGTCTGTGGCCCCGGCGCCTTTACCCAAAGCATCTACGACAGCCTGCGTGAGCTGGACATTCGCGACGCGCGGATCCACGCCGAAACCTTCGGCCCGTCGACGCTCAAGCGCCAGCCGGACCCGGATGCGCTGGTCATCGAGCAACCACCGGCAGCCATCACGTCAGTGCCGGTGATGTTCGAACGCTCTGCCAAGGAAGCGCGCTGGCAGCCGGACGGCGGCAGTCTGCTGGAGCTCGCAGAAAGCCGTGGCCTGCGCCCGGAGTTCAGTTGCCGTGGAGGTTCGTGCGGCACCTGCAAGACGCGGTTGGTCAGTGGCGCGGTGAATTATCCACAGCCCCCGGCAGACATGCCGGAAGCGGGGCAGGTGCTGATTTGCTGCGCGGTGCCGGCGCAGAGCAAGCGGCCGTTGGTGCTGGATCTGTAATGCCCCCCTGTAGGAGCTGCCGCAGGGGATCGGTGTTGTGGCGGGTCAGGCGTAGGACAGGGCCTTTTCTTCGAGCAGTTCCTGGTACAACTCGGTCCACTTGCGGCCCATTTCGTCGGCGGTGAACAGCTGCCGGTAGCGCGCCTCGGCCTTGACGCCCATGGCCGCCGCACGCTCGGGGTCTTCCCAGAGGGTGCGCATCGCCTCGCGAAACGCCTGTGGATTGCTCGGCGGCACCACCAGCCCGGTTTCGTTGTGGATATTGATGTAGCTGGTGCCGGTGCCGATTTCGCTGGAGATCATCGGTTTGCCGTACATCGCGCCTTCGAGCAGCGAAATGCCGAACGCTTCGGAACGCAGGTGCGACGGGAACACGATGGCGTAGCTCAGTTGCAGCAGGGCGACCTTGTCTTCATCGCCCAGGCGCCCGAGGAAGTGGATATTGCGCAAACCCAGCGCGGCAGCCTGGGCGTGCAACTCCAGCTCGAGCGGCCCGGCGCCGACGATCACCACCGGATAATCCACATCCGTCAACGCGTCGAGCAGGATATGCAGGCCCTTGTAATAACGCATGACCCCGACGAACAGGAAGAACTTATCCCCAAGCTGCTGGCGCCAGCGATTCATCCGCTCGCGGTCGGCCTGTGGATAACCGGCCTTGTTCAAACCGTACGGAATCACCCGGGTCTTGTCCTGGAACTGCTGCAACACATCGCTGGTGTGCAGATAGTTCGGTGAGGCCGCGACAATCCGGTCGGCGCTGGAGAGGAAGCGGTTCATCAGCGGCCGGTAGAGTTTGAGCAGATGCTTCTGGCGAATGATGTCCGAGTGATAGGTCACCACGCTCGGTTTGTTCATGCCACTGGCGAAATGCACCAAGTCCATGAACGGCCACGGGAAGTGGTAGTTGACCACATCGGCTTCGGCGGCCAGTTCGCGAAACTGTTTGAACACGCTCCAGGAAAAACCGGTGGAGGCGAACTGGATGTCGAGTCTGGCGCGATGCACTTCGTGTTGACCCAGTTGCACCACCGGCGGGGACGGGTCAGCGCTGAGGGTCAGCACCTGGCCGTCGATGCCGTGATGCGCGCCGCTTTCGCAGAGCTGGAAAATCACTTGTTCGATGCCGCCGACCGAATCTGGCAGGTACGTCTTGAAGAAATGAAGAACTCGCATTCAGCCTCCCATGGCCTGGCGGTAGGCACTGGCGGTGGCCTGTGCGCAACGTTCCCAGGAAAATAGCCGCGTCCGGTGCAATCCGGCTTCTCGGCAGGCCTGCCAATGCGCTTGATCGTCGATCAGGCGGTTCAGCGCATCGCGCAAGCCGTGTGCATCGTCTGACTCAATGTAGTTGCCTGCCGGGCCGGCGACTTCCGGCATGGCTGAAGAACGGGTGAGAATCACCGGGGTGCCACTGGCCATGGCTTCCAGTACCGGTAACCCGAAGCCTTCATACAGCGACGGAAACACCAGCGCACGGGCGCCGGCCAGCAGTTGTGCGACCTGTTCATCCGGCAGATAGCCGAGCAGGCAAACGTGCCCTGAGGCCAGGGCCTGGCGCAGTTCGTCGCTGAACTGGGCCTGTTGCCAACCGGCCATGCCGACGATCAGCAACGGAAAACGCTGGCGCACGGCCTCCGGTAGCAGGGCGTGGGCACGCAGCGCCAGGCTCAGATTCTTGCGTGGCTCCAGGGTACCGACACACAGGAAGTATTCGCGCGCGGCGACGGCATGCGCCTTGAGCACTGCCTCGATGGCATGCGACTCCCGTGGATGAAAACGCTCGGCTACCCCCAGTGGCGCCACTACGAAACGCTCGGCCGGCAGACCAAAACAAGCCTGCGCCTCGTCGGCTATCGCCTGCGAGTCGGTGATGATCCGTTGCGCCTGTTGCACGCCAGCCGCCAGGCGCCGTTCGATTTCCTTGAGACGCGCCGCCGGTTGGCTGTCAGGAAAGTGCAGGTGGGTCAGGTCGTGCAGAGTGATCACGGTCGGGCCGTCGAAGGCCAGCGGCCACAGGCTTGGCTCGTGATACAGATCGATGCCTTGCGCACGGCCCTGATCGAAACGTTTCTGCTCCAGCCAGCGCCGTGCCTGATAGGCCCCGGGGATCTGCCGCAACAGTGGCGTCAGGCGCGAGTAGCCGGGCATGGCCGCTTCCGGCAAGGCCGAGCTCCAGCCCCAGCCGTGGAACAACGCCACCTCGACATCGGTTGTGTCGCGCAAGGCGCGGACCAGTTCGGCGACGTAATGGCCGATGCCGGTGCGTGGCGCCTGAAGAATCCGCGCGTTAAGAGCAATGCGCATGCTGGCCTTCGGATGCGGGCAGTGGATGGTTCAGGTTGCGCTCGATGCGCTGCACCAGTTGCGCGCTTGCTTCGCGCCAGCTCAGCCAGCGCCATTGGTCCAGGCTCATGGGCGCCGGAAACTGCCCCGAGCGCTCCATCCCGAGCACCAGGTCGGTAAGGCTCTGCGGGTTGTGCAGATCGAAATACGCCATGTAATCGCCGCCGATTTCGCGAAACACCGGGATGTCGCTGGCCATCGCCGGCAGCCCGCGCTGCATGGCTTCCACCAGGGGCAGGCCGAACCCTTCGACATGCGACGGGAATACCAGCGCCGTGGCGTGGGAATAGGCGTGCTCAAGGCTTTTGTCCGAGAGCGAGTTGAACATGAACAGGCGACGGTTCAGTTGTGGATGCTGGCGGATTCGCTCGATCAGCGCCTCGCACTTCCAGCCGATTTTCCCGGCAATGCACAAGCGCGCCCTGGAGCCGGCAGCCCAGGCCTGTTCGAAGGCATCGAGCAGGTAGGCGTGATTCTTGCGCGGCTCGATGGTGCTGACCATCAGGAATACCGGTTCAGGGGTCTTGAACAGGTTCAGCAGGTTGCGATCGACCTCCGCTGCGGCGTCGGTCAGGTCCAGTTCGGAACCGAGGTGGAAATAATCGAACCAGCGCTGCTGCACCTGTTGCGTGCCGATCCGGCGCAGCATCTCCTGGCGCACCTGATCGCGGATGGTGGTCGAGATCGCGACATAGCCATCAGCCGTGCGCGCGATCCAGTCGAACCAGTCGTTGAACACCTTGACCAGACCCGCGTCGCAAAACTGTGGATGGGTCAGCGGGATCAGGTCGTAGATCACCGAAACGATACCGACGCCGTCGCGTTTGAGTTGTTCGGCCAAGGGGAAAAAGTTGGCGTGCCAGGACGAGTCGAGCAATACCAGTTGATCGCCGGCCTGATGTTGCAATGGCACGCAGCGCTCGGGCACCGGCTTGCCCTTGAGCAGGCGCCCGAGCACGCGCATCGGCAGGCTGAAACAGGCGAACGCGGTGAGTCGGCAGAGTACGTACAACACTCGCCGGGTGAAATGTGACCGGCTGAAAGGCCAGCGTCGTTCCAGAGCGCGATGGCGCAGCCAGAAGCCGTTGGCCCATTGTTCGAGCTTCACCCGCAGGCTGGTCAGATTGATTTTCGGGGTTTTGATCGGCGCCAGGCTTTTAACCTGATACAGAGCGCCGTCGAGCATCACCACCGGGATACATTCACGCTCGCGGTCGGCGTCGGGCAACTGTTGAATGACGTTGCGCACTACCCGTTGAATGCCCGAGTTGGCGGACGGGTGTTCGAAAACGTAGGTGCACTCCACCAACAGTCGTGTCATTGCGAGATTTCCCTGTCAGGTAGTTGCTCGGTGTTTTCACTGGAGCGGCTGATCTCGGTCCGGGCTTGCAGCCACGAGCAGCCGACGAAGTCTTCCTGACGATTGTTGATGACGTGGAAGACCAGACCGTAATCGCGCCATTCGAAGTTGCGATCCAGATGCGAATCCAGGCGCGACAGGCTCAGCGCCACCGAATAGCTGCCCTTGCCCAGGCGCATGTCGAAGGCGAAGCGGAACGTCACCTGCTCACCGGCGCTCAGGTCGCTGATTGCCTGGTCCTGGCGATGGGTATTGATGCCGTAGATCGCCTGGCCGAGGCGGTCCTTGATCAGAAAGCCCAGCACCAGCCGTTCGATGTCCTCGCGCACTGCGGTCTGAACTTCCAGCACCACCGGCTGGCCGACTTCCGCCACTTCCAGACTGCGCCCTTGAGCGTCGAGCAGACGCACACTGACAATCCCCGCCTCACCCGTCCCGGAAATGGTCTGCACCTGGCCGTTGGCGAGCATTTCCTGGCGCACGATCTGGCCTTCGCGCTGGGCAAGCATGGCGTTGTAGTAGTCCATGACCTCTTCGGGTTTGCCGCGCATGGCCAGGCGGCCGTTCTCCAGGAGGATCGCGGTGTCGCAGATCGACTGAATCGCCGAGCGGTCGTGGGACACGATCAGCAACGTGGTACCGGCCTTGCGGAAGTTGCGGATGCGCTCGAAGCTTTTGTGCTGGAAGTAGGCGTCGCCCACCGACAGTGCTTCATCGACGATCAGGATGTCTGGACGTCGGGCGGTGGCAACGCTGAAGGCCAGGCGCATTTGCATGCCACTGGAGTAGGTGCGCACCGGGTGATCGATGGCTTCGCCGATTTCGGCAAAACTCTCGATTTGCGGCATCAGCGCTTCGATCTCTTCGACCTGCATGCCCAACAACTGGCCGGCCATGAACGCGTTCTGGCGGCCGGTGAAGTCCGGGTGAAACCCCATGCCCAGTTCCAGCAGGGCGGCGACGCGGCCTTGCAGTTGAATCTGCCCGCAACTCGGTTGCGTGGTGCCGGTGATCATCTTCAGCAGCGTGCTTTTGCCCGCGCCGTTGACCCCGACGATGCCGACCGCTTCACCGGGTTGAATCTCGAAATCGATGTCCTGCAGAACCCAGTGCAAGTGGTGTCGGGTGCCGGAAAACGGCACCAGCCACTCGAACAACCGGCTCCAGCGATTGGGATATTGCTTGTAGGCCTTGCCCAGGCCGCTGACGCGTATATGTCCCATCAGAGTTCATCCACCATTTCGCCGACACGTTGCCGGAACAGGAGCAGGGCCATGGCGCAGAACAGCAGGCCGAGGATCAGCAACGGCAGCAGTGACGGCCAGTCCGGCCACTGGTTGTAGAGGAACACGTTCTGGTAACTGGTCATCAGTGCCGTCATCGGGTTGAGGCTGATCAGGTGCTGGATGCCCGGCGGCAGGATCGAGAGCGGGTAAACGATCGGTGTCAGCCAGAACCAGAACTGCAGGCAGATGCCGAACATCTGCCCGACATCGCGGAAGAACACGTTGAGAATGCCGAGGATCATCCCCAGCCCGGCGGCGAAGATCACCTGCACCAGCAACAGCGGAATCAGCGCCAGCAAGGCCATGCCGGGCAGGCGTCCACTGATCAGCAGAAAACCGAAGAACAGCGCGAGAATGATCGCGAAGTTGATCCCGGCGTTGAGCAGCGCAATCACCGGCAGGCAGATGCGCGGGAAGCTGATTTTCTTCAGCAGATTGGCGTTTTCCAGAAACATGCTCTGGCTGCGCGAAGTGATTTCCGCGAACAGTCCCCAGGTCAGCAGACCGGCGCACAGGTACACGCTGTAAGCCAGGCCGTCTTCGACCCCCGGCAGGCGCGCGCGCATGATCTGGGAAAAGATCACCGTGTACACGACGATCATCGACAACGGGTTGAGCACGGTCCACAGCGCGCCGAACAGCGAATTGCGATAACGCGCCTGAAACTCCCGCTTGACGCTGCCGAGGATGAATCCGCGGTAGCTGCGCAGCGAGCGGTACAGGGAAAGCAGCATCAAACCGTCCTGCCGTATTGGTCTTCGAAGCGCACGATGTCGTCTTCACCGAGGTATTCGCCGCTTTGCACCTCGATGATCACCAGGTCGATCACCCCGGGGTTTTCCAGGCGATGCCGGTGTCCGGCGGCAATGAATGTCGATTCGTTTTTGGCCACCAGATGCGTGCCGCTGCCGTTGTTGGTGACTTTGGCCATGCCCTCGACCACCACCCAGTGTTCGTTGCGGTGATGGTGCATTTGCAGTGACAGCTTGCCGCCGGGCTTGACCACGATGCGCTTGATCTTGAAGCGCGGGCCTTCCTCGAGCACGGTGTAGGTGCCCCATGGACGGCTGACCGTGCGATGCAGGCGATAGGCTTCGTGGGATTTGTCCTTGAGATGTTTGGCGACGCGTCGCACATCCTGGGCGCGATCAGCATGGGCCACCAGCACCGCGTCGGCGGTGTCGACGATGATCAGGTCATCTACACCCACCGTTGCCACCAGTCGGCCTTCGCTCTGCACAAAGTTGTTGTGGCTGTCGATGAAGACTGCTTCGCCGCTGGCGCGATTGTTGTCGGCATCGGCCGGCACCAGCGCCGCCACCGCGCCCCACGAACCGATGTCGCTCCAGTCGAAACCGGCGGGCACCACCACGACTTTTTCTGAACGTTCCATCAACGCGTAATCGATGGAGATGTCGGTGATCTCAGCGAACAGTGTCGGCGACAGTTCCTGTTGCAGGCAGCCGACGGTTTCCACCGCGGCACTGGCGTCCATGCAGGCGCGGGTCTGTTCCAGCAACTCTGGCGCGTGCAATTGCAGTTCGTTGATCAGGGTCGCGGTGGTGAAGCAGAACATGCCCGAGTTCCACAGGAAGTTGCCGCTTTCCAGGTAATGGGAGGCGGTTTGCAGGTCGGGTTTTTCCACGAAACGCTGCACTTTCGCTGCGCCTTTGGCGTCCAGCGGTGCGCCGGTCTCGATGTAGCCGAAGCCGGTTTCCGGGGCGGTCGGCAGCACGCCGAAGGTCACCAGATAACCGTCCTTCGCCAGGTTGACCGCGTGTTCGACGGCGCTCTTGAGGGCTTGCTGATTAACGATCAAATGGTCGGCGGGCATCACCACCATGATCGCGTCGTCACCGTGCAGCGCCTGCAGCGACAGGGCGGCGGCGGCAATCGCCGGGGCGGTGTTGCGCCCGGTCGGCTCCAGCAGGAAGTGCCCGCGATGCCTCGACACATGGGCGGCGCAATAGTGATCCTTGCTCTGGAAGTAATATTCGCGGTTGGTCACCGTGACAATGTCACCCCAGCCTTCAAGCAATGCCGCCGCCCGCTGGTAGGTCTTGCCCAGCAGCGACTGGCCGTCGGGCAAGGTCATGAACGGTTTGGGATGGCCCTCGCGGGACACCGGCCACAGACGAGTACCGGCACCGCCGGACAGAATCACGGGGATCAGCATGACCTACTCCTTGGCGACGCGTTTCATGTCCGCATCCATCATCATGCGGATCAGGGTGTCCAGATCGGTTTTCGGCTTCCAGCCCAGTACGCGCTGCGCCTTGGCCGGGTTGCCGAGCAGCACTTCGACTTCGGCCGGGCGGAAGAACGCCGGGTCGATCTTCACGTAGTCGCGGTAGTTCAAACCGACGTGATCGAAAGCGATGCGGCACATCTCGCGCACGGTAGTGGTGACGCCAGTGGCGACCACGAAATCGTCAGGCTTGTCCTGCTGCAGCATCAGCCACATGGCTTCGACGTAGTCGCCGGCAAAGCCCCAGTCGCGCTTGGCGTCGATGTTGCCCAGGGCCAGTTCGTGCTGCTTGCCCTGTTTGATGCGGGCGGCGGCGTCGGTGACCTTGCGAGTGACGAATTCGATGCCGCGCAGTGGCGATTCATGATTGAACAGAATGCCGCTGCTGGCGTGCAGGTCGAAACTTTCGCGATAGTTGACGGTGATCCAGTGGCCGTAGAGTTTGGCCACACCGTAGGGGCTGCGCGGGTAGAACGGGGTGTTCTCGTCCTGCTGCTCGGCCTGGATCAGACCGAACATTTCGCTGGTGGAGGCCTGATAGAAACGCGTGTGCGGGCTGAACTGGCGGATCGCTTCGAGCAGGTGGGTCACGCCCAGGCCATCGACGATGCCGGTGGTCACCGGCTGATTCCAGGAAGCGGCGACGAAGCTTTGCGCAGCCAGATTGTAGACTTCGTCCGGCGCCGACTTGATCACCGCGCGCTGCACCGAGCAGGCATCGGCCATGTCACCGTCCAGATAGACGATGTCGCCTTCGACGCCCATCTCGCGCAGGCGCCAGCGCGAATCGCTGCTGCGCCGTGCGACCAGACCGTGAACCTTGTAGCCCTTGTCGAGCAGCAGTCTGGCCAGATAAGCGCCGTCCTGGCCGGTGATCCCTGTGATCAGTGCACTTTTCATTCTTGTCGTACTCGCTGCTCCCAGTCGGACAGGATCGCCCGCAGGGATTGTTGTGTTGAAATTTTCGGCGTCCATCCCGTGATCTGGGCGAGCCTTGCGTGACTGCCGCAAACGCGGCGCTGATCCGCACGGCGCATGCGCGCCGGATCCTGCACCAGTTGCAGGTCGATCTCGGCCAGGTCGCCCAGCTGTTCGATCAGACTGCGGATGCTTTGCTCGCGGCCCGAGCAAATGTTGTAGACCTGCCCCGGCGTGCCCTTTTCCAGCAGAGCGAAATACGCCGAGATCACATCGCCGACATCGAGGAAGTCGCGCGTGACGTCAATGTCGCCGACTTCCAGTTGCGCGGCTTGTAGGCCCTGTTTGATGCGGTTGATCTGGCGTGCAGCACTGGCGATGACAAAGTTGTCTTTCTGCCCGCTGCCGATATGGTTGAACGGCCGCGCCACCAGCACCGGCCAGCCTTCGCTCAGGCCCCATTGCAGGCAGAGAAATTCCGCCGACAGTTTGCTCACGGCGTAGGGATTGCGCGGGCAGGGCGGTTGCAGTTCGGTGATGGGCAGGGCGCTTTCGGCAACCTGACCATAAACGTCGCCGGAGCTGACATACAGGAAAGTCCCCTGGAAACCGCGCGCCTTGAGCGCCTGTAACAGATTGAGGGTGCCGAGCAGATTGATTTCGAGGGTGCGGGCCGGATCGCGAAAGGCTTCGGGAACGAAGGTCTGGCCGGCCAGATGAATCACCGCGTCGGGCAATTGTGGCCACAGGTCGACGAGACTGGCAGGTGCCGTGAGATCGTAGGGTGCAGCGGCAGGCAGCAGCTCCCATGTCGAGTCCGGCTGAGCCAGACGCGACTGGAGATGTTGTCCCACGAATCCACTGAGGCCCGTGATGAACAGACGCTTTTTCAAACAGCGACCCCTTGGTCTTTAACTTTCGCCACTTTCCCACAGGCTTTGAGGAGAAGTCTGTCAGGCCGGATGAAAAGACCGACATGACGGCAGGCGAAGTCGTTGTTGTAGTTGTTTGTTACCAATCTGTGCCAAATGCGCAGCAATTTCAACAGCGCAAACCGTGACCGGTCAGTTCTCGTCAGCGTAGCCTGATTTATTCTCGTCGGGCGGTTCCCGGATTCGCGACGGATGTGTTTAGAATGGCCATCGTCGCCATCTCCCCAGGTTCGCCGGGGTTGTTGCGCAACAGGGTGAAACCAGCCACTAAAACAAGAACGAAGACGAGCTCCATGACGAAGGACGAGCAGCGGTGATCCCGACTCGCTCCAGCGCTTGGCCGTCATAGCGTGAAACCGCCGGGATGGTGGTTGCACCGTGGGATGCCATGAATTTCATTCTTTACTCGGACGTCAACGACCGCTCCATCAGCCAGAGCCTGGGGCGTCCGGAATACAGCTATTACTTCGTGCTCAAGGCCTACCGTCCTGTGCTGGAAAGCCTTGGGCAAGTGCACGTGGTGTCGTCGGCGGCGGAAGTCGACCCGCTGTACCGCCAGTTGCAACTGGCCGGTCAGGATTGTCTCTTCCTTTCGTTCGCTCCGCCGCATAAAACCCCGACCGACCTGCAATGTCCGGTGGTCTGCGTGATTGCGTGGGAGTACGACTCGATCCCGGTCGACCCTCATCAAGAAGATGCCCGTCATGACTGGAGCCGGATCCTGGCCCGTCACGGTCGGGCGATCACCTTGTCCAGCCACACCGCAGAGGCCATTCGCCGGACCATGGGCGAAGATTTCCCGGTCCTGGTGTTGCCGACGCCTTTGTGGGAAGGCTTCGCCGGGGTGCGTCGGCAGTTCCCGCCGGCTGCGGTGAACCCAGGGGCGGTGTTGCAGATCAAGGGCTGCATCATCGACAGCCGAGCCCTCGGCTTGTCCGCCGATGGGTTGATTGCACCCACGCCCAACGAGCCGGCAGTGGAGGCCAGCGAGCCGGTCGACGTCGCTGCGCCGTCCGAACCTGTCCCACCACCACCGGAACTGACCCTGCGCCGGCGCGCATTCATCACCAAGCATTACTTGCGCGAAGGCTGGCGAGCGACAGCGGCCTCCAACGAACACCGACCGCTGTTTCTGCTCAAGCACAACCTGCTGCAGTGGTATCGCGAAGCCGTTCGCGATTTGCTGCCGGTCGCTCTGCGCCGCCAGCTCTTCCGGTTGCGTACGCCAGCCCCTGAACCGTTGCCGCCAGCGGTCACTGTCGAAGCACCGACGGTGGCCGAGCACCCACAGGCCTGCTTGCCGGACACCAGCGCCACGCTGCAGGCCGAGGTCAGCGGCGTGGTGTACGTGAGCGTGTTCAATCCCGAAGACGGGCGCAAGAACTGGCATCACCTGATCACGGCTTTCTGCTGGGCCATGCGCGACGTCGAAGATGCCACGCTGGTGCTGAAGATGACGCAGAACGATCTGGCGACCTATTACGTGCACCTGATCACCTTGTTGTCGCAGCTGTCGCCGTTCTCATGCCGGGTGCTGGTCATGCACGGCTATCTGGAAGACGAAGAGTTCGCCAGGCTTTACGGAGCGGCCAGTTTCTACGTCAACGCGTCGCGCTGCGAAGGGCTGTGCCTGCCGCTGATGGAGTTCATGTCCTGCGCGCGTCCGGTGATTGCGCCGGACCATACGGCGATGCATGACTACATCGACGAGCGTGTCGGTTTCATCGTCAAGTCCAGCCGTGAGCCGACCATCTGGCCGGACGATGTGCGGATCCTCTACCGCACCCTGCGCCATCGCCCGGACTGGGGCTCGTTGAAAACCGCCTATGAAAACAGTTACGCCATGGCCAAGAACGATCCACAGGCCTATCAGGCCATGGCCTTGGCGGCCAATGAACGCATGCGCGAGTACTGCAGTTTTGCTCCAGTGCAGCAGCGTCTGGCGCAGTTTTTTCAACTGACGCCGAGTGCAAGCCCAGAGCTGATCGCCGAGGCGGGGGCTGCATCATGCTGATCATCATTCATTCCGAAACCAACAAGAGCAACATCCAGCAGAACCTTGGCCGGCCCGAATACAGCTACTACTTTGTCCTCAAGGAATTCCGCCCGGTGCTGGAGCGCCTCGGGCAAGTGATAGAAGTGAGTAACCCGGACGAGTTGGTCGATCGCCTGTACTTCGATTGCCTGAGCCGTGGCGAGGCATGCGTGTTTCTGTCGTTCTCGCCGCCGCATCGCACGCCGATTCATTACGCCTGCCCGACCATCCCGGTATTTGCCTGGGAGTTCAGCACCATCCCCACCGAGAGCTGGCACGGCGAACCGCGTCACGACTGGCGCGTGGTGTTGAACGCCTGCGGCATGGCGATTACCCATTCGAGTTTTACCGTTGACGCCGTGTGTGAGGTGATGGGCGCGGACTATCCGATCTGCGCGATTCCCGCGCCGGTGTGGGATCGCTTCGCCGCCCGCGGTGCGCAGTTACGCAAGCAGCCAGTGGTCGAAGCGGTGCAGTTGAAGCTGCGCGGTCTGCTGCTCGACAGCCGCACGGTGGATCTGCGCCCCTACGGTCCGCCCGGGTTGTGCGAAGGCACGCCGCTGTCGTTTGCCGGGCCGCCGCAGGACTGCCAGTTGCAACTGGACGGCGTGGTCTACACCTCGGTGTTCAACCCGTATGACGGGCGCAAGAACTGGCAGGACATGCTCAGTGCCTTCTGCACCACGTTCCGTGAGGTCGCCGATGCGACCCTGGTGCTCAAGCTCACGCACCATGACATCGCCAATGCCCTGAGCGACATGCTGCATCACCTGTACAAGAACCAGTCCTACCAGTGCCGGATCGTGCTGATTCACGGGTATCTGGCGGACGCCGATTACGAGGCACTGGTGCAGGCCACCAGCTATGTGGTCAACAGCTCCTATGGCGAAGGCCAGTGCCTGCCGCTGATGGAGTTCATGTCCTGTGGCAAACCGGCAATTGCGCCGCTGAACACGGCGATGGCCGATTACGTCGACAGCGACAACGCGTTCATCGTCGCTTCCACCGAGGAGCTGACGGCTTGGCCCCATGACCCACGGGCGGCCTATCGCACCTTGCGCTACATGACCGATTGGGACTCACTGTGCGCGGCGTATCGCGACAGTTATGCGGTGGCGAAAAACGATGTCGAGCGCTACGCGCGGATGTCCGAACATGCCGTGCACAACCTGCAGAAATTCTGCAGTCAGGCGAGCGCTGAGGAGCGTCTGCGGACGTTTTTTGCCCAGCGTGCGCAAGCCATCAAAGCGTTGTCCGTGGAAGCCGCGAGCGCATGATCCGGCGTCTGCTTGCACGCCTGCGTCCCGCGCCCTTGCCTGTTGCACCTGAGCCGCCCGGCCAGGTTTCGCCACGGGATGTGGGGTTGCATGACGCGATCCTCGACGGCTGGTTTTTGCCCGACAGTGGTGAATTGCTCAAGGGCTTCGCGATCACCGCTGACGACACCTTGCTCGACGTCGGTTGTGGCGAGGGCGTGGCGACGCTGTTCGCGGTGCGACAGGGCGCCTCGGTAATCTTCACCGACAGCGAACATGACAAAGTTCGTGATCTGGCGCAGCAGGTTGAGGCGCAGAGCACCAAGCCGAATCTGGGGCTGGTCAGCAACAGCCTGCCATTGCCGCTGGCCGCCGGTTGCGCGAGCAAAGTGGTGTGCATGGAAGTGCTGGAACACATTGATCAGCCGGAACCGTTCATGGCCGAACTGGTGCGCATGGGCCGCCCGGGCGCGCAGTACCTGCTGAGTGTGCCGGCACCGGTGGGTGAGCACCTGCAACAGGGCATCGCCCCGGCCAGTTATTACCAGACGCCTAATCATGTGCAGATTTTCACCGAGCAGCGCTTTGCCGAACTGGTGGAGAACGCCGGGCTGGTGATCGAGCATCGACAGGCCAGCGGGTTCTTCTGGGTGATGGGCATGATCTTCTTCTGGGCCAGCGAGCGCGCTGCCGGCCGTGACCTCGGTGGCGCGGTGCGCGACCGGATTCAGGCGCCGTACCCGCCGCTGATGGAGAGCTGGGCGCGTACCTGGCAAGACCTGCTGGCGCAGCCCGATGGCCTGGCAATCAAGCAGATGCTCGACCGCTTCATGCCCAAAAGTCAGGTGATCATCGCCCGCAAACCACTGGCTGGCGAAGCACGCGCCGGGAGTCAGCCATGAGTGCCAGGCGAATCATGGACATCGAGGTGCTGCGCGCGGTCGCCGTCCTCGGCGTGTTGTTCCATCACTTGCAGGGCAGCCTGTTCACTGACAGCGTGCCGCTGCTGGAAAACATCCACGGCTGGGCGCAACCGTGGTGGGGCGTCGATCTGTTTTTCGCGATCTCCGGCTTTGTCATTGCGCGCAGTCTGATTCCTGCGCTGCAAGGCTGCACGACGCGTCAGGAGTGCTGGCAGCAGACGCGCAATTTCTGGCTGCGGCGGGTGTTTCGCCTGTTGCCGTCGGCCTGGTTGTGGCTGGCGCTGATTCTCCTGGCGTGTGTGTTTCTCAACCGCTCCGGTGCCTTTGGCAGCTTGCACGCCAACCTGCAGGCGACGCTGGCGGGGGTGTTGCAGTACGCCAACTTCCGTTTTGCCGACAGCTTCTTTCATTACGAATACGGCAGCAGTTTCGTTTACTGGAGCCTGGCGCTGGAGGAGCAGTTTTACCTGCTGTTCCCGCTGCTGATTGTGCTGTGCCGCAAGCATCTGGTCTGGGCCTTGCTGGCGCTGGTCGCGGTGCAACTGTTCACCCTGCGCACGCCGTTGCTGATGGTGGTGCGCACTGATGCGCTGGCGCTCGGCGTGCTGCTGGCGCTGTGGAGTGCGCAACCTTCTTACCAGCGCTGGCAGCCGACGTTTCTGCGGCGACCGTGGGCCGGGGTGTCAGTGCTGATCGGCGTGGCACTGCTGATGAGTTTCATGGCCACCGACCGTTTCACTTTCGCGCCTTATCGCATCGGCTCGATCGCCGTACTCGGTGCGCTGCTGGTGTGGATCGCCTCGTACAACCGCGATTACCTGCTGCCGGCAGGCCACCTGCAACGGCTGATGGCGTGGATCGGCAGTCGCTCCTACGGCATTTACCTGATTCATATCCCGGCCTACCTGCTGGTGCGGGAGCTGATTTTCCGCTTGCAGGCTGCCGGTCTGCCGAGCCCGGCCGGGCACCCGATTCTCACCTTGCTGATCGCCTGCGGCCTGATCGTGCTGCTCAGCGAGCTGAACTACCGCGTCATCGAAATGCCGATGCGTAATCGCGGTGCTGCTCTGGTGCGGCGCCTCGATACGTCCCGAACCGCCGTTTCAACTCCCGGAGCCACCTCATGCTGAGCATCTTGAAAAAACTCACGGCGGCGACGCCTGCACCGGCCCCCGCGCAACCTGCCGCCCCGGTGGCGGACAAGGTCGATCCGTACATGCTCGGCCTCTACGATGCCAAGCTCAGCGGCTGGTTCAATCAGGAGACCGGTGAGCTGTTCAAGGGCTTCCCGGTGACCGCCGATGACACCTTGCTCGATGTCGGCTGTGGTGACGGCGGCAACGTGCATTTCTGCGGCATGCGCGGGGCGAAGATCATCATTGCCGACATCGATGGCGCCAAGGTCGAGGCGACTCGCCAGCGCCTGAGCGATACCCCGGCGCGCAGCGTCGAGTGCCATGTCACCGACTGCAATCCGTTGCCGATTGCCGACGGCACCGCCACCCGGGTGGTCTCCACCGAAGTCATCGAACACGTCGACGACCCGGCGCAGTTTCTTGCCGAGCTGGTGCGGGTCGGCCAGTCCGGTGCTCTGTACCTGTTGAGCGTGCCGCACCCAAGCTCTGAAGATTTGCAGAAGGACATTGCGGCGCCGGAGTATTTCCGGAAGCCCAACCACATTCGCATCATCAGTGAAGAGCAGTTCAAGACGATGGTCAGCGACGCCGGGCTGGAGATCATCAGCCACAGCCAGTACGGGTTTTACTGGTCGATGTGGATGCTGCTGTTCTGGGAAGCCAAGGTCGATTTCAGCAACCCGGATCACCCGTTACTCGAGCATTGGGCCAACACCTGGCAAGCGGTGCTCGATTCGCCCCGGGGTGCGCAGATCAAGCAGGCGCTGGACGCGGTGGTGGCGAAGAGTCAGGTGATCATTGCCCGCAAGCCCTGAGTCACTCCTACAGGGATTTGTGTACCCTGCATTTTTGTACCGGCAGGGAATAGGCATTTGATGCGGTTCGGCTTTTCGATTTTGATCGCGGCGCTGCTGCTCGCTGCTTGCGAGCGGCATGACGCCCCCGCCCTCGATCAGCAACTTTACGTCTGGCAACGCCAGTGGACGTCCGCCCATGAGCTCGCGCTGAAAGACAGCCGCGAGGACTTCTCGACCTTGCGTGTGCTGGCCTTGCAGGCGTTCCCTAATGACGGCTGGCATCGTGCGCGTATCGATGCGCCGTTGCTCCAGCACGATGGCCGGCCACTGATTGCGGTGATTCGCCTCGATGGTCAGCTCAAGGGGCTGGATCAGGCACAGGTCACGGATCGGATTTTTCAGGTTGTCGCCAACTGGCAGGCGCAGGGGCTGACCCTGGGTGGCGTCGAGATCGACCATGATGCGGGTAATGCGCGTCTGCCGGAATACATCGAATTCCTGACACATCTGCGCTCCGCGTTGCCCGCATCGTTGCCGCTGAGCATCACCGCGCTGCCGGCGTGGCTCGGCAGTTCACAGCTGCCGGCGTTGTTGGCCACAGTCGACAGCAGCGTGCTGCAGGTGCACGCCGTCAGCGATCCGCGACGCGGCTTGTTCGACCCCGAGCAGGCTCGGCGCTGGGCCAGCGCCTGGGGCAAAATCAGCAGCAAACCGTTCTATCTGGCGCTGCCGGCCTATGGCGTGGCGCTGCTGCCGGATGCCGACGGTGCCCCGGTGGTGGAAAGCGAAGTACCGATCGAACGTGAAGGGCAACGCCGGGAACTGCTCGCCGATCCGTTGCAACTGAGCCGACTTGCAAAAGCGCTGCGCGAGGACCCGCCGGAACATCTGGCCGGGCTGATCTGGTTTCGCCTGCCGCTGGCCAATGATCGTCGGGCCTGGAGCCTGGCCACGTTGAGCGCCGTGGCCCGTGGCGATGCGTTGAGCAGCCGGCTCGGCCTGACGTTCAGCGACCACGATGGCCTGCAAGACATTGCCCTGCGCAATGTCGGAAACCTCGACAGTGCCTGGCCCACGCGCATCACCGTCAAGGCCAGCGCTTGCGAAGGCGCCGATGCGCTCGCCGGTTACTCGTTGCAACAGAGCGCGGATCTGCTTACCTTCACCCGCCTGCGCGACGGTCGTCTGCCGGCGGGTGGCCAGCGCGCCATCGGTTGGGCGCGCTGTGCATCTATTGATCAAGGAGGTTCGCATGTTGACCCGTAACTGGCCCCGCCATCTGCTCTGCCTGAGCCTCAGCCTGCCGCTGGGTTCGGCGCTGGCCTGCGGCCCGGACTTCCCGATGCGCCTGCTCGACAATCGCGGGCAAAGCCTGGCCGAGCTGCCGGAGGGCAACTTCAACTTCGAGATCAGCCGCCTGGGCAAGACCATTGCCGGGCTGAAGAACGTGACGGCGGCGACGCACAATCCCGACGATCTGTACGGCGACGAGAACGAGCCTGCTGCGGTGCGCGAAAAAGCCGAGCAGTTCGGTCTGAGCGCCGAGCAACAGGCGCTGGTCAAACAGCTGCGCGGTCTGACTGATGCGCGTCAGGTCGAGGCGCAAGGCGCCAGTCTGCCAGCGGAAATCCGCTTGTACGTGGCCGGCGCGGTGGCGTTTGCCACCGGCGATCATCCGCTGGCGATCGAATATTTCAACAAAGTGCTGGCCCTGCCGGCCGATCAGCGTCCGCTGCGCAGTACCTGGACGGCGTATTCCCTCGGGCGTGCCTGGTTTGCCATGAGTGCCGAGGCGGGCGATGTCATCGAAGTGCTGGAGGACGCACGCGCAGCCTTCCGTCAGGCCCGACAACTGAGCATCGATGGCTTCAGCGATCCGCTGGAACTCGGTGTGGCCAGCCTCGGTGAAGAGGCGCGGGTGCTGCGCAACGCCGGCGACTGGAGCGGCGCCATCGAACTGTATGAGGCGCAGAACCTGCACGGCTCGGCCGTGGGTTACACCTCGCTGAAACAACTGATGAATGAGCTGGCCGAACTGCCTGAGCCGCAACTGGCCAAGCTGCTTGAGCGCAAAGCCGTGCAGCAACTGGTTACCGCTTCGTTGATCAGCCGCATGGGCTGGTCATTCGACGAGCAGCCGCCGAACGAGAAAAAACTGATCAAGCTGCTCCAGAACAGCACCCGTGGCAGCCTGGAAAACGCCGATCGACTGGCGGCGATGAACTATCAACAGGGTGATTACGCCAGCGCCAAGGCCTTTCTTGAAAACGCCGGTGACGGCGGACTGGCGTGGTGGCTGCGGGCCAAACTGGCCGTGCGTGACGGCGATAAAAATGCCGCGGCGGCCGCTTATGCCAAAGCCGCGCAGGCTTTCCCGCAGAGCGAAGATTGGGGCTACCGGCGTACTCCGGACTGGGACTTTGAAACCGTTCAGCCGAAATGCCGGGTCGAGGGTGAGAGCGCGATTCTCGCGCTGCAACGCGGTGAATACCTGCAAGCGTTCGTGCAGTTGTATCGCAGCAACAGCATCTATTGGTTCGACGCAGCGACGGTGGCCGAGCGCGTGCTGACGGTCGATGAACTCAAGCGCTACGTCGATGACAACGTGCCGGCGCCACCGGCGCTGACTCAGCAGCAACGCGACAACTACGTGCCGCTACCGGTCGCCGCCAGCCTGCGCAATCTACTGGGCCGGCGCTTGCTGCGCGAGGGTCATTACGAGGAAGCGGTCGGCTATTTCGACAATCCCGATCTGCAGCACAAGGCCCGTCTGTACGGCGAGCAACGGATGAAGGCCGACGCTGCGTGGTGGCCGACCAGACGCGCCAGCGCCTTGTACAACGCGGCGTGGACCGCACGCGAGTGGGGCATGGATATTCTCGGCTACGAGATGGCGCCGGACTACGCCACGTTTGGCGGCAACTACAGCCTGGAAAACACCGAGCTGAAAGTCGGGCCGCTGGTGGCCGAGGACGAAGTGAAGCGCCAGAAAGCCAGTGAAGCGCAGCCGGACGAGCGTTATCACTACCGTTTTGTCGCGACCGCGCTGGCCAGTCGGGCCGCTGATAATCTACCGCACACCAGCCAGGCGTTTGCTGCGGTGTTGTGTAACGCCGCCGGTTTCAACAGCAGCCTGGAAGAGCAGAGCGCGCTGTATCGACGCTACGTCAATGAAGGCCCGTACGTGCCGTGGGCGGTGGACTTTGGTAATCAGTGCCCCTATCCGGATTTTGAAAACGCCGACAAGCGTTACGTGACCCAGGTGACCGACGCGGTGCGCGATTCGTTGCGTCCGTACAAGTGGCCGGTGGTCGGTGTCCTGTTGTTGATCAGTGCTGGCGCGCTGGTGTTGTTCAGTCGTCGGCGCAAGACTCGCAAACCCTAAGCCTGCTGAATAAACGTCAGGCGTACGGCGAAGCCGATCAGCAGGCTGCCGAACAGCCATTGCTGAACGCGTTGGGCGGTTGGACTGTGTTGCAGCCAACGGCCCAGCGCCGCGCCGGTCAGGGCATAGGCACTGTCGAACAGCAGCCCGATGCCCACCAGCAACCCGCCGAGGGTGGCAAACTGGGTCAGCACCGCTGCGCCGTCATTGACGATGAATTGCGGCAACAGCACCGAGCAGAACAGCAAGGCCTTGGGGTTGAGCAGATTGGTCAGCAGGCCACGGCGAATCGCCTCGCGCCATTGTCCCTGGGTGTCCGTCACGGCAGTTGCAGTGAGGTTCGGCAACAACGTGCTGCGCAGGCATTGAACGCCGATCCACAGCAAGTACGCCGCGCCCGCCAGACGCACCAGATCAAACGTCCACGGCGCTGCCTTGAACAGCGCGGCCAGACCCAACGCCGCCAACGCCACATGACAGCCCCGGGCAATCGCCAGACCCACGGCAGTCGCCAGTGCCGCGCCACGACCCTGACGGGCACCGGTTTGCAGCAGCAGGATCATGTCCGGCCCGGGCAACAGGAAGACCACCGCCAGTGCCAGAAAAAACAACCCGATATTTGCCATGTCGCCGCCCTTTCGTTATCGATTCGGTGAGCCAAGTCTATGACGCAAGGTCAGGGCAGGTGCTTGCGAAGTCAGCTTCAAAAAGCATTGTGATTGGCATAACCTGCTTTCTTTTTACGCCTTGACCATCAGGATCTGCCAACCATGAAACTCGACGCCTTTGATCGCAAGATTCTCGCCGCCCTGCAGCGCAACGGACGGTTGAGCAACGTCGAGTTGGCGGACGAGATCGGCCTGTCGGCGTCACCGTGCCTGCGCCGGGTGCGGATGCTGGAGGAGGCCGGGGTGATTCGCGGTTACCAGGCCAACCTGGATCGCGATGAGGTAGGGTTGGGGCTGACGGTGTTTGTCGGGGTCAAGGTCGAACGCCACAACGATGAACAGGCCGAAGCCTTTTACGCAGCGGTCACGGCGCTGCCGGAGGTGATCTCGGCCTTCCTGGTGTCGGGGGAGTCGGACTTTCTGTTGCAGGTAGTGGTGCCGGATTTGCGCGCGTATGACCGCTTTCTCAGCGGCTGCCTGCTGAAGCTGCCGGGCGTGAGCGACATTCGCAGCAACTTTGCGATTCACACGGTGAAGACGCCGGGGGCGTTGCCGTTGGGGCATCTGCCGCTGTAGAGCGGGTTGCTCCCTTCGCGAGCAGGCTCGCTTGTATGTTTAGACTTGAAGGGGTGGGCGGGACTACAGACTCGATTCTGACTCTGACCAGTACAGACCGTGGGAGACTTCTCGTCCCGCCCCTTCTACCCAAAGCGCC